>JAFAXD010000634.1 GCA_019241285.1 Xanthobacteraceae bacterium | reverse complement strand
CTTCCCGGCGCAGCAGCGCCCGCTTGCGCTCCGCACCCCAGCGATAGCCGGACAATCCGCCGTCCCGGCGCACAACCCGATGACAAGGGATGGCGACGGCCACCGGATTGGCAGCGCAAGCCTGGGCGACGGCTCGCGTTGCGGTCGGATGACCGATCCGGTTGGCAAGCTCCCCATAGCTAGCCGTCGCTCCGCGGGGGATGTCGCTAATTGCGCTCCATACGCGCTGTTGAAACGCCGTCCCACGCAAATCGAGCGGCAGGTCAAGTGACTGGGTTGCGGATTCGATGAACCCGACGACGTGCGCTACCGTTTGTTCGAATGCAGGATCCCCGCCGACGAGCTTCGCTTTCGGAAAACGATCCTGCAGTCCCCGAACGAGCGCATCTGGATCATCGCCGAATTCGATCGCGCACACGCCCTTGGCGGTTGCCGCCACGAGAATCGAGCCGAGCGAGCACTCGCCAACCGCAAAGTGAATGATGCTACCATTCCCACCCGCGCGAAATTCGGTCGGTGTCATCCCGAGCAGGTGATCCGATTCAGCATAGAAGCGGCCATTGGAGTTGAACCCAGCGCCATAGATGGCCTCGGTCACCGTCTCGCTGCGGGTCAATTCGGTGCGGACACGTTGAGCGCGACGCCCGTCCGCATAGGCTTTCGGAGTGAGCCCGGTGACCGACTTAAATATGCGATGGAAGTGAAATGGGCTGAGCCCCACTGCGTCGGCAAGCGCCTCGAGCTTCGGCATATCTTCTGCCGCGTCGATCAGCGCGCAGGCCCTGGCAACCGCCGCGGCACGGCGCGCGTCCAGTCCCAGCTCATTAGGCCGGCAGCGCTTGCACGGGCGGAAGCCCGCCGCCTCCGCATCGGTACAGGTGAGATGAAACGCCACATTGTCCCGTTTTGGCAGGCGCGCCGCACACGAAGGCCGGCAATAGACGCCCGTGGTACGAACTGAATAATAGAACGCCCCATCAGCTGCACGGTCGCGTCGGCGAACCGCATCCCAACGTGCTTCATCTCCGCTGAAGCAGGCTGCGTCGGAACTCGAAGTTGTCGTCTTGGACAACATTTGCCTTCTCCTTCAGGTTTGGGCGACTGTGTGCCCGTTTCCTGCCGGTCGAAGTAAGGGCTCTCCCGGGTGCTGGCACTCCGCTCCTTGCTTCCAAATGTCAGATAATGATGCTCGCAATCTCTGGAAACAGGCTTGGCCGCCGCTCTCTCCAACAAAATCCCCTGGTCCGGAAACCGGCGCCCCGTTGACCTCCTTACGGCTTTCATGCCCTAGTCCGGCACCCCTTTGAGACGTGAACCACCGATTCAATGAGTACTGAGCGTTATAACGCCCGTGAGGCGGAACTCCGTTGGCAGAAGGTATGGGACGAGCGCGGCGTGTTCGCGACCCGCAACGACGACCCGCGACCGCGCTACTACGTGTTGGAGATGTTCCCCTATCCGTCCGGACGGATCCATATGGGTCACGTGCGCAACTATGCGATGGGAGATGTCGTCGCCCGCTATAAGCGCGCCAGAGGGTTCAACGTCCTGCATCCGATGGGCTGGGACGCGTTCGGCATGCCGGCCGAGAACGCCGCGATCGAGCGCAAAATTCATCCGCGAGCGTGGACCTACGACAACATCGCCGCGATGCGAGCTCAGCTCAAGTCAATGGGGCTGTCGCTTGATTGGAGGCGTGAGATCGCAACCTGCGATCCGAGCTACTACAAGCACCAGCAGAGAATGTTTCTCGATTTCGTGCGCGCCGGGTTGGTTGAGCGCAAGAAGTCCAAGGTAAACTGGGATCCGGTTGACCAGACGGTGCTCGCAAATGAGCAGGTCATCGACGGGCGCGGCTGGCGATCGGGGGCGCTCGTTGAGCAGCGCGAACTGACCCAATGGTTTTTCAAGATTACACATTTCGCCCAGGAGCTGCTGGACGCGCTCGATCGGCTCGAGCGTTGGCCAGACAAAGTGCGGCTGATGCAAAAGAATTGGATCGGCCGCTCTGAAGGTCTGTTGATCCGGTTCGAACTCGATCCGTCAACGACTCCGAAGGGAGAGCGTGAGCTCGATATTTTCACCACTCGGCATGACACGCTGTTCGGCGCCAAGTTCATGGCCTTGTCGCCGGATCACCCTTTGGCGACGGCGGCAGCGGAGAAAAACCCGGCGCTCGCCAAGTTCATCGCCGAATGCAAACGGCACGGCACGGCTCAAGAGCTGATCGACAAAGCCGAGAAGCTCGGCTTCGACACTGGAATGAAAGCCATTCATCCATTCGATCCGGATTGGAAGCTGCCTGTTTACGTCGCCAATTTTGTGTTGATGGAATACGGGACCGGTGCCATCTTTGGCTGTCCGGCACATGACCCGCGCGATCTTGAATTCTCCAACAAATATGGGTTAGGCAACACGCCCGTGGTCTGTCCCCCAGGACAAGACCCGGCCAAGTTTGTCATCACGGATGTCGCCTATGACGGTGACGGCCGGCTCATCAATTCACGCTTTCTCGACGGAATGACGATCGAGCAAGCAAAGGATGAGGTTGCGCGGCGACTTGAAACGACGCTGCACGGCAATCGCCCTGTCGCGCAGCGGCAAGTCAATTTCCGGCTCCGTGATTGGGGAATTTCGCGTCAGCGCTATTGGGGTTGCCCGATCCCGATCATTCATTGCGAAAAGTGCGGGGCAGTCCCGGTTCCGGAGCAGCATTTGCCGGTAACCTTGCCGGACGACGTGACGTTCGACCGCCCAGGAAATCCGCTCGACCGCCATCCGAGCTGGAAGCCCGTAACATGTCCGGCATGCGGAGGGGAGGCCCGGCGCGAAACTGATACCATGGACACCTTTGTGGATTCGTCCTGGTACTTCGTTCGTTTCACCGATCCCTGGATTGCAGAGGCACCCACACAGCGCGAGATCGCCGACGCGTGGATGCCTGTTGATCAATATATTGGCGGGATTGAACACGCCATTTTGCACTTGCTGTACAGCCGCTTCTTTACGAGAGCCATGAAAGTCGCGGGCCACGTCGGCCTCGACGAACCATTCGCCGGCTTGTTCACTCAAGGAATGGTGGTGCACGAGACGTACCAGAAGGCTGACGGCAGCTGGGCCGCGCCGACGGAAGTCAAGATCGAAGGCGCAGACGATCATCGGCGCGCGGCCCTCATCGCAACGGGTGAAGCGGTGCAGATCGGCCCCATTGAAAAAATGTCGAAGTCGAAGCGCAACACCGTTGATCCAGACGACATCATCAGCAGCTATGGCGCCGACGTGGCGCGCTGGTTCATGCTGTCGGACTCGCCGCCAGACCGTGACGTCAATTGGACCGAGCGTGGCGTTCAAGGGGCTTGGCGATTTGCCCAGCGGTTATGGCGGCTCATTGGCGACTGTTCCGAAATCGCCGCTTCCGCACCCGCGGAACGGCCTCAAGCCTTCGGGCAAAGTGCCCTCGACGTTCGTAGAGCTGCTCATAAAGCGTTGGCACGCGTTTCAGACGAAATCGAGAAGCTGCATTTCAACGTCTGCGTCGCGCAAATCTACGAACTTACAAACGAGCTGAGCGAGGCGGTCAACAACGCCAAGCAGAGGACCGTCACCGCGGACCTGCGGTGGGCGATACGAGAAGCGGCTGAGATCCTGGTCGCCCTATTTCATCCGATGATGCCGCACCTGGCGGAAGAGTGTTACGCGGTGCTCGGACACGACACACTGGTCGCACAGCAAGAATGGCCCGAGCTGGAGCCGGACCTCCTTGTCGAGGACACCATTACGTTGCCGGTGCAGGTCAACGGCCGAAAGCGGGCGGATGTCACGGTCGCCCGCGATGCCGATCAGCAGCACGTTGAGGCGGCCGTTTTAGCCCTGCCTCTCGTTCAACGAGCCCTGGAAGGCAAAAGACCGAAACGGGTCATCGTCGTGCCCCAAAGGATCGTCAATATAGTTGCTTGAGGGGTATGTGATGGGGCCACTGTTCCGAGTCGTTCTTATTCTGGCGCTTGCCGGTACAACCGCAGGCTGTTTTCAGCCTTTGTATGGCACGCAGACCACGACCGGCGGCCCAGCCGTTTCGACAGCATTGAACGCGGTGGACGTCGAGCAGATAGACGCCACAACGGGCACGGACGACGCCCGGATAGGCGTCGAACTGCGCAACGACCTCCTCTTCGCCCTGCAGGGCGGGAGTGGTGGCGGGTCGCCAACCCATTCGCTTAAGATTCGGCTGATACCCTCGCGCTATACGACCAGCGTGGATTTGCAGACGGGACGCTCGAGCACAGACGTCTACAATTTGACGGCCACATATCAGCTCACCGACTTGCGGACCGGCAGAGTCGTCCTGGCGGCTTCTGCCGTTGCCCCCGTTTCTTTTGATACTCCCGGTGAGCAGCAGCGGTTTGCTCGAAGCAGAGGTTTGCGAGACGCGGAAAATCGAGCCGCGCAACAAATAGCGGAGAACATCCGATCTCGGCTCACATCATTCTTTGTGGCGGGCTCGTAAGCCCTGCCCGGTTGGGCTCGCTCATTCAACACAATGGTCGCCCTTAAGAGCTCTGAATTCGACTCGTTTTTGGCACGCGGTAAGCAGCCGATTGTCCTGATTTTTGGCCCGGATGCCGGCTTGGTGCGCGAGCGTATTCAGGCTTTGGTCGCGCGCGCGGTCGAGGACCCCAATGATCCGTTCAGTCTTGCTCGCCTCGACGGAGATGCCTTGGCGGAAACACCGGAGCGATTGGTCGAGGAAGCTCATACGATTCCATTGTTTGGCGGACGGCGCGCGGTTTTGGTCCGGGCCGGCCCGAGGAATTTTTCTGCTGCCGTCGAAAAATTGATCAATGCGCCGCCGGGTCCTGATTGCCGCGTGATGATCGAGGCCGGCGATCTCACCCGGGGGGCGCCGCTGCGAAATCTGTGCGAAAAGGCCCCCATCGTTGCTTCTTTCGCCTGCTATCCGGATGCCGAGCGCGACTTGGGTCGTTTAATCGATCAAGAATTGCGTGATGCCGGGCTGGCAATTACTGCTGATGCGCGCGCGCTCCTGGTTGCATCATTGGGCGGAGATCGCCTTGCTTCGCGCAGCGAGCTCCAGAAACTCACGCTTTACAGCCGCGGGAGCGATCGCGTGGACGTGGATGACGTCGTCGCCATCATCACCGATGCAAGTGCCCCCACTTTCGACGCTATCGCGGACGCGGTGTTTGCAGGTCAGTCACACGAAGTGGACCGACAATTTACAAAGGCGCGTAGCGAAGGGACCCCGGCCACCGTCATTGTCGGCGCCGCCTTGCGACTTGCGTCACAGCTGCACCGAACACGTCTAGACGTAGAAAGCGGTGTGTCGATTGCCGAGGCGCTACGCGGGATGCGAGTTCATTTTCGCCGGGAAAAGCTCGTTGAAATGGCGCTCCGCAACTGGACGTCGACACGCCTGGAACGCGCCATCGCTCACCTCGCAGACGCGACATTCGAAACACGTTTGCGGGGCGAGTTGGCAGATACAATTGCCAGTCGGGCACTGCTGGCTACATCCATGCGCGCCCGCGGACGAGAATAATACTAGCGAGTCCCCTCGAGCTTACGCGCAATGTCGTCGAGCTGATCGAGATTGCTGTACCGGATGTGCAAGATACCCCCGTCTCCGCGCTGGTTGAGGGTCACTTGTAATCCGAGCGCATCGGTCAGGCGCTTTTCGAAGGCGCGCGAATTGGGATCCTTCGATCGAGGTTCACGTGGCGCGATCGCAGTGCGAGCGGTGCGCTCGCGAATCATCGCCTCGACCTGACGCACACTGTATCCGCGCTCGACGATCAGGTTAGCCAACTCTTCCTGGTCATCGAGCCCAACCAGAATGCGCGCGTGCCCGGCGTCCAGCCTGTTCGCCGTGATTAATTCCTGGACCGGCCTGGTCAGTTTGAGAAGCCGCAACGTATTCGCCACGTGTGGCCGGCTCTTGCCAACGGTTTTGGCGACCTCCTCCTGGCTATAATCGAATTCGGTAGCCAATCTCTGATAGGCGTTCGCCTCTTCAATCGGATTGAGATCGGCACGCTGGACATTTTCGATAATCGCAAGTTGGAACGCCTCACGATCATTGACCTCGACAACAACAACCGGAACCTCATGAAGGCCGGCGCGCTGAGCCGCCCGCCACCGCCGCTCGCCGGCAACGATTTCATAATTGTCATTGCCGGCCGGACGCACAATAAGCGGTTGAATAATCCCGCGGTCCCGGATCGATTGAGCAAGCTCGTCAAGCTGGGCTTCTGAGAAGGCACGACGCGGATTGTAAGGATTGCGTTTGAGCAGTTCGATCGGGACCCGGCGCTGCGTGCGCCCTCGATCATTTGCCTCCGCACCGAGATCACCGATCAGGGATGCGAGCCCACGGCCCAACCGCGATCGTGATGCTTCTTCGGCCATACGGGTCATTCCTCGTCAGTGAGTATGAGTTCTTATGCTGGCCATCCTTGTTGTTGATGGCGTTCGTAGAGGCGTTATGAAGCGGTCTGACCTGGTTCCAGCAATTTCAATTCCTTTTCACGCTGGATCACCTCGGTTGCCAACCGCAGGTAAGCTTCGCTGCCCGGGCATTTGAGATCGTAGACCAAAACCGGCTTTCCGTAGGACGGCGCCTCAGAGACCCGCACATTGCGTGGGATAACGGTGTCATAAACTTTTTTGCCCATGAACTCGCGCACGTCAGCAACAACCTGATTTGAGAGATTGTTACGGGCGTCAAACATCGTCAGCACGATGCCATGAATGGCCAAGCCCGGATTAAGTGTTTCCTTGACTTGATCAACGGTCTTCAGCAGTTGCGAAAGCCCTTCCAACGCGAAGAACTCGCATTGCAGCGGAACCAGGATGGCATTGGCGGCAGCCATCGCATTCAGCGTGAGAAGGTTGAGCGCCGGCGGACAGTCAATCAACACGTACGTGTACGGAACGCCTGGCCCGTCGTTGATGTGTCGGAGAGCGTCGCGCAACCGGTAGGCCCGGTCGCGCGCCTGGCTGATCTCGAGCTCGAGGCCATAGAGGTCCATGGTCGAAGGCAGGAGATGCAAGTTCGGAACTGCCGTGGGTAATGCGGCGTCACGGATCGCCGCCTCGCCGGCAAGCACGTCGTAAGTCGAAAATCGCCGGTTCCGGCGATCGATGCCAAGGCCGGTTGACGCATTTCCTTGCGGATCCCCGTCGATGATCAAGACGAACTCACCTGTCGCGGCGAGCGCGGTGCCTAGATTTATCGCGGTTGTCGTTTTCCCCACGCCACCTTTTTGGTTCGCAATGGCCAAGACGCGCGGCGCAACAAGGGGCTGCCTTGCAGGCGATTCGCTACCGAGGGTCGCAATATCATCGGACATCGCGGGATCTCTGTTGCCTCCCGCGGTCCGACCGGGCCAGTTCAAAAACGACCAGGATACGGCCTGACGGGTCTGTCTTGCTGGGTACGATCTCGGCCTGAATTTTCCAATATTTAGCCGCTTGGGTCAATTCGGTCTCTAGATCTTGGCCCTTCATCAACAGGGCTTTAGCCCCATTGGTCACTAGCGGCTCGATATATTCAAGCAGCTTTGGCAACGGCGCGAGTGCGCGCGCCGTGACGATGTCGACAGGCCCCAACTTTGGGGAGACCTCTTCCACGCGCCCACGATGGACGATAGCAGGCATTCCAATGATGGCAGCTGCCTCGCGCAGAAACGCAGCTTTGCGGTCGCGGCTTTCGATCAGGTGCACCACGCCGCTATGCGGCTCTTCCATCGCGCAGGCAATTACAAGCCCGGGAAAGCCGCCGCCCGATCCGAGATCCGCCCAGGTGCGGCCTTGGGCCAAGGGCAGGAGTTGGAGCGAGTCAGCGACGTGCCGCGTCCATACATGCGCAACCGTCGATTTCGCGATGAGATTGGTGACTTGGTTTCGCTCCAAAAGAAGCTCGACGAAACGATCCAAGCGAGACAATGTTTCACGTGAAACCGGGACAAGGTCCAACGCCCGTTCGCGGTCTAAAGCAATCTGGCGGGCTTGGTCATCCATTCTGAGCGGAGCGGCTAGCCCAAACGGGCGGCTCGTCCGCGGCGCCGGAGATGTGCGGCGAGGAGCGTGAGCGCCGCTGGCGTGATGCCATCGACTCGGCTGGCCTGTCCTAATGTGTACGGGCGAGCAGACGCGAGTTTCTGCCGACACTCATTCGAGAGCCCAGGCACTGCGTCGTAGTCGAGATCGCTAGGCAACAGCATGCTTTCGTCGCGCCGATACGCATCGACGTCCGCCGTCTGACGATCAAGATAGACCGCGTATTTCGCATTGATTTCGACCTGCTTCAGAATATCCGGAGCAAACTCTCTGAATTTTGGCCAAATACGCGCGAGGTCGTCCGCAGCCGTGGCAGGGTAAGAGAGAATCTCAAAAGCGGACCGTCGTTGGCCATCGCGGTTGAGTAAAAGTCCATGCCTGTGTGCCTCGTTCGGGGTGACTGAAACCGATTTGGCGTATTCACAAGCCGCGGTTAAGTCGGCCATCTTGGCGACGTGGTGCCTGCGGCGCTCGGGGCCAACACACCCCAATTTGATGCCCAAATCCGTGAGCCGCTGATCCGCGTTGTCCGCGCGCAAGCTCAACCTGTATTCGGCCCGCGACGTAAACATGCGATACGGTTCGGTCACCCCCCGCGTCACCAAATCGTCAATCATGACGCCCGAGTAGCCTTGAGAGCGGTCAAAAACGATGGGCTGACCATCGCTTGCACGCACCGCCGCATTCAAACCCGCCACCAAACCCTGGGCCGCCGCTTCTTCGTACCCTGTCGTGCCGTTGATCTGTCCCGCGAGAAACAAGCCCGGCAAACGCTTGGTCTCCAGCGTTGGGAGAAGTTCGCGCGGGTCGACATGGTCGTATTCGATCGCATAGCCAGGCCGAATGATCTTCGCCCTAGCCAAGCCCGGGATACTGGCGACTAAAGCCTGCTGTACGTCTTCGGGGAGTGAGGTCGAGATGCCGTTGGGGTAGACCGTGGGATCGTCGAGCCCTTCCGGCTCCAAAAAGATCTGGTGGCCATCACGTTCCCCAAACCGGACGATCTTATCTTCAATCGAGGGACAATACCGCGGGCCGCGGCTGTGAATTTGCCCAGAGTACATAGGCGACCGGTGCACGTTGGCGCGGATAATCTCGTGCGTCTCGCCTACGGTTCGGGTAATCGCACACTCGATTTGCGGGTTCGGAAGCTCCCGGGTCAGTGTGGAGAAGGGCTCCGGAGGATCATCCCCCGGCTGCATCTCCAGGGCACCCCAGTCGATCGTGCGGCCATCAAGCCGCGGCGGAGTGCCGGTCTTTAGGCGCCCGAGTGAAAAGCCAAGACGCTCCAGAGTCGCCGAGAGCCCAACAGATGGAGCCTCACCTACTCGGCCCGCGGGGGTCTGCTTTTCGCCGATATGAATCAACCCGCGTAGGAATGTGCCGGTCGTCAGTACGACAGCGCCGGCACCGAACCGGCGCCCGTCCTTTAGACGGACGCCCGTCGCGCGTATGTCCCAATCAATATCCTCTGCTTCACCCTCGACAATATCAAGCTGGGCAACCGACTTCATGGCGTCCTGCATGGCGCGAGCGTAGAGCCTGCGATCTGCTTGGGCGCGAGGGCCACGGACGGCGGGACCTTTACGCCGATTGAGAACCCTGAACTGGATTCCCCCCTGATCGGCTACCTGGCCCATAAGTCCGTCCAGGGCGTCTATCTCGCGCACCAGATGCCCCTTGCCGAGGCCACCAATCGCCGGATTGCACGACATGGCCCCGATGGTCGCAAGTTGGTGCGTCACCAGCGCAGTCCTGGCCCCCATCCGAGCAGCAGCAGCCGCGGCCTCACAGCCCGCGTGCCCCCCGCCGATTACGATTACGTCATACGTCACAATCACCACTCCTGACGGCACATCTCTATTTGATATTGCTCTTGGCGAAAATCCACGCGGGTTGTTTCACGTGAAACATTCTTATTTGCCGATACAGAAGTCGCCAAAAATCGCGTCGAGCACATCCTCAACATCCACTCGGCCGACAAGCCTTCCCAAGGCCTGCGATGCAGCGCGCAGTTCCTCCGCCACAACTTCTTCTCGCCCCCGCGCTCCCTCCCCGACCGCTCGGCGCAAAGCACCTTCCGTGACTTGCAGCATTTGTCGTTGACGTTCCCGGGTTACCAGCGCTGGCTCGCTCGGCTTGAAATAAAGTCGAGCAAAATTGGCTAGCGCGTCGAGTAGATGTTCCACCCCCGCTCCGGTTTTGGCCGAAATCGCAAAGTAAGGATGAGCTGCTGTACGGTTCCGCAACGACTCGACTGCAGCTTCGGATAGCACATCGCACTTGTTGGTAATCAGCCAAAGCGCGTTCCCGTTAATCAAATCGCTGGAGGCCTGCTCTCCCATTCGGCTCGAGGGGTCAGTGACCCAGAGAACCAGATCGGCGCGCGCGGCGCGGGTCCGCGCGCGCCGAATGCCTTCTTGCTCCACCGGCTCTGAGCTGTCGCGAATGCCCGCCGTGTCGAGCAGTGTGAGCGGAAACCCCTCAAGATCCAAATGAACCTCGATAACGTCCCGCGTCGTGCCCGGTGCTGGGGAAACGATCGCGGCCTCACGCTGGGCGATGCGGTTCAGCAGACTGGACTTCCCTACGTTCGGAGGGCCGGCAATCGCTACCGTTAAGCCATCGCGCAGCCGTTCACCACGAACGCTGGTTGCCAGCGTCTCCTCGATCTCGTGACACAGTCGAGCAGCAATGTTCAGCGCGGGCTGCAACAAATCCGCCGGCACATCTCCTTCATCCGGGAAATCGATCGCCGCTTCGACCAGAGCCATCGCCTCGATAAGGGTTTGCCGCCACCTCTCCGCCCTGTCTCCAAGCAATCCCTGCATATGCCGGAATGCCTGCTGCCGCTGTGCTTCTGTGTCCGCGTAGATCAGATCCGCGAGGGCTTCGATCCGGGTCAGGTCGAGACGGCCGTGTTCAAATGCGCGCCGTGTGAATTCCCCAGGCTCCGCTAACCGCATCCCCTCGAACTTTCTCAGAGCAGAGAATACCGCTGCAACGACGGCCCGCCCTCCGTGTAGCTGCACCTCGGCCATATCCTCCCCGGTTTCACTCGCCGGACTCGGAAACCAAAGTGCAAGGGCTTGATCGAGCGATTCGGCGGTCTCGGGATCGCGAACTCGGGCAAGAACCGCCTTGCGAGCCTCAGGCAATCGTCCAATGAGTGCGCGCAGCGCCTCCCCGGCGCGTGGCCCGGAAATTCGAACGACCGCTACCGCTGATGGTAAAGCGCCAGAAGATAGCGCGAAGATCGTATCATCGGTTTGCCCGACACCCTTTATTGGTAAGCTGAGCGCAGCCATCTAGGTCTCGACCGGTCCCCAACGAATTGCGACGGGGCCGCAATGGGATCAACTCTATTCCAGAAAGATCTGAGGCTTTATGGCCAACTCCGCTTCCCCGCAACGCCCAAACCGATTGGCACACGAGACCAGTCCCTATCTTCTTCAGCATCAATACAATCCGGTTGACTGGTGGGCCTGGGGGCCTGACGCGCTTGCCGAAGCTAAACGGCAAAATAAGCCGATCCTCCTGTCCGTTGGTTATGCGGCCTGCCATTGGTGCCACGTTATGGCGCACGAAAGCTTCGAGGATCAGGCCACCGCGGCGGTGATGAATGAGCTATTCGTGAACATCAAAGTCGATCGTGAGGAGCGCCCCGACATCGATCAGATCTACATGCATGCGCTGCATCTTCTTGGGGAGCAGGGCGGGTGGCCCTTAACCATGTTTTTGATGCCCGACGGCAAGCCTGTTTGGGGAGGTACGTATTTTCCAAAGGAAAGTCGTTATGGGCGCCCCGCGTTCACCACGGTCTGTCGTGAGATTGCGAGGCTCTTTCGCGAGGAGCCCCAGCGGATCAGTCAAAACCGCGACGCCCTGCTGGCGCGTCTGGCCAACGACTCGCGATCCGAAGGGCGGCCTGTAACATTCACCTCGGCAGATCTCGACAGTGCCGCTGCGCAACTCGGCCGCATGATCGACCCGACAAATGGAGGTCTGCGCGGCGCACCAAAGTTTCCGCAATCTACGATGCTTGAGAACCTCTGGCGCGCCGGGCTACGCCGTAATGACGAGCGATTTTTCGATTTGGTAGAGCTCTCGCTCGAACGCATGGCGAGCGGCGGCATCTACGATCATCTCGGAGGTGGCTTCTCCCGCTATTCCGTTGATGAGCGTTGGCTCGTTCCGCACTTCGAGAAGATGCTTTACGACAACGCTCAGATCCTAGAGCTCCTCGCACTGGCCTATGAGCGCTCCGGGAGGTCGCTTTTTCAAGCTCGCGCACGCGAGACAGTTGCCTGGCTGACGCGCGAGATGCGCACCTCAACAGGAGCGTTCGCTGCATCTCTCGATGCTGACTCAGAGGGCGAAGAGGGAAAATTTTATGTCTGGACTCTGGATCAGCTCCAGCAGATTCTGGATCCCCGCGACGCTGAATTCTTCGCAGCGCATTACGACGTAAGTCTCGCCGGCAACTTCGAAAATCACAATATTTTAAATCAACTCAATGACTTACCGCGCAGCATAGACGATGAGGATCGCCTTGCTGCGCTGCGAATGAAATTGCTTGAGGCGCGTGCCCACCGCGTGCGACCGGGTCTCGATGATAAGATCCTGGCCGATTGGAACGGCCTGATGATTGCCGGGCTTGCGAATGCCAGCACCCTGATAGGCGAGCCGGGATGGATAGAGTTCGCCGCGCAAGCGTATGATTTCGTCGCTGGAACTATGACCCGAGGGGATCGGATTGGTCACGCCTGGCGCGACGGCCAGCTTGTCTACCCGGGGCTTGCATCAGATTTTGCCAGCATGGTGCGCGCCGCCCTTTCGCTTCATGAAGCGACCGGCCGGCCAACTTACCTGACGGATGCTATTCGGTGGCAATCGGCTCTCGAGAACCACTACGGGGACGCAGAGAGCAGTCGCTATTTCCTCACTGCCGACGACGCGCAAGACCTTATCGTTCGCCCGCATTCGACTTTGGATGAAGCAATCCCCAACCACAACGCACTCATCGCGCAGAACCTGATCCGTCTTTCAGCGCTAACCGGTGACGATCGCTGGCGTGCCCGCGCCGATCAGTTGTTCGACGGGCTGCTGCCGCTGGCGGTTGAAAATCTGTTTAGTCACGTGAGCGTCCTTAACGCTCTCGACCTGCGCCTGCGCGCCGCATCGATCGTCATTGCCGGGTCCCGTTCTACTGAGTTCGCGCAAACGGCGTGCGCCATGCCGTACCTCGACCGGATTGTTGTACGGATTGCAACACCCGACCAACTATCGGCACACCACCCAGCTCAGGCTGAGCTCAAGACTGCTCCCATGGAAGCGACCGTCGTCTGCGTCGGCGAACGATGTTCGTTACCAATTGACCAGCCTGACCGAATTCCGGCGGTCGTCTGCGAAATGCGGCACTGAACATCCGCTATTTATTTGGTTGTTCGGGCTGGGCCGGCCGATCCACAGTACCTGCTTTTTCAGCGCGGCCCCACGGCTGGCCGGCGCGGTTGGATCGCACCCTCATCACGTATTCATCGAGTCAAAGAACTCATTGTTGCTCTTGGTGTTGCGCAACTTGTCGAGCAAGAAGTCGATTGCGTCCATCGTTCCCATTGGATTGAGAATACGCCGCAACACGTACATCTTCTTCAGCACGTCCGGAGGCGTGAGCAGCTCTTCTTTTCGCGTCCCCGAGCGCGTGATGTCCATCGCCGGGAAGGTTCTCTTGTCCGCCACCTTGCGATCGAGAATGATTTCCGAATTGCCTGTACCTTTGAACTCCTCGAAGATGACTTCGTCCATTCGGCTGCCCGTATCAATCAGGGCCGTCGCTATGATCGTCAGCGAACCACCTTCCTCGATGTTCCGCGCCGCGCCGAAGAAACGCTTTGGACGCTGCAAGGCATTGGCATCCACACCGCCCGTGAGCACCTTGCCGGATGACGGAACGACTGTGTTGTAGGCGCGGCCAAGACGCGTGATCGAATCCAGCAGGATGACAACGTCTCGGCCATGCTCCACCAGGCGCTTGGCCTTCTCGATGACCATCTCGGCGACTTGCACATGCCGCGCCGCGGGCTCGTCGAACGTCGACGAAATGACCTCGCCCTTAACCGACCGTTGCATATCGGTCACTTCCTCCGGGCGCTCATCGATCAGCAGCACGATGAGATAGCACTCGGGGTGATTGCGGGTGATCGAATGGGCGATGTTCTGCAACAGCACCGTTTTTCCGGTGCGCGGCGGTGACACGATCAGCGCGCGTTGGCCTTTCCCGACCGGCGCCACAATGTCGATTACACGGGCCGACAAATCCTTCTTGGTCGGATCGTCGTATTCCATCCGCAACCGTTCGTCCGGATAGAGCGGCGTGAGATTGTCAAAGTTGATCTTGTGTCGCGCCTTCTCGGGGTCTTCGAAGTTGATACTATTGACTTTCAGCAGCGCGAAATAGCGCTCGCCTTCTTTCGGGCTGCGGATTTGGCCCTCAAGGGTATCACCGGTGCGAAGACCAAAGCGACGGATCTGCGATGGCGAGACATAAATGTCATCAGCGCCAGGCAGATAATTCGCTTCGGGTGAGCGCAGAAAGCCAAAGCCGTCCTGCAGCACCTCCACGACGCCTTCGCCGATGATTTCGATCTCTTCCTGCGCAAGCTGCTTCAGGATCGCAAACATCAATTCCTGTTTGCGCATCGTCGAAGCGTTCTCGACGTCGTGCTCTTCGGCAAAGGCAAGAAGTTCGGTTGGGGATTTGGACTTAAGGTCCTGGAGTTTCATTTCCCGCATGCGGGTCGTTCCTGGTTTGAAATGTTGCCAAGCGCACGAGTCCATCGAGGCTGGCGAAGGAGGGAGGCGTAGGTTACAGGGCGAAAGACCTTGGCGAGATCAACGCTGGCCGGGAGGCCTGGCCCGATGCAGGTCCTCCACGGACCATAACTCGAATGCATCTGCCTACGTTCGGGAGATGAAGCGAAGATATGGAAACACTTCGCACCGTGCAAGGGTATCTAGCACAATTCCAGTTGATGAATCGGCTCTCGCTTAAGCTCATCATTAAGAATGCTGGCCGGCAGCCCTCAGCTGGCTGCGCCACCGTGACGATTTAGAACGGTTTAACGACGGCCAAAATGACAATCGCGATCAACAGCAGGGTCGGTACTTCATTGATAATGCGGTAGAATCTCTGCGTATGCTGATTACGGTCCTGACTGAAATCGCGCACCCACCGCCCCAGCACGCCATGCAGTGCGGACATTAGGAGGACCAATACAACCTTCGTCTGCAGCCACCCGGCGCGATACCACCCGCCATTCCAGGCGAGCCAGATGCCAAGCAACCAAGTCGCGATCATAGCGGGGTTTATGATCGTCTTGAGCAGCCGGCGTTCCATGACCTTGAAGGTCTCAGACTGCACGCTGCCCGGTTCTGCGACGCAGTGATAAACAAACAGCCGCGGCAGGTAGAGCATGCCCGCCATCCAGGCAATTACCGCAATGATGTGAAGGGCTTTTAGCCAATCGTACATTCAACCACCCCGCACCCGTGCGAGCATCTGCTCGACGTGAGAAGTGGGTGTCTCGGGCAAAATTCCATGGCCCAGGTTGAAGATGAATGGACCACCTGCGAAGGCCTCAAGAACGGCATCGACAGCCCGATCCAGGGCTGGACCGCCGGCCAAGAGGGCGTGTGGATCGAGATTGCCCTGAATTGGAATGTGCGACTGAATGTCGCGTGCATAGGCTCGGTCAACCGTCCAATCGAGGCTGAGCGCGTTGATTGCTACCTGCTCCACGTATCGGCGGAGCGACGTTCCTGCTCCACGTGGAAAGCCGATGATTTTCGCTTCCGGGACTTGGTTGCGGACCTGGGCGATGATCTGGGCCGTTGGTGCGATACACCACTGTTCAAACTGCTCCGGGCTGAGCACGCCGCTCCAGGTATCGAAGATCTGAACGGCGTCAGCACCAGCTCGAAACTGCCCAACCACGTAGTCCACTGACGCTTGCACCACAACGTCGATGAGACGTGCGAACCCCCGAGGATCTCTATACGCAAAAAGCCGAGCTGCCGCTTGGTCTGGGCTGCCTCCTCCGCCGGCCATGTATGTTGCGACCGTCCAAGGCGCCCCGCAAAAACCCAATAGAGCGACCGCCGGCCCGATCTGCCCACGGACTAGTCTGATCGTTTCGAAAATAGGCGTTAAACGGCCAATCTCGGCGCTGTCCCGCAGTGTCTCGAGGTTTTCAGGACCGATTCTTGGCGTCAGTCGTGGTCCCTCGCCCTCCACAAAGGTCAGCGTTTGCCCCAGGGCGTAGGGGATGAGCAAAATGTCTGCGAATAGAATTGCTGCATCGAACCCGAAACGGCGGACTGGCTGCAGCGTGACCTCAGCTGCAAGCTTCGGATTGAGACAGAGGTTCAGAAAGCTACCGGCTTCCTCTCGCACCTTTCGATACTCTGCAAGATAGCGTCCTGCTTGGCGCATCATCCATACGGGAGGCGGTGAAACTCTGTGACCCGCGAGAACGTCAATGAGAGGCTTCAAGGTCACGCATCAGTCTCCAGCTCTATCTCTCTAAAAAACTAGAATCTAAGTCTGTTATAGCTTTTAGACACTGGATTTAGACGATAAGTCAGAGTGCACGTGCAATTCACACTCTGTGCACAGAGGGGCTTGGTTGAAAGCCCGGCGCTGCACCTCCGCCCATCTTGGCAAAAGTGCTTGTCCGATAGCTACTTGCCGATTAGTCCTGGGTGCCTGAACGACGCTCTCCGTTGTCTTTCCCACCTGGTATTCCTTGGGTCAGGATGTTGTCCCGGAACTGATGCATGTGGGTAAAAGACTCGGATTTCCACGGAGGGAGGTCCGGTCGCGGCGCGCGGGCCGGTTTCTCCACAGATCGCAACACGAGTTCACCACTGAATGGCCCAACGAAACGTAAGTTTTTTTCATCTGCACTTGGTTTCAGACTCGACGGGTGAAACGTTGATAACTGTCGCGCGGGCCGCAGCAGCCCAGTATGCGTCCGTTGTCCCGGTCGAACACGTGTACCCGGCCGTGCGAACACATAAGCAGCTTGATCGAGTGTTGGCGTCGATAGAGGCCGAACCTGGAATTACGCTGTATACGCTGCTCGATGAGGCACTGGTCGAACGGCTCGAGGCGAAGTGCACCGAGCTTGGGTTACCTTGTCGATCGATTTTAGGCCCGGTTCTGCGAGTCTTTCAGTCCTACCTTGGCACCGAATCGACGCACAAGGTTGGGGCACAGCACATTCTCAACGCAGAGTATTTCAAACGCATCGATGCGCTGAATTACACCATGCTGCACGATGATGGCCAACATACCGATGACTTGGAGAGTGCAGACGTGGTTCTGGTTGGCGTATCGCGAACGTCCAAGACGCCCACCTCCATCTATCTTGCCAACCGCGGCATAAAAACAGCCAATGTGCCATTGGTGCCGGGCGCGGCGCTTCCACCGGGGCTCGAGGAACTGAAGTCCCCATTGGTCGTCGGTCTCTTCGCCAGCCCTGAGCGGATCGTGCAGATCCGGCAAAATCGACTGCTCGGGCTTAATGTGCAGCGCGATGACGATCAATACGTTGACCGGCAAGCCGTAGCGGAGGAAGTGGCGTTCTCGCGTCGCTTATGCGCTCGCAACGATTGGCCATTGATCGATGTGACGCGCCGTTCCATTGAGGAAACCGCAGCTGCCGTTTTGGCGTTTTTGAGCGATCGGCGGCGGCAGGGCTCTGCGCCCTGAGTGTTGCGGGCTTGCTTCAATGTCACTTTGGTTAGCCGCACAACCGCTTGTACTCGCGTCGCGCAGTAGCGCACGGAAGTCATTGCTCGAAGCAGCCGGGATACCGTTCGAGGTCCGGGCCGTGGATATCAACGAAAGGGCCATCGAGGCAAGCGCCGGCGATCTCGGTCCGTCGCAGGTCGCAAATTTGCTGGCTGAAACGAAGGCCCGCGCGTCGGCCGCGGGGTGGCCGGGACGCATTGTTCTAGGTGCAGACCAGACGCTAGCGTTAGAGACCCGACGGTTCAATAAACCTGACGATCGGGCAAGCGCGCGGGAGCAATTGCGTGCACTCGCGGGTCATTCCCACGAACTGCATTCGGCCGTTGTTGTAGCGTCTGGCGAGGACGTGCTGTTCGCATGCGTGCAATCCGCGCGTCTCACGATGCGGACCATGTCCGATCAGTTCATCGAGACCTATCTCGATACGACCGGATCGCAAGCCCTGGCCAGCGTTGGTTCCTATCAATTGGAGGGATTGGGGATCCATTTGTTCGAGCGCATCGAGGGAGATCATTTCACCATTCTCGGGCTTCCGCTCCTGCCCCTTCTCGCCTTTTTGCGCCGCTGCCGACTCCTGGCAGGATAGCAGCATGATCGTGCTGGGGCTCACGGGCTCAATTGGAATGGGTAAGACGACGACCGCCCGCTTCTTTGCGGATATGGGCGTGCCGGTGCTCGATTCGGATGCAGTTGTACACGCGCTCTACGAACGAGAAGCTGTCGCACAAATCGATCAGGCGTTCCCTGGTACGAATATCGGAGGCCATGTCGATCGGGCTGAGCTTTCCCGCCGCGTTCTTGATAATCCCTCGGCATTGCGGAAACTCGAGACTATTGTGCATCCGCTGGTAAAGCAGGCGCAAAGCCGCTTTCTTGCGGAGGCAGAACGCGCCGGCGCCCTTGTGGTAGTTCTCGACATCCCTCTCCTGTTTGAAACAGGCGCCGACGCGAACGTGGATGCGGTGGTTGTCGTGACCGCCCCGGTCGAGGTCCAACGGGCGCGTGTTATGGACCGGCCCGCGATGACAGCGGCGAAACTGGAAGCACTGCTGCAACGGCAGGTGCCCGACGCAGAGAAACGACGCCGTGCCGATTTTATCGTGGATACATCGCACGGTTTCGATTCCGCCCGAGCCCAGGTTCGTGCGATTCTGGAAGCTGTTCCAGCGATTCGCACGGAAGCGGCCCGATCCAGACATGCGTGAAATCGTCGTCGACACGGAAACGACCGGCTTGGACCCTTATCAGGGACACCGTCTCGTCGAAGTCGGTTGCATTGAGCTGATCAACAGGATCCCGTCAGGGCAGGTTTTTCACCGCTACCTGAATCCCGAGCGGGATATGCCGGCCGAGGCATTTTCAGTACACGGGTTGTCAGAGGACTTTCTCAAGGACAAACCGCCCTTTGCCGAGATTGCGGAGGAGTTTCTTGGGTTTGTCGGTGACGCGCGGTTGGTCATTCACAACGCCGCGTTCGATATCGGGTTTCTGAACGCTGAACTTGAACGCGCCGGCCGAAAAGCCCTGTCGCGCGACCGCTTGGTCGACACCCTGCTTCTCGCGCGCCGCAAGTTTCCCGGTAGCTCCAATCGGCTCGATGATCTATGCACCCGTTATGGCATAGACAATTCACGCCGCACCAAACATGGGGCATTGCTTGACGCCGAATTGCTTGCCGAAGTCTACCTGGAATTGGTTGAAGCGCGCCAAGCCCAGCTTGGCCTGGCGGTCGCAACAACGGCCATCGCTGGACCGGTTGCGGTCAGCGTTCGGCCGCGACCAACTGCGCTGACGCGGGCTATTTCCGCGATCGAGCGGGCAGCGCATCGCGCCTTCGTTGCGACCCTCGGCGCTAATGCGATCTGGCGCGATTATCTGGATTTGGACACGCAGCCCCAGGCGAGCAAAGCCCCTGGATCAAGCTGACGCCGAACCAGCTGGCGCTGCTTGGGATTGACCGATCTTCTGTCGATAGAGTCCGACGAAATCTACCGGATCCAGCATCAAGGGCGGAAATCCCCCATGCACGACCGCGTCGGCCACAATCGAGCGAGCGAACGGGAACAGGAGACGCGGGCATTCGATCATCACAATCGGCCCAATCTGGTCTTGCGGGATGTTCTGCAGGCGAAACACACCAGCGTAGACGAGTTCAAAATTGAACAGGACCGTGCCGCTGACCTCCGCCTTGCCCTCTAGCTTGAGCTCGATTTCGAAATCGGTGGTCGAAAGCTGGTTAGGATTTACATTGATCTGAATATTGATTGCTGGTTGCTGCCCCGGCTGCCCCAGTGATTTGGGGGCGTTCGGATTTTCAAAAGAAAGATCCTTGGTGTACTGCGCCAATACGTTGAGTTGCGGTGCACCCACAGCGCCCCCCGGAGCCGTTGCGGGGCTCGGTGCTTGCCCGCGCTGCTCGCCGCCATTCGTGCTCATGAAATCTCCTGATCCTGGGGCGCAGTGGCTAACATAGGGTTCAGGCGGCGACAAGCGCGTAGGTAGCGGGCGAAGGCTTTTTTGGCCAAGTTGAACGCTTGCTCGCCCATGGAGTTGATCCCGGGGGAAGCCAGATCGGTTTCTGGGAGTCGATCGACAGCGCGCTGTTGGCCTGCGGTTCGTGATGGTCTACATTGCGCGCTACCAAGGGAGCCGATTATCCATCGTGGGACCGCGGGTGCCACTGGATTGGCATGATCCCGTGCTTACATGGGGTGGCGCAACCGTCGTGGCGCGGATTGTAAGCGGCCACCTCGGCTCGAACCGCGAGCATGTCAGACGTGTTTGATGTTTACACCATTATTTTCCTTGCGCTCGCAGTATTCATCTTCCTGCGGCTTCGCAGCGTCTTGGGCCAACGCACCGGGCGCGAAAGACCGCCTTATGACCCCTACGCAGCGCGTGAACGCACACGCCCGCCTGGGAATGACAAAGTCGTGGCGCTTCCGAACCGCACTCCCGAAACCACAGCACGGCCGGTAGAAGAGGCGAAATCAGGGGACCGCTGGAAGGGGATTGCGGCGCCCGATTCGCCGGTAGCCAAGGGTCTGGATGCCATTACGGCAGATGACAAAACCTTTGATCCGAAACACTTCCTCGGTGGCGCCCGGGCGGCTTATGAGATGATTGTCACGGCCTACGCCGAGGGAGATCGCCGTACCCTGAAGAACCTGCTGGCTCGCGACGTCTTCGATGGCTTCGAGTCCGTCATCAAGGAGCGCGAAGCGCGTGGCGAAACGGTGGAGACCAGATTTGTTTCTATTGATGCGACCGATATTATCGGGGCCGAGGTGCGCGGTAAGACGGCACAATTGACGGTCCGCTTTGTGTCGCAGCTCGTCTCAGTTACGCGCGATAAAAGCGGCGCGGCGATCGATGGCAATGCCGATCGGGTCACGGACGTCACTGACGTATGGACGTTCGCTCGAGACGTGAGTTCGCGTGACCCCAACTGGAAACTTGTGGCTACCGAAGCTGGACAGTAATTACGCGCGAACGGCATGCCCTCCCGTGCATTGACTTGTTCGCTGCCGCTGCTTCTCACTTTGACCACCGTTGCGGGAGCGGCAGGGCTCACATCGGGGCATGTCGTGGCACCCCCGCATCAGTCCGCGCCACGGTTCAACCAGCTTGGGCCGGCGCCTTCTTCGAGGCAACCAGGTCCTCTTTGGTTTCCCGATACTGCACTTGAACCGGTAGCCTGGAGTGATCTTGAGGGGTGGCGGGACGATAATCACACCGACGCATTCGCCACGTTTGCGGCTAGTTGCCGTGCCGTTATTGGGCGCGCGCGATCGAGCACGGATGCGCGTCCCATTTTGGCAGCTCTTGCAGATACTTGCCGTAAGGCACTGCATGGGCCTTCACGGGATGCCAGGGCATTCTTCGAAGAGAACTTTCGGCCGCTGCGGATTACCAAACTCGGTGACCGAGCCGGATTTCTCACGGGCTACTATGAGCCGACCGTCGAGGGTTCGCGCTTCCCCACGCGCGAATTTAGGGTCCCGATCTATCGAAGACCCAGTGATTTGCTAACAGCCTCTGGAGATAGATCCCCGCAGAAATTTCCCAACTCCGGCGGCGCAACCCGCCGCCGGTCGGACGGCTCATTGGTGCCGTACTACACCCGTGCCGAGATCGAAGATGGCGCACTGGATGGTCAACACCTGGAAATCTGTTGGATCGGTGACCCAACCGACCTTCTTTTCATTCAGATTCAAGGATCCGCTCGGGTACGGCTCGAAGACGGGACGACGGTTCGGATCAACTACGACGGGTACAATGGCCAACCCTACACGGCTGTCGGACGGGTGCTGATCGAGCGCGGCGAAGTACCACGCGAGCAGATGAGCATGGAACGTATCCGGGCTTGGATGAATGCCCACCCGGATGAGGCAAAGGCGCTGCGCGATGAAAACAGGTCGTATGTATTCTTCCGCATCATAGGGTTATCAGGCAACGAGGAGGCGAGGGGGGCGCAAGGTCTTCCGCTTATTCCCGGACGGTCAATCGCCGTGGACAATGCCCTACATGTTTACGGGACGCCCTTCTTTATCCAGGCTGCTTTGCCATTGAGCCAGTCAGGGGGAAATACCGCCTTCCATCGCCTGATGATTGCGCAGGATACGGGTTCCGCGATCACTGGACCGGCCCGGGCGGACGTTTTTTTCGGTGCAGGGGACGAAGCGGGAAAAATCGCGGGCCGATTGCGCCATCCGGCTGAATTTACCTTGCTGGTGCCCCGCAGTCTCGATCCTGTGATTGCCGGCGGCGCGATGCCCCTCCCACCGCCGCGCCCGCGCCCGATTGCTCAGGATCGGCTTGACAAGAAGCCGCCTCCGCGGATGCGGCTTTTTCGGCCTATTCAGGCACGGTGGCGATGACCGGTAGAAACCGTTCTGCACATGGTCGCATTCGCAGCCTCACGCCAGAGGAGCGGAAGCTGTGGGGGAGCGTTGCGCGCCAAGTCAGGCCGCTGACGCGTGCCGTATTGGTGCAGCGTCCAGCTGAGGCGGCGGATACGCACACAGCACCGTCCAGCCACGACGCGAATGCATCCGCCGCGGTCCCCGCGCACGATCCTCATTCGCGCTCATATCCGTTGCCGCCACCACTGGCTCCCATTGATCGCAAAGCCCGACAGAAGCTCGCGCGAGGGCATAATGCGATTGATGCACGTATTGACCTGCATGGGCGAACCCAGGCGCAGGCGCACCGCGCCTTGCGCAAGTTCCTGCTTGATGCCCAGGCGGCGGGACACCGGTATGTGCTCGTCATCACCGGTAAGGGGCGCGACCAGGAACAAGGAATTCTACGCCGCCAGGTGCCTTTATGGCTTGAAGCTCCCGATTTGCGCGATCTGGTGGTCGGGTTTGACACGGCCCACATGGGCCACGGCGGTGCCGGCGCGCTTTATGTACGTGTGCGTCGTAAGCGGCAGAGACTTACAGAATAAACCGGCTTAAATCCGCATTTTTGGCGAGGTCCGCGACGCGGTCTCGCACATAGGCGCCATCGATCTTGATCGTCTCACCCGTACGATCCGGGGCTGCGAATGAAATCTCGTCCAACACACGTTCCATCACGGTCTGCAGTCGGCGTGCCCCGATATTCTCAAGGCTCGCATTCACGGCAACGGCCATGTCAGCCAGGGCGTCCACTGCATCAGGCGTGAATTCGAGGGTGACGCCTTCGGTTGCGAGAAGAGCCACGTATTGTTTGATGAGCGAAGCTTCCGTTTCGGTGAGGATTCGCCTGAAGTCGTCACGCGTGAGCGGCTGGAGCTCGACGCGGATTGGCAGTCGACCCTGCAGCTCGGGCAGCAAGTCGGAGGGTTTGGAGATGTGAAAGGCTCCGGATGCGATGAAGAGGATGTGATCCGTTTTCACGGAGCCATGCTTCGTCGAGACAGTCGTGCCCTCGATGAGAGGAAGTAGATCGCGCTGCACCCCCTCGCGAGAGACATCCGCGCCCTGCCGACCGTCGCGGGCACAAATCTTGTCCACTTCATCAAGAAATACGATCCCGTTGTTCTCAACGGCGTGGATTGCTTCTTGGACGAGCTGATCCTGATCAAGCAACTTGTCGGACTCTTCGTTCACCAGCAGCTGATGCGACTCGTGAACTGTTACGCGGCGCGTCTTGGTGCGCCCACCGCCAAGCTTGCCAAAAATATCGCCGATCGAGATTGCCCCCATTTGTGCACCAGGCATGCCGGGTATCTCAAATAACGGCATGCCCCCGCTTGCTTGCACCTCGATCTCGATTTCCTTGTCGTCGAGCTCGCCCGCGCGCAGCTTTTTGCGAAACGCCTCTTTGGTCGGAGCGCTGGCGTGGGCGCCAACCAGAGCATCGAGTACGCGTTCTTCCGCGGCGAGATGCGCGCGGGCCGAAACATCTTTGCGTTTTCGTTCACGTGTTTGCGTGATCGCGGCTTCAACGAGATCGCGCACAATCTGCTCGACATCGCGTCCGACGTACCCGACTTCAGTGAATTTGGTCGCCTCCACCTTGAGGAAAGGAGCGCCGGCGAGGCGGGCAAGCCTGCGCGAAATCTCAGTCTTGCCGACACCGGTTGGCCCGATCATCAAAATATTCTTCGGCATCACCTCTTCGCGCAGCTTCTCGTCGAGCTGCAGCCGCCGCCAACGATTGCGCAGGGCTATTGCAACGGCCCGCTTGGCATCGGCTTGGCCGATAATGAAGCGGTCCAGTTCGGAGACGATTTCGCGGGGGGAAAAATCATTCATCGCAAGCGTATCACGTCTTCAACGTTTCGATCGTCACGTTGCGATTGGTGTAGACGCAGATATCGGCGGCGATCTCCATGGACTTGCGAACGATTGCCTCCGCTTCCAATGGGCTGTCCATCAGGGCACGCGCCGCCGCCAGAGCGTAGTTGCCACCCGAACCAATTCCCATAACGCCTGCGTCTGGTTCCAAAACGTCCCCTGTTCCGGTGAGCACCAGTGAAACGCCTTTGTCGGCCACGATCATCATCGCCTCGAGCCGGCGCAAGTATCGATCCGTGCGCCAGTCCTTGGCGAGCTCGACGGCGGCACGCATCAGTTGACCAGGATATTGCTCAAGCTTGGCCTCGAGCCGCTCGAAGAGCGTAAAGGCGTCGGCCGTTGCCCCTGCGAACCCGGCGATGACGTCGCCCTTTGCAAGTCGGCGGACCTTCCGCGCGTTGGCTTTGACAACCGTTTGCCCAATCGACACTTGCCCGTCACCGCCGATAACGACCGTGCCGTCCTTACGTACGCTCAGGATCGTGGTGCCGTGCCAAGCGGCGGGGTTTGGTGGTTGCATTGCGCGAAACCTCGAGCGCCTCATTTAGGAGTGCGTTCGGTTCGATGCAATTGCCGCGGTAGCGGAGGCCTGAGCGGCCTGATAAAAGGCCCCGCGTCCGATCGGGGTTGCTGGGTTGTGAAGTCCAGCCCGACAGACGGGCCATCCACTTCTCACTGGATAGCGATTTGAGGCACCCATGCGCGCCGCAACGGTCAAGCGCAAGACTAACGAAACGGATATCGAGGTCGCGATCGATCTCGACGGGACCGGGGCATCGGCGATTGCCACCGGCATCGGCTTCCTGGACCACATGCTCGATCTGCTGGCGCGTCATTCGCGCGTCGATGTGAAGATCCGGGCGCAGGGAGACCTGCACATCGACCAACACCACACGACCGAGGATTGCGGGATTGCACTTGGCCAGGCTTTCAAACAAGCACTCGGGGATATGCGGGGCATCGCGCGCTATTGCGATGTCCACGTGCCGATGGACGAGGCCCTTACCCGTGTCGCGATCGACATCTCGGGTCGTCCATTCCTTGTGTTCAAGGCGCAGTTCGCGCACGGCAAGGTGGGCACCTTTGATACGCAACTGGTTCGTGAGTGGTTTCAAGCCTTTGCCATGAACGCCGGGATCACGTTGCACGTTGAGACGCTCTACGGGGCTAACGATCATCACGTGGCGGAATCCTGTTTCAAGGGCTTGGCGCGCGCCTTGCGGGGTGCTGTGTCAATTGATGCTCGGGCAGCCGGCGAGGTGCCTTCCACGAAAGGCCTCCTATAGGTGCCTTTGCGAAAGGGTTGAGCCATCATGGCAGCATATTCGGTATTTGCACCGCCGCCCTTCGATCCCGGAGCCGCTGGGGCCGAGAGATTCCGATTTGTTCGCGATGGCTTTTCCTGGCCGGCCTTTATCTTGGGCCCGATCTGGATGCTATTTCACCGCCTCGTGCTCGTTTTAATCTTGTGGTTGGTGGTCCTTTTTGGGCTTGGTGCGGCCATACGCCTCTTGGGCGTGCCGTCCGGAACGGCTTCGCTCGTTTTTCTTCTGTTCGCCCTGCTGATCGGCTTGGAGGCATCCACCCTGCAGTGTTGGACGCTTAAGCGACGTGGTTGGCGCGAAATCGGGATTGTAGTCGCCGATGAGCTTGAGGCCGCAGAGAGGCGATTTTTTGATGAGCTGCACGAGCAGGATCCGCTTGATTTCGGCACATCGGTAGCCGGCCGCATCGCCATGCTCGATCGAAGCCAGGGAGGCACGGATGTGATCGGTCTCTTTCCCGAACCGCGGGGGAGCCGGTGACCGTTGCAATTATCGATTATGGCTCAGGCAATCTTCATTCGGCGTCGAAAGCATTTGAACGCGCTGCGCGCACCAGCAAGCACGTACAACCGATTGCCGTGACCAGCGATCCGGACACAGTTCGCAGGGCGGATCGCATCGTCCTGCCTGGGGTCGGGGCATTCGCCGACTGCCGGCGGGGGCTCAACGCGCTCCCCGGAATGGTTGAGGCCTTGAATGAGACCGTACGCACTCGAGGTCGCCCGTTCCTCGGCATCTGCGTGGGCATGCAGCTTATGGCGGAGCGGGGACGCGAATATGAAGTTACGCCTGGCCTGGGTTGGATCTCGGGTGAGGTGGATCGCATCGCTCCAAGCGATCCGACTCTGAGGATCCCTCATATGGGGTGGAACACGCTGAACGGGTCAAAAGCGCATCCCCTGCTCGATGGGATCACGATCGGCCCTGAGGGGCTGCATGCCTATTTCGTGCACAGCTATCACCTCAATGCAGCCGATCCGGGCGATGTGATTGCCGTTGCTGACTATGGCGGTCCCCTCACCGCGATGGTCGGGCGCGACAGCTTCGCCGGCACCCAGTTCCATCCCGAAAAGAGCCAAAAGTTAGGGTTGGCGCTGATCGCGAACTTCTTGCAGTGGGCGCCGTGATCCTATTCCCGGCCATTGACATCAAGGATGGCGTCGCCGTTCGACTTGAACAGGGCGATATGGCACGTGCGGTCGTGTTCCATCGCGATCCTGCTTGGCAGGCCCATGCCTTCGAGACGCAGGGGTTTGAGTACTTGCACGTCGTCGATCTCGACGGTGCATTCGCCGGAAAACCGGTAAATCAAGCTGCCGTCGATCGTATTCTGGAAACGGTCGCTTGTCCGGTCCAATTGGGCGGTGGCATTCGCGACATAACCACGATCGAGGCTTGGCTTGAGAAGGGGGTCAACCGGGTCATTATCGGGACGGCGGCGGTTCGCAATCCGGAGCTTGTCAAAGAAGCAGCCCGCCGGTTTCCCGGGCGTATCGCCGTTGGCCTGGACGCTCGCGACGGCAAAGTCGCTGTGGAAGGCTGGGCGGCAACCGCAGAGCTAAGCGCACGCGAACTCGCGTTGCGGTTCGAAAATGCCGGCGTGGCGGCGATCATCTATACCGATGTCAGCCGTGACGGCATGCTTAAGGGCCTTAATCTGGATGCTACGATTTCACTCGCAAACGAGATCTCGATCCCCGTGATCGCGTCAGGTGGACTGGCCTCCATGGAGGATGTACGTGCCCTCTTGGAGCCGCGGGCTAGCCGGCTAGCCGGTGCAATCGCTGGTCGAGCGCTCTATGATGGACGACTTGATGCGGCCGAAGCGCTGCGCCTCATCCGATCCGAACGCGTGTCGTAGCGAAGGCCGCGGTCGGTCATGCAAGGTTAACAGCGCAACACGCTCCAATGTTCAAAGTCCGTGTCATCCCATGCCTCGACGTGAAAGATGGTCGAGTCGTCAAAGGCATCAAATTTGTCGACCTACGGGATGCTGGCGATCCTGTGGAAGCTGCGGTTGCCTACGATGCGGCTGGTGCAGACGAGCTTTGTTTTCTCGACATTACGGCGAGCCATGAACGGCGAAGCATCATGCTCGACGTAGTGGCGCGGACGGCTGAAACCTGCTTCATGCCTTTAACGGTTGGGGGCGGTGTTCGCACCACGGACGATATCCGCGTGTTACTCAGATCGGGGGCCGACAAGGTTTCCATCAATACCGCTGCCGTCGACAACAGGAATTTGGTGAAAGAGGCGGCCGAAAAATTCGGCGACCAGTGTATCGTCGTCGCCATTGATGCCAAGAAGGTGTCCCCGCCGGGACAGCCTGACCGATGGGAAATTTTTACGCATGGCGGACGTAATCCGACTGGCATCGACGCTATCGAGTACGCCCAGGAGGTAACGGGGCTGGGGGCGGGTGAAATCCTGCTCACGTCCATGGACCGCGACGGCACGCGTGCCGGATTCGATGTCGGCCTGACGCGGGCGGTATCGGACGCTGTCCGCGTGCCCGTGATCGCTTCCGGCGGAGCGGGGACTCTCGATCACCTCGTTGCCGGCGTTCGGGACGGCCACGCTACCGCTGTACTGGCTGCTTCGATCTTTCACTTCGGCGAATTCACGATCCGTCAAGCCAAGGAGCATATGGCCCGCGCGGGGCTGGCCATGCGCCTTGACTAGCCGGCATGCCGCCTCTTACGGCGAACTACTCCCCCGGACTGCGCAGAGGTGCTATGGGAGGCCCATGGGCACGTTCACGGTGCATGATCTTGAGAAGCGCGTGAGCGACCGTGCGGCCGCAAGCCCGGACGTGTCATACACCCGCAAGCTTCTCGACCGTGGTGTGAGCCACTGCGCCAAGAAATTGGGCGAGGAGGCGGTGGAAACCATATTGGCCGCGACCACGGAAAGCCGAGAACGGATGATCGCCGAAAGCGCCGATCTCATCTACCATCTGCTGGTGCTGCTCAAAGCCCGGGACATTTCGTGGACGGAAGTCGAAGCCGCGCTGGCCACACGCGTCAGCAAGTCGGGTCTTGAAGAAAAGGCCGCGCGCAAGTCGGACTGAAACACGCGAACAACGTTATCCCATGGAACAACGCATCGACGACCAGCTCTCGCCGTATCGGATCTTTCCACGGTCCGAATGGGCATCCTTGCGAGCGGACACTCCGATGACATTGACCGCGGGGGAGGTCGCAAAGCTGCGTTCGCTAAACGATCGACTCGATATGGCGGAGGTCGAGGAAATTTATCTGCCCCTCTCGCGGCTGTTGTCGCTTTATGTGACCGCGACCCAGCGACTGTTTCGCTCGCAGCAACACTTCCTCGGAACGGAAGATGCCAAGATGCCATACATCATTGGCGTCGCTGGTTCGGTCGCGGTCGGAAAATCCACGACGGCCCGCGTGTTGCAGGCCCTTCTGGCGCGCTGGACGCATGTACCCAAGGTTGATCTCGTCACGACTGACGGATTCTTGTTTCCCAACGCCATACTTGAACGCGAAGGGCTGATGGAAAAGAAAGGGTTTCCTGAAAGCTATGACCTGCCCGCACTCCTGCGTTTCCTGGCCGATGTAAAAGCGGGTCGCCACCCCGTCCGCGCGCCCGTCTACTCGCACCTTGTCTACGACGTGCTCCCCAATCAATGGGTTGAGGTGGATCGGCCGGAAATCCTCATCGTCGAGGGTCTCAACGTCTTACAAACCGGGGGGCTTCCACGCGATGGCAAGGCGATCCCCTTTGTTTCCGATTTCTTCGATTTTTCAGTCTATCTCGACGCCGATGAAGACATTCTGCGCGGTTGGTACGTGGATCGGTTCTTGGCATTGCGCCAGACTGCGTTCCAGGATCCGAAATCCTTCTTTCACCGCTACGCGCAGCTCTCCGACGATGAGGCGATAGCCACCGCAACAGCGATCTGGACTAGGATCAACCTCGTAAATCTACACGAGAATATTTTGCCTACCCGACCTAGAGCCGATCTGATCTTGAAGAAGGTTGCAAGTCACTCGGTTGAAGAAGTCGCGCTTCGGCGTCTCTGAATTAAAGACGGTGGGGGTGATGCTGGGTTTACGCTGCGTGTCGGTGAGCGGTCGGGCCGAAGTACTGCATGTAGCGCGCGCTGATTGCAGACACGGGCAGGATTGCCAGTACGTCGGTCGTGCCGAATTGATAATCGATTACGGCACCTTCCCCGATAAACGCGCCAAGCCGTAGATAGCCTTTGAGCAACGGGGGCAGGGCGTGAACTGCAGCTTTCTTGTCGATGTGCTCACGGCTGATACGATTCATTTCCACGTACCGATGAGGAAGCGCGCGCACATGCCATTGCTCTGGCGCAGGAGCAAAATGATGTAGAAATGAGAGTGGAAGTGCGAGTTCGCGGGGGTTGGTTCCCTCGAGGCTCGCGCAGCCGATCATTGCATCAACGCCGTGGTGTAGAACATAGGTCCAGACCCCGTGCCACAGCAGTTCGACTGTTCGCTTCGAGCGATAGGCCGGCAGAACGCAGGATCGGCCAAGCTCGAGGAACTTGATGTCGCGATGCTTGGTGAGCAAGGGCGCAATATCGAATTCACCGGCGCTGTAAAACCCGCCAGTCCGCTCAGCAATCTGCTGCCGTAGCAGGCGGTAGGTGCCGACAATCGCGGGCTTGCCGGTCGGCCCACGTGAGGCGTGGTCAAGTACAATCACATGATCACAGAATGCGTCGAATGCATCGATATCCCGTTGCGCAATCATTTTGCCAGCGTCGGGGACGGCACACATTTCTTTGTAGAATACGCGATAGCGCAGCTTCTGCGCGCGACGCACGTCTGCCGCCGAACGCGCCAACCGGACTTCCAACGAGCCGAGCCGGCCGAGGGTTAGTGCGGTCTGTGAGATCGCCTCACGCGGCCGCAGGCCGCTGTACGCGCGCAGCGCCGGCATGAATGGCATGCCCTGCAAAGGAGCGCGAAATCGATTGATAAGCGCATTGGGTTTCGCCCGCACCGGATTCAACACGCTAGCCCCCATTCGAAGCGGCAACCTCGGGCGCGAATCAGCCGGTTGCGCATGTCCTGCGTCTAGAGCATGCGCCGGCCACAGATTTGTGACATCGTGTTGTAGCGCACTTTGCGATCCGTGCATCGTTTGATTCGCCGGCGAAGCGCGACTAACCGAGAAAAGCCGATAACTGTTTCTATTCAACAACACCACGCCGCACGAGCATCCCGCACCGCAGCGTGCGCGCTAAGCTGCTCTTCTCGCCTCCTCGGCCAAGGAGCGGTAGGACAGCGCTTCAGCAACATGCAGCCTGGTGACCGTCTCGGTGCCTTCGAGGTCAGCGAGCGTACGGGCAACGCGCAGGACCCGATGATATCCCCGCGCCGACAGCCGCATGGCATCGGCTGCCTCACGCAACAGGACGAGGCCGCTGCGATCGGGCTTTGCGGCTTCCTCGAGCACGGTGGCGGGAGCCTGGGCGTTGCAGCGTACATCGGTGAGTCCAAGCTGGGCATAACGCTGCCCTTGCCGTTCGCGGGCTCTCGCAACCCGGGCCGCGACCGTGCGGCTGTCCTCGGTGGGTGGCGGCAGCATCAAATCGGCGGCGGAGAGCGATGGCATTTCGACTGTCAGATCGATGCGGTCCAGCAGGGGGCCGGATAGGCGTGCCTGATAATCCGCTGCGCAACGCTCGGGCGCCCCCCGCCGGCAAGCGAAGCCAGGGTCGTCGGCATGCCCACAGCGGCAAGGGTTCATCGCAGCGATCAACATGAAGCGGGCAGGATAGGTAATACGGTGGTTTGCACGCGCGATCGAAACTTCACCGATCTCCAGCGGCTGCCGCAATGAATCGAGGACTCGCGGTTCGAATTCGGGGAATTCGTCTAAAAACAAGACCCCGTGGTGAGCGAGGGAAACTTCGCCGGGTTTGACACGAAGGCCTCCGCCTACCAACGCAGCCATACTAGCCGAGTGGTGGGGCGCCCGAAACGGGCGTTGATTGGTCAGTGCTCCATCCGCAATTTCCCCAGCCACGGATGCGATCATCGACACTTCCAACAACTCGGCCGGCGTCAGCGGCGGCAAGATCGATGGGAGCCGCGACGCCAGCATCGATTTGCCAGCCCCGGGCGGGCCGCAGAGCAAGAGATTGTGGCCGCCTGCGGCCGCGATTTCGAGCGCGCGCTTCGCGCTTTCCTGGCCCTTGATATCTTTGAGATCGAGCGGATTCGCCTCGACCTCGCGTACTTTCGGTTGAGGGCGGGCCAAGACCTGCGTGCCGCGGAAATGATTGGCGAGTTGAATCAACGATGTGGCCGCAATGATTTCCATTTCCGGACTTGCCCATGCGGCCTCCGGTCCACATGCCGCCGCACAGATCAATCCTTCAGAGCGCGCGTTCGCCCCAATAGCCGCCGGTAGGACCCCCGCAACCGGCGCGACGGAGCCGTCAAGGCCGAGCTCTCCGAGCACCGTAAAGCCGGTCAACGCATCTGACGGGATCGCTCCGATGGCGGCCATCAATCCCAGCGCGATCGGCAGATCATAGTGGCTACCTTCTTTGGGTAGATCGGCGGGAGCCAAGTTCACCGTGATACGACGCGCTGGCAATGCAAGCCCGGATGCGATCAGGGCGGAGCGTACCCGCTCCCTCGCTTCGGAAACCGCTTTGTCGGGTAGACCGACGACATGGAAGGCCGGCATCCCAGCAGCGACCTGCACCTGCACATCAACCGCACGTGCGTCGATGCCTTCAAAAGCGACCGTTGAGACGCGTTGGACCATTACTTATCGCCCCCAGGGTTGATACTACCTTGAGGCGAGTTCGACCGCAAGAACATTAAGAGAACGGTGTCGTGTGTTTGGGCGAATTGAGCTGATAAACTTGTCGGATGCGGATCAGCCGGAAATCGGCTCCACAATCGGGCTGGATGCTTCCCGCGTCTGGCGAAGCATATTGGACAAAACCGGGTCGGCCGGATCAACCGCGACCGCCCGCTCGAGCAGCTTGATCTGGGTAGTCGCATCGCCGAGGTAACCGGCAACGCGACTGCCCAGGCTGAGCAACCACAAGTCCTGCGGCCAAGCCGCGAGACCCTGCTGAACAATCTGAAACGCCCGCTGGTTTTGTCCCATCAACGAGTACATCAATCCCAAATGGGCCAACCCAGCCGCGGTTGGTGCTCGCGCCATTTCCCGTTCAATCAGCGCAAGCGCGCCGACCACGTGAGAATTTCCGCTGTCGAGATTTTGGGTCGAGGGCTCGGAGTTGTCGCCCTTCTCAACTACAAACACGTTATGATAGGCGCGAAACGATTTGATCCTGTCGGTCCCAGGTAGCGGGGACCAATTGGCCGCTGCAGCGCGAACTTCTACGTGGTTGAGCCCCTCCAGAATGGCCTGCGCCAGCCTCAGGGTCTCGCCGCCGCCGTTAGGAGAGCCGCCATAGGCTGGCCAAAAAGCGGTCTGGACATCCTCAATGATATAATATCCGTCATCGACGACTGCGGGGAACAATTTGTTGAAGCTGAGCGCCACGTGTTCGGCAACATGGCTACCGTCATCAATTACAATATCGAAAGGACCTTGCTCGACTGCAAGTTTGCTCAGAAATCCAGGATCTGCCTGAGACCCTTGCAGGATCGTCACGCGCGGCCCCAGATTGAGCTGTTTTTCCGCGACATCAAGTCCGATAATGGTACCCCATTGGAAATAGTCGGCCCACATCGCCAGCGAGGCGCCGCCGATTTTGCGGAAGCCGTAACCACCCACTCCAATTTCCAAAAGCTTGACCGGCCGGTCGCGGAGCGGCGCGAGCAGCTCATGATAGATCGGGGTGTAGAAATGCGGGCCCCATTTGTCAGTGCCGTGCCGGATCGCCAGTCGGGTCAATGGGTCGATGTGATCATCCGCAATCATGGCAGGCTTGTCACCTGTCGCTCTCTTTGGGTCCTGCGTCTGGCTTCCAGCTTGTTCCAGATCAGTGCTGCCAAATCTGGACCGCCGAGGTTCTTGATGGCACGTATGCCGGTCGGCGAAGTGACGTTGATCTCCGTCAGGAAACCGTCGATCACATCGATGCCGGCAAATAATAAGCCGCGATCGCGTAGCGCTGGGCCGAGGCGATGGCAAATCTCGCGTTCACGAGGTGTCAGCTCGGTTTCTTTCGGCGTGCCGCCGCGCACCATGTTGGAACGAAGATCATCGACAGCCGGGACGCGGTTGACGGCGCCGCCGAACTCTCCATCAACCAGAATGATGCGTTTGTCGCCGTGCTTCACGGCCGGCAGGAACTTCTGTACCACCCACGGCTCACGAAACGTCGCGGAAAACAGGTCATAGAGCGAGCCGAAGTTGAGGTCTTCCGGCGCGATCCGGAAGACCGCTTCGCCTCCTTTGCCGTAGAGCGGCTTCATGACGATATCGCCATGCTCGGCGCGGAAGGCTTTGATTTCCGTCAGATCGCGGGTCAGCAGCGTCGGTGGCATGAGATCAGGAAACTCGGTGACGAATACTTTTTCCGGCGCGTTGCGCACATGCGCGGGATCGTTCACCACCAGTGTGCGAGGGTGAATTCGCTCCAGTAAGTGCGTCGCCGTGATGTAGGCAAGATCGAACGGCGGATCTTGTCGCATCAAAACCACGTCGAAATCCGAGAGGGGGACGCGTTTGCTCTCACCGAGCGAAAAATGATCTCCGAGCATGTCGCGCACCGTGAGCGGCTGCACGCTAGCGAACACTTGGCCGTCACGCAGGGCGATGCGATCCGGCGTGTAGTAGAAGACCGTGTGTCCTCGCAGCTGCGCCTCAAGCAGCAAGGCAAACGTGGAATCGCCACGGATATTGATCCGCTCGATCGGATCCATTTGGACTGCGACGTGTAAGCTCATGATATTACCAACCTGGAAGGCGCACCTTTTAGCAGGCTCAACATTCTGCGTCGAACGCGCCGGCTATGTGGCGCGGGAAACCCCAGCCGGTGACCAGGATGACGTCAAAGCGGATATACTTTGTGTAATCGCCTGGATGAGATGCGAGCCAATATTGTGCCGCGGCGACGATGCGCTTCTGCTGCCTCAGCGTGACAGCCTCGGCTGCATCGTCCGATCGCGCGCGGGCTTTGACCTCGACGAATAACAGGGTTTGTCGTCGGCGCGCGACGATATCGAGCTCGCCGACTGGGGTTTTGAACCGGCGGGCTGCGATCCGGAACCCCTTTGCGATGAGCAGCAGCGCGGCCCGATTTTCGGCGGATAAACCTTGTCGGAATGCTGCAGCCCGCGCCGGATCGGGACCACCTACCGCTTTGCGCCGATCACTCGGCATTCTTCAGCGCGATCGCACGGCGATAGACGTAGCGCCGTGATTCTCCGGTTGCCCCGACCACGGCGTCGACGGCTTCCTTTGTCGAGCTGTTGGTGAGAGCGCTGCGTAACATGGCATCGATATCGACAGCCTCCACGGGAGCGTCTCTTGATGGCGCGATGACGATTACAAATTCGCCCCGGCGTTCAGCGTTGCCTGCGTAGTGGGCGGCTTGTTCCGCAAGCAGGCCCGGCCTGACCTCTTCATGCAACTTGGTGAGCTCACGACAAATCACTGCCTCGCGCGCCTCAAGGCGCTCGGCAAGGTCGCCCAGCGTCTCCGCGATGCGCGATCCCGCCTCGAACAACACAATCGTCGCCTGCAGATTGGCGAACTCGGCGATGCGCGCCGCGCGCGCGGAAGGTTTCGCAGGGAGGAACCCCGCGAAATAGAACCGGTCAGTAGGAAGGCCCGCGACACAGAGTGCGGCCAATACGGATGATGCCCCGGGAATCGCGAAGACTCGATGTCCGGCGGCCTGGGCGGCGCGCACGAGTTTGAAGCCGGGATCGGAGATGAGCGGGGTACCGGCATCAGCGACCAGGGCAACGGGGATGCCCGCTGATAGGCGCCGCAGGATCGCCGGGCGGGCGGCAGCTGCGTTGTGGTCGTGGTAAGGGATCATGGCGGTGCGGATCTGGTAGCGCTCAAGCAACTTCTGCGTGACCCGCGTGTCCTCACAGGCCACAAGTTCGGCGGCAGCCAGTGTTTCCAGCGCCCGCAACGTAATGTCGCCCAAGTTGCCGATCGGAGTGGCCACAACGTACAAACCGGGCGCAAGTGAATCCGCATGGAGGATCTGGCCCGCTAACGCATAGGTTCGCGGCCGGTTGCTTGCGGGGTCGTTGGAGCGGTTATCAGGCGACATTGCTATGGCTTGGCAGCCTTCGAGTGGCCGCCGTTCTTATGCTATCCAAATGCGATCGGGGATGGATAATCTATCGGCAGATTGCTGCTCTGCCGAGAACTCTGGCCCGTGCCATTCTAAGATAGAGGGCGCCGAGAAACGATGCTCCGACGACCGCCTGCCCAGGTGCTAACGAAAGTCTGGCTGGTCTTCGTTCTCGCCAGCCTCGTTTCCGCTTGCACCGGAAGCGGCGGGCCGGCGGGGGATCAGATCGGCGCTGGCCCTTTACCTGAGGCCGCCCCGCCCCCTTCAGCTGGTGATGCGCTTGGCACCGGTCCGGTCAAAGCGGCCCTGGTTCTCCCGCTGAACGCAGCTGGCAACGCTGGGGCGGTCGGGCAATCCATGCGGAATGCGGCAGAACTCGCGATGGGGCAATTCGGCGCAGATATCCAAGTGCTTCCGCGCGACGACGCTGGTAATGCGTCGACCGCTCAGCAGGTCAGCCAGAAGGCGCTCGACGATGGTGCGGAAATCATTCTCGGTCCTCTGTTTGCACCGTCCGTGCAGGCGGTCGGGCAAGTGGCTCGCGCGCGCAACATACCGGTAATCGCTTTTTCCACCGACTCGAGCGTTGCGGGGCACGGCGTCTATCTCCTCAGCCTGCTGCCCGAATCCGACGTCGATCGGATCGTTGATTACGCCATCTCGCAGGGGAAGCGTTCTTTCGTGGCGCTGATCCCGGAGAATGCCTACGGCAGCGTTGTTGAAGCTGAGTTCCGCCAAGTCGTCGCCGAGAAGGGCGGTCGCATCGTTGCGTTAGAACGCTATTCAGCCAGTCGAGCTCAGGATGCCTCCCGTGCAGTCGCTCAGGCAGCCGCAAGCGCCGACGCGCTCTTCATCCCCGGCGATCCCGAGAGTGTGCCGGCGGTTGTACAAGCTCTGGCCGGCAACGGCGTCAACTTGGCGCGCCTGCAATTGCTTGGCACGGGCCTATGGGATAGTGCGCGCGTATTTGCGGAGCCTGGCCTGCAGGGGGGATGGTACGTGGCACCCGACCCAAGCACCCCAAACGGCTTTAAGGCGTTTGCCACGCGCTATCGAGCGCGGTTCGGAACCGATCCTGAGCCAACCGCCGCCTTATCATACGACGCGGTTACGCTCATCGCGGCCCTTACCAAAACGCAGGGACCCAAGCGATTTTCACCTGAAGTGCTGACCAACACGTCCGGTTACTCCGGCATCGATGGGGTTTTTCGGTTTCGGCCCGACGGGACCAACCAACGCGGGCTTGCTGTTTTGCGCGTGACCAAATCCGGCGGTCAGGTCATATCTCCGGCGCCTCGAACATTTACGTCCGGAACCTAACCCATCAGGCGGCGAGTCGCGCCACGATTGCGTCCAGTACCGGGAATCCTGTGGGCGTGACGCGCAGACGTCGCGAGCCACCGAACGCCACCAACCCGTCTTCGACCAAGCTTGCAATGCGGTCCGGCCTGAGTGGCGTTCCTGTGAATGTTTGATATTGGGTCGGGTCGATTCCTTCTGTAAGCCGCAGCCCCATCAGCAAGAATTCATCGCCCATCTCGACACCCGTCAGCGGATCGTGAGCAATAATTCCGGTCCCAAGCGACTCGACGCGCTTTAACCAGCCTTCGGGATTCCGCTCCGTCGATGTTGCCCATCGCTCGCCATCGTGTTCGATACGGCCGTGCGCACCGGGGCCAATGCCCGCATACTCTCCATAGCGCCAATAGAGGAGGTTGTGACGGCATTCGGCGCCGGGTCGCGCGTGGTTGGAGACCTCGTATGCGGGAAGACCGGCAGCGGTGCACACATTTTGCGTGACGTCGAAAAAAGCGCGACCAGTGTCGGGGTCAGGCGTGGCGAGTTTGCCGGCCTCATGCAGCGTGGCGAAAGGCGTGTCCGGTTCGATGGTCAACTGATAGATCGATAGATGTTCGGTGGCTTCAGCAACTGCTCGACGCAGCTCCTTTTCCCAGGCTAGTGGCGTGTGGTCCGGCCGCGCATAGATCAAATCGAACGAACAGCGTCCGAAGGTTGACTGCGCGATGCGAAGCGCCGCCAGCGCCTCCTGCGCAGTGTGGCGCCGCCCAAGCGCACGCAGGGCCTCGTCGTCGAGTGACTGAATCCCGAGCGAAACTCTATTCACGCCGGCTGCCCGAAACCCCGCAAACCGGGTGGCCTCGACGCTGGTCGGATTTGCTTCCAGCGTGATTTCCGCATCCGGTGCAACGCTCCAGTGACGCGCCACGGCGTCGAGGACCGCTCCTACCGTTGAAGGTTGCATCAAAGAAGGCGTGCCGCCTCCCAGAAAGATCGTACTTACAGTGCGGGCACCGATTCGCGCTGCCGTCGAGGCAATTTCGCGTCCAAACGCAGCCGCAAAACGGTGCTCGTCTATGGACGAATGACGCACGTGACTGTTGAAATCGCAATACGGACACTTGGAAAGACAAAACGGCCAATGAACGTACACACCGAAGGAGCGATCGTTCAAAGGCAAGCCTCCGCCAGCTTGATGAACGCACGGGCGCGGTGCGACAACCCGCGTCCCCGCGGAGGGAGACCGTGCTTTGCTTCACTTGTCATCTCGCCGAAGGTCTTGTCCAGGCCATCAGGCAAGAACATCGGATCGTATCCAAAACCCTGGTCCCCGCGGGGCGGCCATACGAGCTGCCCAGCTACAGCGGCCGCAAACTCCTCCACATGTCCATCTGGCCAAGCGACGCAGAGCGCCGATACGAAATGCGCCGTGCGTCGAGCGGGCACGACCGCATCGAGAGCTCGCATTTTCGCCTCGACGAGTTCCATGGCTCTTGTGAAATTCCGATCGGGACCGGCCCACCGCGCTGAGTAGATGCCCGGCTCGCCACCGAGTGCTTCTACCGACAAGCCTGAATCGTCAGCAAAGGCTGGAAGTCCTGTCCTGGTTGTGGCGGCTTGTGCTTTGAGGCGGGCGTTTGCGGCGAACGTGGTTCCTGTCTCCTCCGGCTCATCCAACCCAAGCTCTGCTGCAGAATTTGCTTCGATGCCGAACGGGGCGAGCAGCTCGCGCATTTCGCGCAGCTTGCCGGCGTTATGGGTTGCAATAACCAACCGACCGTGGATCTTGCGATGCACCGATCCGGCAACAGGACTACTCACATCACCGCCATTTTTTGCAGATCGACAAGCTTCGTCACGCCTTTGCGCGCGAGTGCCAGGAGCGTGAGCAACTGTTCTTCGCTGAATGGCTCTTTCTCGGCGGTTCCTTGCACTTCGACGATTCGGCCGTCTCCGGTCATTACGAAGTTCGCGTCGGTATCGGCGTCGGAATCCTCAGCGTAATCCAGGTCCAGAACGGCAACGCCCTTGCAGACTCCGCAAGATATGGCGGCAACGTGGTCGCGCAACGGATTGCCGGGGATCATTTCGCGCTTTCGCATCCAGGCCACGCAGTCGTAAAGGGCAACCCAGCCCGCTGTGATGGACGCGGTTCGCGTTCCGCCGTCAGCCTGGATCACGTCGCAGTCGATGGTGATCTGCCGTTCCCCCAGTGCTTCAAGATCCACGATTGATCGCAGGCTTCGCCCGATCAGCCGCTGGATTTCAACCGTGCGGCCACCCTGCTTGCCCGCGCTGGCCTCACGCCGGGTGCGCTCAGCCGTGGCGCGCGGAAGCATGCCGTACTCGGCGGTAACCCAACCTCTGCCTTGGCCCTTCAGCCAAGGGGGCAGCCGATCCTCTAGTGTGGCAGTCACCAGCACGTGCGTGTCGCCGAATTTCACAAAGCATGAGCCTTCGGCATATTTCACCACCCCCCGTTCGAGCGTTACCGCTCTGAGCTCATCAGGTTGCCGTTTGCTGGGCCGCATGCAGGACTCCGTAAGTGCTTTCTCGGTCGAGCCGACGTTTTAGAACATTCCGAGAAAAATGCATTCCCGACTTGGGTCGTTCGCGCACTTGCGATCGCGCGCAGAACGGACAAATGTTGCCCCGTGACCGGCTGTCAAAATTCGTGATATTCGACCCCACTGACTGCACGAGCTTTGAAGCAAGTCGACAAGGGATAACTCGCCAGCGCTGCCGTGGCCCAAAACGTACCAATTGGCGCAACTCAAGTCAGTCTCGCGCAGCTCAACGAGCGCTCGCGTGAAATCTTTCGCCGCATTGTCGAGAGTTATTTGGCGACCGGGGAGCCTGTAGGCTCTCGTAATCTCGCCCGCATCATCCCGATGACGCTGTCGCCCGCGTCGGTGCGCAATGTGATGCAGGATCTCGAGCAGCTCGGTCTGATCTACGCGCCGCACACGTCCGCTGGACGGCTACCGACCGAAACCGGGCTGCGGTTTTTTGTCGACGCGCTCATGCAGATTGGCGACCTCACCGAAAGCGATCGACATGCCATCGAGGGGCAAGTGGCAGCCGCCGGTAAATCCGTGGACGGCGTGCTGGCCGAGGCATCCGGGCTTTTGTCCGGTCTCACCCATTCGGCTGGCATTGTGCTCAGCAGCAAATCCGATCCGCGCCTTAAGCATATTGAATTCGTGCGGCTCGAGCCGGAGCGGGCGTTGGTCGTCCTGGTTGCCGAGGATGGCCAAGTCGAAAATCGAATTCTCCCTTTGCCTCGGGGCCTGCCCACCTCAGCCTTGATCGAAGCCACCAACTTTCTGAACGGAAATCTGCGCGGCAAAACGCTCGCCGAAGCTAAAACCGATCTCGAACGAGCCCTCGACGCCGCTCGCGCTGAACTCAATGAACTGACGCAAAAACTGATCGCCGATGGTCTGGCAAGCTGGTCCGGCGGCGCTGGCGATGAACGCAAGCTCATCGTTCGCGGCCACGCCAATCTGCTCGACGACCTCAATGCGCTCGAGGATCTCGAGCGCGTTCGACACCTGTTCGACGACCTCGAGGCGAAACGTGAGGTGATCGATCTGCTCGGACAAGCGGAACGCGCCGACGGCGTGCGCATTTACATCGGATCGGAAAACAAGTTGTTCTCGCTGTCCGGATCATCGACGATCATCGCGCCATTTCAAGACGCAACGAACCGCGTGGTGGGCGTCCTTGGGGTGATCGGGCCGACACGTCTGAACTACGCCCGCATCATTCCCACGGTGGACTACACCGCCAAGGTGGTCAGCAAGCTGCTTGCCGGCTAATTTGTCGGAGCTGGTAGTACGTTGGTTTTACTGGCTAATTTCCACCTGGCTCGGGAACCTTCATCGCTTGTCCCGATCCCCGCTTGATTTTTTTCCGCCTCGTATCGATATGGCGGGCGACCATTCAATCCGAGATTAGGATCCCGCATGACGGACACGACGTCGCCGGCGGCCGAAGCCGCGTCCGAACCCAGGCCTGAAGATGTTGCCCCTGACGCTGAAGCCCCGCTTCGGAAAGAAAATGCCGAGCTCAAGGACAGGCTTCTGCGCACGCTGGCCGATATGGAGAACCTGCGCAAACGTACAGAGCGGGAAGTCGCTGACGCGCGCGCTTACGGCATATCGTCATTTGCACGGGATGTGTTGGGCGTAGCCGACAATATCCAGCGTGCTTTGGAAGCGACGGGGGAAGATTGGAAGAAGCAGGCCGATGAAGCTGGCAAAGCGCTGTTTGAGGGCGTCGAGCTGACGGAACGCGATCTGCTGAAGGCCCTCGAAAAGCACGGGATCCGCCGGATCGAGCCGAATGGACAGAAATTCGACCCGAATTTGCACCAAGCCATGTATGAGGTCCCGGACGAGAACATTGCGCCCGGAACGGTCGTCCAGGTCTTGCAAGCGGGCTTTACGATCGGGGACCGAATTCTTCGCCCTGCATTAGTTGCCGTCGCAAAGGGCGGACCCAAGGTGGAATCCAGCCGAGCTCAGAACGATAACTGAGGTGGGGGTCGCGTCACCGCGGCCCGACGCTGTCGCGAACGGTGCGGAATCGCGGGAATGCGTCCGACCAATCGTCGGCACGGGCGATGCCTAGAAACCGCACGTAGGCGCCGCTGCCAAACCGGACCCACTGGACGATCTTGACGTCATTATCGCTTTTCCCGTCCTTGGCTTCGGCCATCAACTGATGGATCTGTTGGCCGGCAAGCCTGATGAGATCGGTTCCCAGGATGTGGATGTCCTTGAGCCCCGGGTAACCCGAAAACAAATTGCGGGCAAAATTATCCCGCTGCGGGGCCTCGTCGGGCCCTCCCGGCGCTGCCGAAATGACAAGCAACGACTGCTCCGTTGCATCGAGCGTGTCCTTCGAACCGTTGGTGAGGACGAGGGTATTGGGACCGATGACCCGCAGGGGTCGCAGGCCCCCAAATTCTTCGAGGCGAAACGGGAGCAACGTCATCTGCTCGTCGACCGGGACCGTTTCGCGTACCTCGACGGTCGACAAAGCCCCGCGAATGGCGGCATCCGAATAGGTGGCCTGAGCGGTCGCCGGCACAAGCACTGTTACCAGTGCGGTGATTGGCGGTGTTGATCCCAGCAGAATCCACTTCCGCATCGTCTTGCCATCGCTGTCTTGGTGGCCGACGAACAGCATGCCCTTGCCCGACTTCAGGGGCATTGGTTCACGCTTTTCAACGATCACGCCCTGCTTGCGCAGCGCGGCGGGTGTCATCGCTTTCTCAATGTCGCCGTAAGCTTGGGCCGGCAACTCGACGGTCAAAATCGCCGAGCCGCTCTGCTTTTCCTCAAAACCGCGGAAAGCGTCACTTGGGGTGAAGCCCTGGGGCGGCGACAGGCCGACTCTCGACCCGGTCGGAAACATCACCTCGGCGCGTGCCGAAGCCGCCAACAGCGCCGTCAACACCACCACCTGGGCAAATATCCGGCTCACCGCACCTCCTTAGCGCAATTCGCGAAACGGTGCGGCTGGTTTCCTCGCTAAATGCGACCAAATTGGATCGAGCGGCCCTAAAGCTCGGTTACCCTTCGCAAGGTCAGGTTGAATCGACCACCTTCTGCTAGGAGCGTGGAGGTCCCCGCGACAATTCGGTCCACCCCGTGGAAGGCAAGCCGGGTCTCGTTCGCGAGTACCATCGCGTCGCCTGAAGCGAGACGGAGCGTGTGTGTTGGGCCGCGACGTTGAATTCCTGCATAACGGAAGATGCAGGTATCTCCCAAGGACAACGACACCACGGGCGCCTGCAAATCGTTCTCATCGCGGTCTTGATGCAGGCCCATTTTCGCGGCCGGCCCGTAATAGTTGATCAAACAGGCCTCGGGCTCGTGCGGATAGCGCCCAAGCTCTGACCAAGCCTTGAGCAACAGTTCCGGGATTGGCGGCCAGGGCTGTCCAGTGAGCGGGTGAGTTTCTTGATATCGATAGCCGTCGATATCGGATACCCAACCCAAGCGGCCGCAATTCGTCATCCGCACCGAAAATGGCGAGCCCGTGCGCGGCATTCGTGGAGGAAAAAGCGGCGCTTGCCGGATGATGTCGCGCACCGCGGCGACCAATTGCTCTTGCGCGATCCTGTCCAGATAGCCCGGGTGGAGTTTCGGGGCCGGCTGGCTGGCCGGTGGGGCTGCTGCATCATCCGTCAGCTTGGTAATACTCGCATTTTCGTGAAAACCTGCCTTGCGGGTCAACCATGCCCTCCTATATGTGCCATGGCGCCGCAGGGGCTGCGGTGTCACGAGATACGCAAGTGATCCAGGGGGTCGGATTAAGCAAGGTGCGAGGGTCGCCCCGCCCGCTTCCGCCGGTGCGCCGCAAGGGCCCGGCCCGGCCTGCCTAAAAGAGAGGTATTAGATATGGCAAAAGTCATCGGGATTGATCTCGGTACGACCAATTCCTGCGTGGCCGTGATGGAGGGCTCGACCCCAAAGGTCATCGAGAACTCCGAGGGAATGCGCACCACACCATCGATTGTGGCTTTCACTGATGACGGCGAGCGCCTCGTCGGTCAACCGGCGAAGCGCCAGGCAGTTACCAATCCCGAGCGCACCTTCTTTGCAGTCAAGCGCCTCATCGGTCGGCGTTACGACGATCCGATGGTTGAGAAGGACAAGAAGCTCGTTCCCTACAAGATCGTCAAAGCGGGCAACGGTGACGCGTGGGTCGAAGCTGATGGCAAGACCTATTCGCCCTCCCAGATCTCCGCATTCGTCCTCCAGAAGATGAAGGAAACCGCGGAAGCGCACCTCGGGCAAAAGGTGACGCAGGCAGTGATCACTGTTCCAGCCTACTTCAACGACGCGCAACGCCAGGCCACGAAAGACGCTGGTAAGATTGCCGGACTTGAGGTGCTGCGGATCATCAATGAGCCGACGGCTGCCGCGCTGTCGTACGGACTGGACAAAAAGGCCAACGGCACGATCGCAGTCTATGACCTGGGCGGCGGCACGTTCGACATCTCCATTCTGGAGATCGGTGACGGCGTTTTCGAAGTGAAGTCGACCAACGGTGATACGTTCCTCGGCGGCGAAGACTTCGATATGCGCCTCGTGAACTATCTGGCGGATGAATTTCAGAAGGAGCAGGGCATTGATCTTCGGCGCGATAAGCTTGCGCTGCAGCGCCTGAAAGAGGCGGCCGAAAAAGCGAAGATCGAGCTGTCCTCCACCTCACAGACTGAGATCAACCTGCCGTTCATCACAGCCGATGCGTCAGGGCCAAAACACCTGACCATGAAACTGACCCGCGCAAAATTTGAGGCATTGGTCGACGATCTCGTTCAGAAGACGATCGAGCCTTGCCGGCTTGCCCTGAAGGACGCTGGCTTGTCCGCGGCCGAGATCAATGAGGTCGTCCTGGTCGGCGGCATGACGCGCATGCCGAAGGTCCAGGAAGTTGTGAAGCAACTGTTCGGCAAAGAGCCGCACAAGGGTGTCAATCCAGACGAAGTCGTCGCGGTCGGCGCTGCCATTCAGGCGGGCGTATTGCAAGGTGACGTGAAGGACGTGCTGCTGCTGGACGTCACGCCGCTGTCGCTCGGCATCGAGACGCTGGGTGGTGTGTTCACGCGACTGATTGATCGCAACACAACGATCCCCACCAAGAAGAGTCAGGTATTCTCGACCGCCGAGGACAATCAGAACGCGGTCACCATCCGGGTGTTCCAGGGCGAGCGCGAGATGGCTGCCGACAACAAGATGTTGGGCCAGTTCGATCTGGTTGGAATCCCGCCGGCGCCGCGCGGCGTCCCTCAGATCGAGGTCGCATTCGATATCGACGCTAACGGAATCGTCAATGTGCATGCCCGCGATAAGGGCACCGGCAAGGAACAGCAGATCCGGATCCAGGCATCGGGAGGTCTGTCCGAAGCCGATATCCAGAAGATGGTCAAGGATGCGGAATCGCACGCTGAGGAAGACAAGAAGCGCAAGGCTGCAGTGGAAGCCAAGAACCATGCAGAGGCGTTGATCCATTCCACCGAGAAAGCGCTCTCGGAGCATGGCTCGAAAGTGGGCGAAGGTGATCGACGTGCAATCGAGAATGCCATTGCGGACCTCAAGGAGGCCCTCAAGGGCGACGATGCCACAGCGATCAGCGCGAAGACCAACACGCTGGCACAGGCCTCAATGAAGCTTGGCGAAGCCATGTACAAGTCGCAAGAGGCAGGCGCTGGGGCTGGCGGTGATGGTTCGTCCGAACCAAAGAAGGATGACGTTGTCGACGCGGAGTTTACCGAGGTCGATGATGACAAGAAGAAGTCAGCCTGACGCCGGAGCCTGAGAAGGTCCTCACCAATGAGGGCCGGAGCGGATAACCAAACAAACGCCTCGCCCAGAGCTGCGGCCCACCGGTCGCAGACCCCTGGGCGAGGCTTTCTTTTGCGGATGAGCTAGGGGATGGCAAAGCGCGACTATTACGAAGTTCTCGGCGTGGCTCGCACGGCCAAAGACACCGAGATCAAGGCGGCATTCCGCAAACTTGCGATGCAACATCACCCGGATCGCAATCCGGGGGATAAGGATTGCGAGCATCGGTTCAAAGAGCTCAACGAAGCTTATGATGTGCTCAAAGACGGCGACAAACGCGCCGCTTACGACCGGTTCGGGCATGCCGCGTTTGAGCAGGGAATGGGTGGTGGTGCGGCGGGTTTTGGAGCGGACTTCGCCTCGACCTTCGCCGATATCTTCGACGATTTCTTCGGCATGAGCGGCGCGCGGCGCGGCGCTCGCGGGGGTCGCGAGCGCGGTGCGGATCTGCGCTACAACATGGAGATCACGCTGGAAGATGCTTTCCAGGGCAAAGCGGCGCAGATCAATATTCCAATTCCAGTGACTTGCGAGGCTTGCTCCGGGACCGGTGCGAAATCCGGCACGAAGCCGAAGGTCTGCGCGAGCTGTGGCGGCGCCGGCAAGGTGCGCCATGCGCAAGGTTTCTTCACCTTGGAGCGCACGTGCGTTGCGTGCCAAGGGCGCGGTCAGGTCATCGAACAACCGTGCCCGAGCTGCAGCGGCTCCGGCCGTGTGACGCGATCGCGCACCCTCGCAGTCAATATCCCCCCCGGGGTCGAGGACGGCACGCGCATCCGACTTGCGGGCGAAGGTGAAGCCGGCGTTCGGGGAGGGCCGTCAGGCGATCTCTACATCTTCCTCAGCATCGCCGCACATGCATTTTTTCAGCGCGATGGAGCCGATCTGCACTGTCGGGTTCCTGTTTCGATGGTTACGGCGGCACTTGGTGGCGAATTTGAACTCCCTACAATCGACGGGAGCAACAGTCGTGTGAAAATACCGCCCGGCACCCAATCGGGTCGGCGTTTTCGGCTGTCCGCAAAGGGCATGCCGGTTTTGCGCTCCAAACAGTCGGGCGACATGTATGTCCAGGTCATGGTGGAGACCCCGCAGAACCTGACCAAGCGGCAGCGCGAACTGCTCATGGAATTCGAACAACTCTCGTCGCATGACACGCATCCCGAGGCGACCGGCTTTTTTGGCAAGGTGAAGGAGTTCTTTGGCGGACGAGCAGGCTCGGCTTGAGCGGGCTAAATCGGCTGGCGGGCTTGACCCAGCGGCTTCGTCGGTCCAAAGGTGACGCACTGCTGTCACAAAACTGACACTTGATGTGTTGTGCCATGAGTCTTCCCGGACTGAGGTTGCTGGAGAAGAAATTCGAAGCACCTATCCGTTTGTTCGAACTGAAGCGGAGCGCGCTGGAGAAACAGATCGAGCGCCAGCTGCGTGAATTTGAACAAAAACGCTACATCCATTTGGATGACGATCTGCGGTTCATCAGGTCATGGCTCGCAAAGCCTCTGGCCATCGGCGCTGTGGCGCCGTCGAGCAAAGTGCTCGCCCGCACCATGGCGCAATATGTTGATCCTGACAGCGAAGGGCCGATTGTGGAACTCGGCCCTGGGACCGGACCCGTCACGCAGGCGCTGGTCCAGAAGGGTGTCGATCCTTCGCGACTGGTGTTGATCGAGTTCAACGCGGCTTTCTGCCGCTTGTTGCGCGCACGTTATCCGCAGGCCACGGTTGTTCAAGGTGATGCCTACAGCCTTCGTCGCCTGCTTGCGCATTTCCTCTATCAACCCGCCGCTGCGATCGTGTCCGGCCTGCCGCTGATGACCAAGCCGGCACGTACGCGGGTGCGACTGATTACCGACGCGCTGAGTTTGCTTGCCCCCGGGGCTCCGTTCGTGCAGTTCACGTACGCCGTTGTCTCGCCGCTGCCGGGTCGCCTCGTCGGCGTGCGATCCGAAGCATCGGAGCGCATTTGGCTTAACATGCCACCCGCTCGCGTTTGGGTATATCGTCGCCAAGCTTCGAGTATCAGGTATCGGGGAGCAGGGCGCATCCAACCTGATTTTTGAGAGCCTTGCACGCATGCTCGGAATCCCCTCGCGTGAGCGCCTAATCGTCGCGCTTGACGTGCCATCGGTTGCTGACGCCGAGAGAATGATCGAGCGTCTCGGCAACAGCGTTTGTTTCTACAAGATCGGATACCAACTCGCGTTTGCGGGCGGGCTGGTGCTCGCCGAGCAGCTCGCTAGAGCCGGCACGCGCGTATTCCTTGACCTTAAGCTGCATGACATCAGCAACACGGTTGCCAATGGTGTTGCGAGCGTCGCGCGTATTGGCGCAACGTTTCTGACCGTACACGCCTATCCGCAGACAATGCGGGCTGCGGTTAAAGCGCGCACGTCGGGGCTGCGCATTCTCGCGGTCACAGTTCTCACGTCCTACAACGATGATGATCTGGCGGAAGCCGGCTACAGCGGGCGCGTCACCGAACTCGTGGCGCGGCGCGCCGATCAAGCAATTGAGATTGGCGCTGATGGCATCGTCTGTTCAGCCGCCGAGGTCGCCGTCTTGCGCGCGCGAGTCGGAGCCGCCGCGACATTGGTCACGCCGGGTATTCGCCCGGTCGGCGCTGCGACTGGTGATCAGAAGCGGATCTTTATCCCCGGTGACGCTATCGCAGCTGGGGCTGATTATCTGGTCGTCGGCCGACCGATTCTTGAGGCATCCGATCCGCGACGTGTGGCTGACGCCATTGTCGATGAGATCGACAAAGCCGCGTGAGGCGACACATGGTCAAAGGTTATTGGATCGCGCGGCTCAACATTCACGACCAGATCGCCTATGAGGAATACCGCAAGCGGAATGCGATTGCCTTCAGCCGTTTCGGCGGCAAATTCCTGGTCCGCGGGGGTCCTTTCCATGCCGTTGTCGGCGAGGGACGTCAGCACAACGTGGTGATCGAGTTTCCGAGCCACGATGCGGCGATCGCTTGCTATCGCTCGCCCGAGTATCAGGACGCCATTCAATATCTCAAAGCGGGCTGTGAGGTCGATCTCGTCATCATTGGTGGTTACGACGGGCCGCAACCCGAACCTTAACGGGACGGGAATGAGCGCTTTTCAACGCAAGCAGGCGTCGCTATAGGGACGGATGTTTGCCGGAGGCGGGTATGACTGACATGCGGCTGATCGTGGTCGGAGCCGGCGGTCGCATGGGTCGGACCCTGGTGAAAGCGATTGCCGAACATCAAGGGCTAAGTCTGGCGGCCGCGGTAGAGGCGAAAGGCTCGCCACTGGTGGGTCAGGATGCCGGCGTCCTCGCCGGAATTGCACCCCTAGGCATCAAATTGAGCGACGATATCGGCTCATCTGCAGCCAATGCCGACGGCATCGTCGATTTCACCATACCTGCGGCAACGGTCGTGCACGCGGAACTCGCGGCGCAGAACCGCCTTGTTCACATCATCGGCACAACCGGTCTCGAGGCGCAGCACGAGGACAAGATTGCCGAAGCGAGCAGGCATACGGTGGTCGTGAAATCGGGGAACATGAGCCTCGGCGTCAATTTGCTCGCCGCCCTGGTGCGCCGCGTCGCTATGAGCCTCGATCAGGATTTCGACATCGAAATCCTGGAGATGCACCACAACAAGAAGATCGATGCACCATCTGGGACGGCACTCCTACTTGGGCGCGCAGCAGCCGAGGGTCGCAACATCGATCTTGGCCAGCGTTCGGTTCGCACGCGCGACGGGTTGACGGGAGCGCGCCACGCAGGGGATATCGGCTTTGCGGCGCTACGCGGTGGAACCGTGGTGGGCGACCACACGGTCATCTTCGCCGGCCCGTCCGAACGCGTCGAACTTACGCACAAGGCGGAGGACCGCATGATCTTCGCCCGCGGTGCGCTGAAGGCAGCACAATGGGCGAAAGGACAAAAGCCCGGCCTTTACTCGATGGCCGATGTATTGGGGTTGAGTGGCTTCTGAATCGCAACCAATCGGAACTCAAATGACCGATCGCCTCCTTGTTCTCGTGCGTCATGGCCAAAGCGAGTGGAACCTGCAGAATTTATTCACCGGCTGGCGCGATGTTGGTCTTACCGACAAGGGCGTCGCTGAAGCCCGCGCTGCGGGACGTCAGCTCAAGGCGCTCGGGCTGAGGTTTGATATTGCGTTCACGTCGGCGCTCACGCGAGCCCAGCGCACCCTCGACCTGATGCTCGAGGAACTGGACCAGCGTAGCATTTCCGTCCTGCGCGACCAAGCGCTTAATGAGCGGGACTACGGCGACCTATCAGGTCTCAACAAGGATGACGCGCGGCGCAAGTGGGGCGAGGAGCAGGTGCATGTCTGGCGGCGTTCATATGACGTCGCTCCCCCAGGCGGCGAAAGTCTCAAGGACACGGCCGCGCGGGTTCTGCCCTACTATGTGCAAGCAATCCTTCCGCGCGTTTTGCGCGGTGAACGCACCTTGGTGAGCGCGCACGGCAACAGTTTGCGGGCGCTGGTGATGGTGCTGGATCATCTATCGCCGCAGGAGATCGTGAGGCGGGAGCTGGCGACCGGAGTGCCGCTGATCTATCGGTTGAACACCGATTCAACCGTGGCTGAACGGCAGATCATAGCCGCGGAAGTGGTCTAGATCTCTGTGCGCGTGGGCCCGCGCTTCGCGGTGTTGATCGCCGCACCAAGCGCGGACGCAAAACTTGCCTTTTCTCCCGGCGACAAAAAGGTAGCGATCGGAAATCTGCGCCCGCGTGAGACCAGGTACAGCCGCTGGAGTCCGAACTCCTCATGCGTCTCGCGGTCGAGGCGCACCCAAACGGGGTTTAGCGTCCATTCCGTGACCTGACCACGATGCGTTACCTTGCGCACCTTCAGCTCAGAGGTCGTAACGGAGACTTCCTCGAACGCTGTGGCGCTCCGGTAATTGATGCGAAACGCCAGATAAACCAGCAGCACGTCGAGACCGAAAAATCCGAACACCGGCCAGGCGCCGAGCAGCAAGAACGTTATTCCGGCCGCAAAACTCAACCCGCCGATCGCGATCATTAAAATCAGGAAGCCGCTGGCGGTGAGCGACCGATGCGGCGTGAGTATCGCCGAAAATAGGGTGGGTTCGTCCGCTTGCTCATTGCCGGGGGTCATGCCGGTTCATTATACGGAGCAGCATGGCGCAGCGCACGACCTCCCGGACACTGACTCCGAAGCCTAAAGCCGCGGCTAGGGTGGCCAAGACACGCGGGGCGAGCCGCAAACGTGGACAGACGAAGCCGTGGACCCCGGCCGAGGTCGAAGAGGCCTTTTCCCGGTTTCGGAAGGCCAATCCCGAGCCTCGCGGCGAGCTTGAGCATGTCGATCCCTACACCCTGTTGATCGCCGTCGTGCTATCCGCACAGGCGACGGATGCGGGGGTCAACAAGGCCACGCCCGCCCTGTTCGCGGCCGCGGACACGCCCGCCAAAATGGTGGCGCTCGGCGAAGCGAGGGTGCGCGACTACATCAAGTCCATCGGGCTCTATCGCACCAAAGCCAAAAATGTGATCGCGCTATCGCAGAAGCTCATCAATGAGCATGGCGGCGTCGTACCCCCCTCGCGCGAGGCGCTGGAGGCATTGCCTGGAGTTGGACGCAAGACGGCAAACGTGGTGCTCAATATTGCGTTCGGCGAACCAACGATCGCAGTTGATACCCACATATTTCGGGTGGGAAATCGCACCGGGCTCGCGCCGGGCAAAACGCCGCTTGAGGTCGAAATGAACCTGGAGAAGGTCGTGCCTGACCATTTCAAGCGGCATGCTCATCACTGGCTCATCCTGCACGGGCGCTACACCTGCCTGGCTCGCCGGCCGTTGTGCGAGAAATGCATCATCAGCGACCTCTGCCGCTGGCCGGAGAAGACGGTCTAAGCCCTGCCGTGCGGAATGTACCGGGCTGGGCCAGGCATGAGGCGTTTGTGCAGATGCACCATAAAGGCCATTCCAAACAGGGGGGTCGCCAGATTGACAATCGGCAGGGATACGAAACCGGCGATCAGCATCCCAGCCACGAAGATTGTGCCTCTGTGAGCGAAGCGGAGCGCTTTCGCCTCGGGCACAGGATGAAACCGCATGGCAGCGAGCTCGAAATATTGCCGGCCGAGGATGTAGGCTGTGGCAAGGAAGAAGATCACCGCGCCCAGTCCGGCGACGAGGAGAAAAGGAATGGCGCAGAGATAGACCACGAGAGCGATAAGTGCCGCCTTCACCGCCTCGACGCTGGCGAGCATCAGCGGCAGCGGCAGGCCGGGCGGATCGGCCGGGTAGTATTCGCTTTCCACCAATGCGGCGATTTCGTCGGAAAAGAAGCCAACCACCAGCGAGGTGATCGCTGGCATGATGAAGATTGCCCCGACGACGAGCCCGAGTCCGAGGGCGATCGCGATCAGCCAGCCGAGGATAACCACCGGCCAATGAACAAGCGTACCCAACGTGCTCTCAAGCCATTGTCCGCCCGCTCCGGAGAGCCAGATCAGGAGGCGGTCCAGCGCGACCCCGAGCACCACGAGAAACACCAGGGCAAGGCCCGCAGATTTGAGCAGCACCGTACGAAACGGCGGTGTCACCATTTGCTCGAGCGCCTGGATGGCGGCTTCAATCATGAGATTGCCTCGATGTTGAGCACGGGATGTGCGGGTATCGTCGTTGGGAGCAACCCGGTCGGAACAATGCAAGAACAACCATGACCGTCAACCGTCGTTCCTTTCTGGCCGCGGCCGCGGCCGCAGCCGTGACAAATCCTGCACTTGGGGCCGTTCCCGCCTCAGGGGATGTCGATATCGCCATCATCGGTGCGGGTGCCGCCGGCATTGCGGCAGCTCGCCGGGTTGCGGCGACCAACCGGCGCTACGCCTTGTTGGAAGCTAACGATGTCGTTGGCGGTCGTTGCATCACAAACAACAGCATCTTCGGCGTTCCCTACGACGTTGGCGCACATTGGATACACATGCCGGATATCAATCCGGTCGCGAAATTGGCAAAGCAAAACGGATTGCCGACCTATGCGGCGCCACGCGGCCAGCGGATTCGCATCGGGCGCCGATATGCGCGGGAGGGCGAGCTTGAAGAGTACCTCGCGCTCTCGGTTCGTAGCGAGCGCGCCATCGCCGATGCGGCACGCAAAGCCGACATATCCTGTGCACAAGCATTGCCAAAAGATCTCGGGGATTGGCGTTCCACGATCGATTTCGTGCTTGGCCCATATAGCTGCGGCAGGGACCTCAGCGAAGTATCGGCGGTGGATTTCACGAAATCCGATGAACGTGACATCGATGCGTTCTCCAAAATCGGATACGGTGGTCTTTTGGCGAAGTTCACCGGCGGGCTTCAGGTCCAACTAGGAACACCGGCGCGGCGCATCGAATGGACCGGCCGCCAGGGGGTGGAAATCGACACGGCGAAAGGGGTGATCCGGGCCCGTGCCGCGATCGTTACGGCATCGACTGGGGCGCTGGCCGCAGGCAAGATCAAGTTCATTCCCGATCTGCCCAAGCGTCAGCAGGATGCCATCAGCAAGCTGCCACTCGGCAGCTATGAGCATATCGCGCTCGACCTTCCTGACAATCCGCTCGCACTGCAGGCCGATGATCTCATGTTTGAGAAATCCAACAACACTCACACTGCCGGCCTCTTGGCCAATGTGTCCGGGACGTCTCTGTGCATCGTTGATGTCGGCGGGAAATTCGGGCGCGATCTCGCCGTCCGCGGTGAAGAAGAGATGGTCGATTTCGCAACCAAGTGGCTGGGGGATCTCTATGGAAGCAATTTCAACAAATTGGTGAAGCGGGCGAGTGCGACCCGCTGGTACAACGAGCCGTGGGTGCTGGGATCCTTTTCGTGCGCCACGGTAGGCGGTCAACCGTCCCGACGCGTCCTGATGGAGCCGGTCAACAACCGCCTTTGGTTCGCGGGCGAGGCTGTTCACGAAACCTTATGGGGTACAGTCGGCGGCGCGTGGGAATCTGGCGACCGTGCTGCCGTCGACGCGCTCCGACGTATTGGTGCTATTGCCGCTCCTCCACCCGAAACACCACAGCGCCCGCGCGTACAACAAAGGGCGCGTTGACCGATACCAAGTAGATACTTGTCGCCGGGGCAGGAGACGACATGATCATGAAAATTGCTGGACCGCAGTCGTGGCTATTGTTTCTGATTGTTGTGCTGAGCGCCTGTTCGACTGATCCGGCCAAGATCGAAGCCAATGTTTTTCCGACCGACTACAAGAAGCTCATCATCGAGTCCCTCAAAAAGGACAAACTGATCGGTGCGCGGGAGGCGAGCATTACGGATCCGACACTGCGACAGATCGATAATGCGGAGCGCTATGCCGTTTGTGTCCGATACAATCCGAGAATGTCAGATTCTCCCGGGTATACCGGTCTGACCGAGCGGCTTGTTTACTTTTACCAGGGCCACATGACTCAGTTTCTGCAGGCGACACCTGAGCAGTGTTCGTGGGCGGCCTACAAGCCATTTCCCGAGCTTGAGAAGGCGTGCGTGGGCGCGGGATGTGAATAGCCCGACGGACCCGTCGTCAGGCTTTCAACCGATCAGGCTTAGCCGCGCAGTACAGCGCCCGCGCGCTTGCCCACCTCTGCAATGATCTTGGCGGATATCGCGTCGATCTCCTCATCGGTCATCGTCTTTTCACGGGGCTGCAATGTCACCGCGATGGCAACAGACTTCTTGTCCGGGTCGATTCCCGGACCCTCATACACATCAAATACGTTGATGTTGGTGATGAGTTTGCGATCAACGCCTTGCGCGGCGCGCACGATATCGCTGGCTCGCGCCGTGCGCGGGACCACGAAAGCAAAATCGCGCTCCACCGGTTGGAACGGGGAGAGCTCGAGCTGCGGCTTCGCGCGCGTTGCCCTGGCCTTTGGTTCGGGAATGCGCTCCAGAAACACCTCGAACGCGACCAGCGGACCGTCGGCGCCCAGCACCTGCAGAGTCTTGGGATGCAATTGCCCGAACCAACCAAGCACATTCTGCGGCCCGATTTGGATCGTGCCTGAGCGCCCAGGATGCAACCAAGTAGGTCCACCAGCGACGATCTGCATGGACTGCACCGGTGCGCCGGCCGCTGCCAACAGCGAAAGCGCATCTGCCTTGGCGTCGAACACATCGACCTCATGGCCGCCAGTCGACCAGTGTCGTCCGCCCGTCGGCTTTGCGCGGTGACGCCGCACGGCTGCGGCAGCGGTGAGCTGTTGCTCCGGCTGGTCACCCTGGAAGATCTGGCCGACCTCAAACAGCGCGACGTCCGGAAAGCCTCGGTCCGCATTGCGTTGGGCTGCCATGACAAGCCCGGGAATGAGGCTTGGCCGCATATCCGAGAGGTCGCTCGCAATCGGGTTGGCGAGCGCAAGATCGGGTTTGCCGCCGCCGAACAGTTCGGCTTGCGGCTTGGAGACGAATGACCACGTCACGGCTTCCACCAGTCCGCGCGCCGCAAGTGCGCGTTTCGCCCGGCGGGTCCGCCGTTGGATCGATGTGAGGACCGGCTTGCGCGGTCCGTCGCCCCGATCGAACGGTGCAAGTTGGATTTGCTCCACGCCGACGAGGCGCACCACCTCTTCGACGAGGTCAGCCTTGCCCTCGATGTCTGGGCGCCACGATGGAACGGTCACCCGTAAGGACGGCCCGTTGCCGGCGACGCTACAGCCAATGTCACGGAGGATCCGGCCGACTTCGGCCGGATCGACGCGAAGTCCGCCGAGGCGCTCGACCTCGCGCAACGGAAATTCAATTACGCGCTGCGGCGGGTTGAAATCTCCGACAGCTGTGATGCTCGAGGGCGTACCGCCACCGAGATCCAGAACCATCCGCGTCGCGAGTTCCAGTCCTGGGATCGCGAATGAAGGGTCAACCCCGCGCTCGAAGCGATAACGTGCGTCCGAGTTGATGCCGAGCTTGCGGCCGGTTTGCGCGATGTTCATCGGGTCCCACAACGCCGATTCGATCAGCACATCGGTCGTTTCCGCTGAGCACCCGCTCGCCTCGCCTCCCATGATGCCGGCGAGCGATTCCACGCCGTGCGCATCGGCAATGACACACATGCTGTCGTCGAGGGTGTAGGTCTTGCCGTCGAGGGCCACGAGGGTCTCGCCGATGCGCCCCCGTCGAACCACGAGATCACCGGTCACTTTGGCCGCATCAAATACGTGCAAAGGCCGTGCGCGGTCGTAGGTGATGTAGTTGGTGATATCGACCAATGCATTGATCGGGCGTAGCCCAATTGCGATCAGCCGGCGCTGGAGCCAGTCGGGGCTCGGCCCGTTCTTCACGCCGCGCACCAGGCGCAACGCGAAGCCGGGGCAGAGCGAAGGCGTAGAACCGAAATCGAGGGAAACGCTTACCGGACACGGAAACGCACCGGCCACGGGCGCCACGGGAACCGTCTTGAGCTTGCCCATCCGCGCCGCGGCAAGGTCGCGCGCCACACCGCTGACGCCGGTGCAATCGGGCCTGTTGGGTGTCAGATTGATCTCGATCATCGGATCGTCGAGGCCGGCCCAGGCCGCATAGTTCGCTCCTACCGGAGCATCCGCGGGCAGGTCGATAATGCCTTCGTGATCATCCGAGATCTGCAGCTCAAATTCGGAGACCAGCATGCCTCGGCTTTCAACACCGCGGATCTTGCCGACGCCGAGCGTCAGGTCCTTGCCGGGAATGAATGATCCAGGCGGTGAGAATACCCCAGTCATGCCAGCGCGCGCGTTTGGGGCGCCACAGACCACCTGGACGGGATCGCCCGTTCCGGTGTCGACAATGCAAACGCGCAGCCGATCCGCATTGGGATGCTGTTCGGCCGAGATCACCCGCGCAATCGTGAATGGCGCAAGCGTCTTGGCCCTGTCGTCGACGCGCTCGACCTCAAGCCCAATCATCGTGAGCTTGTCGACAAGTCGGTCGAGCGGTTCTCCCGTCTCGAGATGCTCTTTGAGCCAGGCGAGGGTGAACTTCACGAACTCAATCCCCCAGCGAGCGTCGGAAAATCGAGCGGGCGGAACCCGTAGTGGGCGAGCCAGCGCACGTCGGCCTCAAAGAAAGCGCGCAGGTCGGGCATGCCATATTTGAGCATGGCGATACGATCGATCCCCATGCCCCAGGCAAAACCTTGATACTCATCAGGATCGAGCCCGCAATTGCGCAGCACATTGGGATGCACCATCCCGCAGCCGAGGATCTCCAGCCAATCCTCGCCCTCACCAAACCGGATTTCGTTTTTGTCGCGACGGCATTGGATATCGACCTCGAGTGAGGGCTCGGTGAACGGGAAGAACGACGGGCGGAACCGCATCTTCACATCGTCCACCTCGAAGAACGCCTTGCAGAACTCGGCTAGAATCCATTTGAGGTGGCCAAGGTGTGAGCTCTTATCGATCACCAGCCCCTCGACTTGGTGGAACATCGGGGTGTGGGTCTGGTCTGAATCACTTCGGTATGTGCGGCCCGGAATGATCACGCGGATCGGCGGCTTCTGCGTTTGCATGGTCCGTACCTGTACCGGCGAGGTATGGGTGCGAAGTAGCAAGCGCGAGCCGTCCGGCTTCGGGTTGAAGAAGAATGTATCGTGCATGTCGCGGGCCGGATGGGCCTCGGGGAAGTTCAGTTTGGTGAAGTTCAAATCGTCGGTCTCGATATCCGGCCCCTCGGCAACCGCGAAACCCATATCGGCGAAGATCGCCGTCAATTCGTCGATCACCTGACTGATTGGATGGATGCGGCCGGAGTCCGTCGGCAAATCCGGAACCGGCAAGGTGACGTCGACAGTCTCCGTATTCAGCCGCGCTTCTAGCGCGACCTCCGCAAGGCCGGTTTTGCGGGCCGCGAGGGCAGCTGTGATGCGATCCTTTAGTCCGTTAATTTGCGGTCCATGCTGACGGCGTTCGTCCGGGGTCATGGCGCCGAGCGATTTCAAAAGCTCTGAAACAGAACCCTTGCGGCCAAGCGCGGCGACACGGACAGCCTCCAGCGCGGCTTCATCGCCGGCAGCAGCGATTGCCTGATTGAGTTCCTGTTCGAGCGCGTCGATGTCGGGCACAGCCTCACTCCGGCATGAAGGCCAAGTCGGTATCGTGTGGTTTGCCGCCAGCTTGGGTTAGCATGCAATGCACTTGGCCGCGGTGATGAGTCTGGTGATTGAACATGTGCGTCACCAGGAGCCAAGTCGGTTTGCCAACCTCGCGCTTCGCCGCGGCGGAATGCCAAGTCAGGTCGCCCGCAAGCGCGGCTTCGTCCAGGTCGTCCGCCCAACCAATGATCCGCTCGTCAAGCGCCGCGCGGTCGCTTCGCAGCAAGTCCCATTCCGGGTAGAGCGAGAGCGATTCCGGAATGCCGCCTGTCGGCGCGGGCATGTCGGTGAGCCGGCTCATCCAGATCTGGTCGGCCCACATTAAGTGGCTCAGCGTCTTGTGGATCGACCCAAAGAAAGCGCCACGGTCGCGCCGGCGTTCCTCATCCGACAGGCGATCGGCAACGCCGAAGAGGTTCTGGTTTTGCCAACGGTTATAGCGCGCCATGCGCCTGACGTAGGCCCGGTCGATCATGGTCGGTCAAGCCGCGAGCGCGGCCTTCGCCTTCTCCACAATGGCTGCGAACGCCGCAGGCTCTTGAATGGCGAGATCCGAGAGCACCTTGCGGTCAAGCGTGATCTCCGCCTTATTCAAGCCAGCGATGAATCGGCTGTAAGTCAGGTCGAACTCGCGTACCGCTGCATTGAGCCGCTGGATCCACAAGGCGCGGAACGTTCGCTTGCGCCGTTTGCGATCCCGGTAAGCGTATTGGTTGGCCTTCTCAACTGCCTGTTTGGCGATGCGAATCGTGTTCTTGCGGCGGCCGAAATAACCCTTGGCCGCCTTGAGAACCTTCTTGTGCTTTGCGTGGGTGGTTACACCCCGTTTGACGCGGGCCATCGTCGATCTCCTGTATCCGAGAAATGTCCTGAAATACCCAGCGGGTCAGCCACCGGGTCAGCTGTTCGGCAACCAGTATTTCTTGATGTTGTCGCCATCGGTCTTGAACAGCACCTTGGTTCCGCGATGGTCGCGGACCTGCTTCGTGCTGCGCTTGATCATGCCGTGGCGCTTGCCGGACTGCTGATACAGAACCTTCCCGGTTCCAGTAACCTTGAAGCGCTTTTTCGCGCCCGACTTCGTCTTCAGCTTGGGCATTTGGCTCTCCTTTGTGAGCGGTCGATATGCCAAGCAACGCTCCCGGCGGATCCCGCTACCTGGGGACGCCTCCGTCCAAAAAGGACGCTCGTCGTCGCTTGAGGCCTTTTCCATCGCCACGGCAGCCCTTTGGCCGGGCGATGGAAGGGCGGTTTATGGCAGAGCAGGTCGCAAAAGACAATCGCCCGCGGCGTCGAATTTGCAGCGGGCGTGGGGAGGGATTGTCAGGACAGGCTGGCGCTTATCGGGGTGCCAAGACCATGACCATCTGCCGCCCTTCAAAGCGGGCGTCTTGTTCGACTTTGGCGAATTTGGAAGTGTCGTCGCGTACGCGGTCCAAAAGCTTGGCCCCCAGCTCCTGGTGAGCCATTTCACGGCCTCGGAAGCGCAACGTGACTTTGACCTTGTCGCCCTCTTCGAAGAACCGCTGCATCGAGCGCATCTTCACGTCGTAATCGTGATCGTCGATCATTGGACGAAATTTGATTTCCTTGACCTCGACGACCTTTTGCTTTTTACGCGCCTCGGCGGCCTTCTTCTGCTCCTGGTATTTGAATTTGCCAAAATCGAGCAGCTTGCAAACCGGTGGGCTGGCGTTGGGTGCGATCTCGACCAGATCGAGACCGGCGGCCTGGGCGAAGGCTATTGCTTCCGAAATCGACACATTGCCCCGGTTGCTACCGTCTTTGTCGATCAGGTGTACTTGGCGAGCGTTGATCTCCTCGTTGATGCGCGGACCGTCTTTTTGGACAGGCGGCGCGGTTCTCATCGGACGGCGAATGGCGAAAAACTCCTCTATTGTTGCACGGAATGCCGGGTTTTCCGGCCCTACGGAAAACTCAACCCCAAGACAATCGGTATAATCCCGGCTCAAGTCAACGGCCGTGACACGACATATTTCGCGGGCGTATAAGCCGCCCCTTCCACGGCGCCCCAACCCGCGCCATCGAGAATGCGTCTATGTCGGACCCCAGCATCGAATTCCTGGAGATCGGTCCCGGGTCTGACCAGCGGGCGATAGCCGTTGCGGCTCAGCCCGGTGAGGCACCCGGGATCTTCTGGCTCAGCGGCTTCAAGTCCGATTTGCGCGGAACCAAGGCACAAGCGCTTGCTGCATGGGCGCGCAATGCCAACCGCGCCTGCGTGCGCTTTGATTATTCAGGCCATGGTCAGTCCGGAGGCGAGTTTCTCGACGGAACCATGACGCGGTGGCTCGAGGAAAGTGTCGCTGTGTTCGAGCACTTCTGCCGAGGCCCACAAGTGGTCGTTGGATCCTCGATGGGCGGATGGCTGGCGCTGCTGCTCGCGCGCGAACTCAAACGGCGTGGCGCCGCCGAATCTCTTGCCGGATTGGTGCTCATCGCCCCGGCTGTCGATTTCACCGAAGTCCTGATGTGGAGCAAGCTTCCAGCAAAGATCAAACGCGAGCTGGAAACCAAGGGGGTATGGATCCGTCCGTCCCAATATGAAGCGGATGGATATCCGATTACCCGGAGATTGATCGAAGATGGCCGTGCGCACTTGTTGCTGGGCGGCATGATCGAGACCGGCTGCCCCGTGCGCATTCTGCAGGGCGTTCTTGATCCGGATGTGCCATGGGGTCATGCGGTCGAGCTGGTCTCGCGATTGGCGCAGGATGATGTGGTCCTCACTTTGGTCAAGGATGGTGACCATCGGCTGTCGCGCACGGAGGACATCGAGCGCCTGATCACAGCTGTGAGTGAGTTCTGACCGCCGCGTTCCATTCCTCTTCGACGTCCGGCACATCCCGCTCGCGCCCTTGCGCAGTAACGGCAAGGCGTTGCGGCGCGAGCCGTCCCAGCGCCCATATAGCCGCGCCGCGGACGAGCGGAGAAGGATCAGATAGGAGCGGTTCGGCCTCGGCGGCAAGCGCCGGGTTTGCACTGTTGCCAATTGCGATCAGCACGTTGCGCACGAAACGATCGCGGCCGATGCGCTTAATAGCGGTTTTCGCAAATTGCGCACGAAACGCCGCATCGTCGAGGTGGACCAGCTTGCGCAGCTCGGGTTCTTGTAGCGCTGTGCGGGCGGCGAGCTTGGCCTCGCGGCCCGCGCGGGCGAATTTGTTCCAAGGGCAGACGGCCAGACAATCGTCGCATCCGTAGATGCGGTTGCCCATGAGCGGACGAAGCTCGCGCGCGATCGGCCCTTTGTGTTCGATCGTGAGATAGGAGATGCAGCGCCGCGCATCGAGCCGATAGGGCGCTGGGAATGCGGCGGTGGGACAGATGTCGAGGCACGCCCGGCAACTGCCGCAATGATCATCCTCGGCCTTATCAGGGTGCAACGGCAGCGTCGTAAAAATCGCGCCGATGAAAAGCCAAGATCCAAATTGACGGGACACCAGGTTGGTGTGCTTGCCCTGCCAGCCAAGCCCAGCGGCGGCCGCGAGGGGTTTTTCCATCAGCGCGGCCGTATCAATGAACACTTTGACGTCACCGCCGGCCGTTGCCACGAGCCATCTAGCAATGCTTTTCAGTCGAGGCTTGATGAGATCGTGGTAGTCGTCGCCCTGGGCGTAGGCGGAGATGGCGGCCCGTTCGGGTTTCTCCAAGATCGCCAGAGGATCTCGGTCCGGACCATAGTTGAGGCCGAGGAGGATGACCGCACGTACCTCCGACCAGAGCGCCAGTGGGTCGCCGCGGCGCTCGTCAGCCAACCAGCCCATGTCCCCGTGGGCGCCTTCGGCCAAGAACTGACGCAATCGCCCTTTGGCGAGCGGCGCGGCATCTGGTGATGCAATGCGCACGGCGTCAAAGCCGTGTTCGCGTGCGGTTTCGCGCAGCGCCGCCTTGACCCGCTGCAGGTCGCTCAGAAGTCCAGGTCTGCGTATGTCTTGGATGGCGGAATGCCCGCATGGGTGTCGGCCAGCAGCGGCCGGAACGACGGGCGTGACTTCACCCGTGCGTACCAGGCTTTCGCGGCTTCGTCCTCGTCCCACGGAACATCACCCAAATAGTCGACCACCGACAGGTGCGCGGCTGCGGCGAGATCGGCGTAGCTCATCCGGTCACCCGCAAGCCAATCACGGGTACGCGCCAACCACCCCACATAAGCCAAATGATAGCGAATGTTAGCGAGCGCCGCGCGAATGGCGAAAATGTCAGGCGGCCCGCCGCCCTGGTCTCGGGGCATATGCCGCTTGAAAATGCGTTCCACCGTCAGTGGGCCACTCACTTCGCTGGCGAATTTGTCATTGAACCAGGCGAACAGCCGGCGCACCTCAATGCGGGCATCCATCGGGACTGGTAACAGGCGGTGATCGCCGAGAGTGTCGCCGCGGGTTTCATCCAGATACTCCGCAAGAATGCGCGTGTCCGGGATGGGCGGCACACCCTCCTCGACCACGACCGGGGTTGTTCCGGCCGGGTTGAGCGTCAGAAATTCTGTGCGGCGATCCCATGCGCGCTCTTCGACGAGCTGAACTGTCAATCCGTATTCCGCGAGCGCCAGACGCGCAAAACGCGAAAATGGGCAGAGCGGGTGGTGGAACAACGTCAACATTGCGGATGGCGGACCAGCGGAGACGTGAGGCGGGACAATTGCTGGGCAACGGTACACAAATCGTTAAGAGGCGCCAGTACTGCCAGGGCGAGATTTCTTCACGCGGGGAGTGCGACTCTACCGGCGGTTTTTCGTTGCTCCGGCGCCCGGCTTGGGCCACAAGCGCACGTCCATTCCACCCTGGGAGATGCGCTCGATGCTGTTTGACCTGATCAAAGCCGGCATTCTGGGGATTGTCGAAGGCCTGACCGAATATCTTCCCGTATCATCGACGGGTCATTTGCTGCTGGTCGAGCACTTCTTCGGATTTGCCGACGAGGATTTCGGCAAGACGTTTGCGGTGTTGATCCAGCTCGGCGCCATCCTGGCGCTACTCTCGATCTATTTCACGCGGCTGTGGCAGCTGGCGCTGGGATTCTTCACCGACGCAACGTCACGTCGGTTCGTCATCGGCGTATTGATTGCGTTTTTGCCTGCGGCCGTGGTTGGTGCGATCGCGCATGACTTCATCAAAACAGTTTTGTTCAATCCTTGGATTGTCTGCATAACGCTGATCCTTGGCGCCGGCGTGTTGTTTTGGATCGATACTCTGCCACTTAAGCCGAAATACCACGACGTCACCAAGTTCTCGCTACCGACCTACTTGTTGATCGGCGTGTTCCAGTGCGCGGCGATGATCCCGGGCGTCTCGCGCTCAGGTGCCACGATCGTATCGGCGATGCTGCTCGGCGCGGATCGGCGCACGGCCGCCGAATTTTCATTCTGGTTGGCCATGCCGACGATGGTCGGTGCGTTCGCCTATGATCTCTACAAGAGCGGCGCACACCTGAGCGGCAGCAATGTGTTGGTGATTGCCGTCGGCTTCATCACGTCGTTCATTTTTGGTTGGATCGTCGTGAAGACGTTCCTGGGATATGTGTCCCGGCACGGTTTTGCATTGTTCGGCTTTTGGCGACTGATCGTCGGAGGTCTCGGATTGATCGGCCTGATCCTCGGCCTGGGAGGGTAGGGCTGAAGATCAGTTCTTCAGCGGCGCGCGATAGAGCTTGTCGCGTGTGATCTGCGCCACGTTTGTGGTGCCGGTCAGGATCATGGCGTTGTCGAAGCTTTCGCGGATCACCTCGACCGCCGCTGCGACACCGGCCTGCCCCATGGCGGCAAGCCCGTACAAATAGGCGCGACCAATCAGACAGCCGCGCGCGCCGAGGGCCAAAGCCTTGAACACATCGTGACCCGAGCGCACGCCGCCATCGAACAAAACTTCGAGCCGATCGCCGACTGCGTCAACGATGTGCGGCAGGACTGAGATTGATCCGGATGCGCTATCCAGCTGGCGCCCGCCATGGTTCGAGACGACGATGCCGTCGACCCCTTCGTCCGCAGCCCGCTTGGCATCCTCCACGTCCAGGATGCCTTTGAGCACCAGCTTGCCCTTCCAGCGTTCGCGTATCCAATCGAGGTCGCGCCAGTTCAGGCTCTGATCGGAATTGCTGGTGGCCCACGATCCAGTTTTCAGGACTGTCGGCGCATATCCAGGCGCGCTGCCGAGATATGTTTCGAGATTGCCAAACGACTTACGCTTGCTCATCAGCACGCCCATCGCCCAAGCCGGCTTGGTGGCAATATCCCAGCAATTGCGCAGCGTGAGCCGCGGCGGCACCGTGAGGCCGTTCTTGATGTCGGCGTGCCGCTGCCCCCGATAGGGAAGATCGACGGTGAGGAACATCGCCGAGCATCGCGCCGCGGTCGCGCGCTCGATCATGGCGCGAGCAAAGCCGCGGTCCTTGAATACGTAAAGCTGATACCAGATCGGTTGCTTGACGGCGCTCGCGACGTCCTCGAGCGCGCAGATCGAGAGCGTGGATAGGCAGAATTTCAAGCCAGCGGCTTCAGCTGCGCGTGCGGCTAGGATTTCGCCGTCGCCGTGGATGAGGCCGGTCAGTCCCGTCGGGGCGATGGCGACCGGCATGGCCACCTTTTCGCCCAGCAACGCCGTCGTCAGATCCCGCTGCGACGTATCGACCAAGACCCGCTGCCGCAACTTGACCGCGTCGAGGTCCGCTCGGTTGGCACGCAACGTCAGCTCGTCGTAGGAGCCGCCATCCACATATTCAAACAGTGCTTTGGGAACGCGCCGCCGGGCCAGAACGCGCAGATCCTCAATATTGGTAATCGGCGTCGCCATTGGCGCAGACCATCACGCCATTCTGGCACCGAACTGGCCGGTCTTGCGAAACCGCCACAAATACGTCGGCACGATCACCTGCACCGCTTCGGGATGAATGCCGAGTCCCTCGAGGGTGCGGCCTTCGCGCGCGGCAGCTTCCGAGACCACATTATCAGTCCGCAACAGGTCCACCTGGTCCGGGGTGAGCGGAGGCTTGGGCAGGAATTGCAGAAAGCTCGCCTGCATACGCGCGAGCCCGAACGGCAGGGAGACGAGCAAACGGCGGCGCTCGGTCGCGGCCAGCACGTACTCCATCAGCTCGCGAAAGCTGAATGTTTCCGGTCCGCCCAGTTCATAGGTGGTCCCCGGCGTTGTTTCGCCCAGCGCTGCCTTGGTGATCGCGGCGGCAACGTCGCCGGCGAAGACCGGCTGGAACTTGGTGTGGCCGCCGCCGACCAACGGAAGCGCCGGCATAAAGCGCGCTAGCGAGGCAAATTTGTTGAAGAAATCGTCGTCGGGGCCAAACAGGATCGACGGCCGAAAGATTGTCGCTGTCGGTGTGACCGCAAGAACGCGCCGCTCGCCCTCCGCTTTGCTGCGCGCATAATGCGCGGGCGAGTGCGCATCAGCACCGATCGCCGACACGTGGATCATCTGTGCGCCCTGGCTTGCGGCCGCGGTCGCCACCGTCTCGGCGCCGATCGCCTGCACGGTCTCGAAGCGCTGGCGGCCGCGCTCGAACAGGATTCCGACGAGATTGATGACGATGCTTGCGCCGCGCACCGCCGCTGCGACGGATGCCGGATCCCGCAGGTTGGCCTGGACTGCATGAATTTGGCCGACCCGGCCTAAGGGCTGCAGGTGCCCGGTGAGATCCGGGCGCCGGACAGCCACGCGGATGCGAAAATATTGCTTGGCCAGCGCGCGGACGACATGGCGGCCGAGAAAGCCCGAGCCACCGAATACGGTCACCAGGGTGTCGACTTGGTTCTGGACGTTCATTGGGGGAGGCCCCGGATTAGGTGCGCTGCCGAATACAGGATCGTCGGGCAGGTGTATAGTGAGTTGCGCCGTCGCGGCCGCGTTGACAATCGAAAACCCCAGCCCCTATGTGTGTGCCGCAAGCCCAGGTGGCGGAATTGGTAGACGCGCTGGTTTCAGGTACCAGTGGTTAATAGCCGTGGAGGTTCGAGTCCTCTCCTGGGCACCAACAACTTAACCATGCCTTTGATTTTTATAAGGTATTCCCGCCCAAACCCGCACCTCTCCCCCATACTCGTGAGAACCCGCAACTGAATGTCCGCTTTGGGAAGTCAACCGGATATCGAGTTCTTACGTCGGAAGGGCCAAGGTTGACCCGAAAGCGGACATAGCGATCTGACAAGTCCTCCGCATAGTCAGTGCGGCGCTCGTGTGGCGCAGGTGGCGCACCGCGTTCGGGACGCGGGGGTCGCAGGTTCAAATCCTGCCCGCGGCGGCCTTGCGTCGCCAGAGCCTCGGCGGTCGCCTCCGCGAGCAGCGCCTGTGCGGCCACGTCCTGCTTCTCCAGGCCGAGCCGCAATGCGTCGGCCAACCCCTCGCGGTAGCGCTC
>JAFAXD010000387.1 GCA_019241285.1 Xanthobacteraceae bacterium | reverse complement strand
CTCGAGCCACAACTCACACATTCGGTCCGCCGTGAGTTCGCCGTTCTTTCGTTCGATGTGGACCTTGCGCTCGAACGTGTAGAAGGCGATCTGGCGCACCACCGTGTTGATCATGTCCTCGATCTTGCCGGCGAGCATCGCCTTGCGTTGCTTCGTATCGGTGGTGGCAGCGAGGAGGCGGCGGAACGTTAGCATTTCGCCGAACACGCTCGCGGTCTCCGCCAGCGTGAGCGGCGTCGGCGCCATCAGCGGACCGTTTGGCGCCGCGAGCACCTGGTGCACGCCGTGGCCAAGCTCGTGGGCCAACGTCATCACGTCGCGTGGCTTGCCCTGATAGTTGAGCAACACATACGGATGCGCCGACGGCACGGTCGGATGCGAGAACGCGCCGGGCGCCTTACCGGGGCGAGAGGGCGCGTCGATCCAGCGTTCGTCGAAGAAGCGCTCCGCGATCGATGCCATACGCGGTGAGAACGCCCCATAGGCGGAGAGCACGGTTTCGCGCGCCTCCGTCCAGGCAATTGTCCGGGTTGCGGCCTTGGGCACCGGCGCGTTGCGATCCCAGTGCGCGAGATGTTTCTTGCCGAACCATTTGGCCTTGAGCGCGTAATAGCGATGCGAGAGCCGCGGATAAGCAGCACGCACCGTGCTGACCAGCGCTTCAACAACTTCGGGTTCAACCCGGTTGGCCAGATGGCGTGAGGCGGCCACGTCGCCAAAGCCGCGCCAGCGGTCGGAGATTTCCTTGTCCTTGGCGAGCGTGTTGGTGATCAAGGTGAAGAGCCGCAAGTTTTCCTTGAATGTCTTCGCCAGCGATTGCGCGGCCTCTTTGCGCACCGCCTCTTGCGGGTCCTGCATGAGATTGAGCGTCGGCTCGAGTGCAAGCTTCTCACCGCCAACCCGGAAACGCAGGCTCGCAATCGTCTCATCAAACAATCGGTTCCACGCCGCGTAGGCGGTCACCGACTTCTCGTGAAACAGTTGCTCGACCCGATCCTCGAGCTGATAGGGTTTCTCGCGACGGACATCCTCAAGCCAAGGCCGATAGTGCGCCAGCGGTCCCTCGCGCATCGCAGCCTGCAAAACATCCTCGTCGATGCGGTTGAGCTCCAACGTGAAGAACAACAAATGCGAGGAGGCTGCGGTGATTCGCTCCTGCACGTCGCCATAAAACTTGGTGCGCACCGGATCGCTGGTGTTGCCGGCATAAATGAGCCCTGCGTAAGAGATCAATCGACCGATCAGATCGTCGATCGTCTCGTAGCGCTTGATCGCGTCAGCGAGGCGCGCACCCGCGTCCGATCCGCTCGCCAGCGCGGCGAGCTTGCCCTTGAACTCATCTTCGAAGGCAACCGAATACGTATCGGCACGCTCGAGATCGCGCCGAACCTCCGGCGCATCCATCGCCGGATAAAGATCCGCCAGGTTCCATTCCGGGAGCGCTCCGAGTTTGGGGCGCGAATTTTTCGGGGAAACTCTTTTGAGTTTGGCGGCTTTTTTCTGGATGGGACTCGGCGACGTCGGCATACAGGCATCTCGCAAGGGGGGTATTGGCCATTGCAGCAACTTGTGGCGAAGACGTGGCGAAGGCGTGCAACCTATACAAAGGTTTCGAGCGTGTCTTGCCGGCAACACTCAGACAAAATTAGGAAAACGGTTGCCAATATCACACCAACCTGAGCTCGGCTTGAGTTACATTATCAAACAGTTCTCGCTCGTTCGATCCGCGAATTCGCTGGCGCGAATACCGCTCGGTGAATAACGCCCGCCGTCTGCAACCAGCGTCCTGCCCCCGGACGCTCTGGAGGAAGTTATATGGCCAAGTTTCGCCTCCTGGTCACGACCGCACTCGCTGCCACCCTTTCCGCCGGGGTGGCTGCGCATGCGGGGTTGATCACGTCTGAAACTGTTGTGGCAGCCGTGCCGGTTCCGGAGCCGGCCGATGTGAAGCCCTTGACGCCTGCCGACGTTGTCGAGCAGCGCGGCGTGCAACCGGACACCATCGCCCCCGCCAGCACGCCGGACCAGAAAGCCGTTGACGCAATCCCGGTGCCGACCGACCCGGTCGCGATCAAGATCAAAGAACTGCTGGACGCGCGCGCCGATCGCATGTTCGCAGCCAAGAAGGACTTTGCCGCCGCTCAGGCTTATTACACCGCACACAACTTCGCCCCCGTGTGGTCGAAGGACGGCGCCGCGACCGATAGCGCGCGTGCGGCGATCGCTTATCTCGGCACCGTGGATCGGGAAGGCCTCGACCCCGCGGATTACCGGGCGCCGACCTTCAAGACGGCATCCAGCCCCGATCAGGCGGCCGAAGCCGACCTGCGCATGACGGCCACGCTCCTGACCTATGCTCACCATGCTCAAAATGGACGGGTGAATCCGCACCACGTTGTCAAGGAAGTCGCCTACAACGCCGAGATGCTCGACCCGGCGGATGCCTTGGCGAAGATCGCCGAGAGCAAGGACGTCGCCAAGACGCTCGCCGAGTTCAATCCGCAGCATCCGTTGTACCAGCGGCTGAAGACGAAACTGGCCGAGCTGCGTGGCGGCAACGTTGCCGGTCAGGTCCAGATCGGCAAAGGACCCGCACTCAAGCTTGGAAAGTCGGACGTTCATGACGCGCGTGTCCCCGACCTACGCGAGCGCCTCGGCCTGCCGGCCAAGAACGACGACGTGTACGACCGCGAGCTCGCTGACGAAGTCTCCGCCTTCCAGAAAGAGCGCGGACTGCGCGCCAATGGCGAGCTCACCGCCGCAACCGTCGACGCCATGAACGGCGTGCGCCGCGATCACTCGCGCGAGATCGAGATCGTCGTTGCCAACATGGAACGCTGGCGCTGGGTGTCGCACGACCTCGGCCAAGCCTTCTCGATGTTGAACATCCCGGACTACACCCTGAAGGTCTATCGCGATCAGCAGGTGCTCTGGCAGACACGCGTCGTGGTGGGCCAGCCGGCGAAGCCGACCCCGCTGCTCACTGAGACGATGAAGTACATCACCATCAATCCGACCTGGCACGTGCCGCCGTCGATCGTGCACAACGAGTACCTGCCGGCATTGGCCCGCGACCCGGGCGTGCTCGCGCGCTACGGGCTGCGGGTGAGCTACAGCGGCGGTCAGGTGTCGATCACGCAGCCGCCCGGCGACCACAACGCGCTTGGCCGGATCCGCTTCAACTTCCCCAACCAATTCCTGGTGTATCAACACGACACCCCGGACAAGAACCTGTTCGCGCTGACCCGCCGTGCATTCAGCCATGGCTGCCAGCGGGTGCAGGACCCGGTGAAGTATGCCGAGGTGATGACATCGCTCGGAGCTGCGGAGCCCTATTCGCAGGACCGCATCCGTCGCATGATTTCGGCGGGCAGCGAGACCGACATCAAGTTCGTGAACCCGATCCCGGTGCACATTACTTATCAGACGGCGTTCGTGGATGAGGCCGGCCGCTTGGAGTTCCGCGACGACGTGTACGGTGAAGACGCGCGTCTGATCGCGGCGCTCAAGAGCGAGCACGGCAGCATCGTCGATATCCCGGTCGCCCGCGTGCAGCCGAGCACCACGGTCGCCAGCAGCTCCAGCAAGAAGAGCAAGGCTGCGGCGGCAACCACCGCGGCGGCCCCGAGCAGCCCGCCTCCGGCGAGCAACCCGGTCGTGGCAAGCACTCCTGCCGCACCGACCAGCCCCGCCGCAGCGAACAGCTCTGAAACGGCGAGCGCACCGGCCGCAGCAAGCGGCGCCGAGGCGGCGAGCAACAGCAGCGAGCCGACCAGCTCTGCGACGGCCAGCAACACCACGGCCCCCGCCAAAAAGAAGCGCACTCGTACCGCAACGGCGCAGGCCTACAGCAGCTCGCCGAGCTTGTTCCAGATGTTCTTCGGTGGCGGCGGACGGCAGGCGCCCCCCTCATACGTTCCGGGACGCGGCTACTATCGCTAACGGTTCATTCGTTCTGAACCAACGTCGCTAATTTCGTGATGGCCGGGGCTTGTCCCCGGCCATTTCGATTAGGAGGATGGGTGCGGAGTGTGCGGATTGCATCACTGTGCACTTTTTTTTGCCATACTCATCAACAACACTCGACCTTGGTGGGGGATTGGTGGGGGACGCCTAATCCAGCGTTAACCGATCCCGGTTTAGACGAGCACGTGCGTGTCGCGGCTGAATACCGCTGCGCACGATGGGGAGTGCTGTCTTTATGCGAGATCGTCGATGTCTGCCGACCGCGCGCGCCTGAAGACTGCGCTGACCAAGGCATCCTGCCTCGCCGGCTGTTTCGGCTTGGCCGCACTGGGCATTCTATTCGGTTACGGGAGCTTGCGGACTGCGGCCGCCGAGGGCGAGACGCGCACGATTTCGCTGCACCACATGCACACCGATGAAAACATCACGATTACTTACAAGCGCAATGGCCGCTACGACGACGAGGCGCTGAAGAAGCTGGACTGGTTCCTGCGCGACTGGCGGCGACAGGAATCGACCCACATGGATCCGAAGCTGTTCGACATCATCTGGGAAGTAACGCGCGAGGTTCACGCCCAGAAGCCGATCGAAGTTGTCTGCGGCTATCGCGCGCCGGCGACCAATGAAATGCTGCGCAAGCGCAGCAGCGGCGTCGCCAAGGGCAGTCTGCACACCCATGGACAGGCGATGGACTTCTATATCCCTGACGTATCGCTCAAGGAATTGCGCTACGCCGGACTGCGCCTGCAACGCGGCGGTGTCGGGTTCTATCCGACGTCCGGCTCACCCTTCGTGCATCTCGATACCGGGAATGTCCGTCACTGGCCGAGCATCAGCCGCGAAGAGTTGGCGCGTGTGTTTCCTGATGGGCGCACCGTCCACGTTCCCGACGACGGACGTCCGTTAGCCGGCTACGCGCTCGCACTGCAGGACGTCGAGAAGCGCGGCGGTCGTCCGTCGCAGTCATCCCTTGATGCCGCGGGAGCTGGCAGCGCCGCCGCGACCGATGACGATGAGGAAAACGCGATCCCGCCACAAGCCGTCGCCGCCGCGGACCCGCCTGCCGGGAGCGCGACGCCGCCGATGCCGCGTGCGCGCCCCAAGCAGGCGCCCGCAGCCGTCGCCGTGGCCGCGACCAAGAACTCAGGATCAGCGCGCGGGCCATGGGAGCAGGGATCCGGGCTCGCACGCCTCGACGGCGGTGCACCGGGTGCGGATAGCAACGCGGCACAGAACGAGTCTCCAGACGCAATCCGCACGGCCGGACTGGCGTACGCGCCGGCGTCGGAAACGGGTGTATCCGCGCGCACGGCATCCGCACCGGCTGCCGAGTCCGTTGTGCCGAAGACGTTCCCCGGGCGCAGCCAGCCGAAGCCAGTGATGATAGGCGCTGTGGTCCCGCCAGGGGCCGCGATCGTGGCCGCATCCGCCAAGGTGCAGAATACGGACGACCTGTGGACCCGCGCGATCCTGTTCGCGCCGGATCTGCAGAACTACATGAATGCCACGCTGCTCGGCGCTCCGGATTTCAAGCAGTTGCGCGAGCTGATGCGCAAGCCGCAATCGGCGTTGGCGACCTCATTCTCCGATGATCCGCTACAGGGCGCGACCGCTGACCGGTTCAGCGGCGACAGCGCCGTCGTGTTTCTCGCGACGGTGCACATGACGAAAACGCAGTCGGCAATGCTCAAGCAATAGGTGGGGGGGCGTGGGGCTACGGGGCGCCGCGGGGCGGCGGCGCCCCGGCCCTCGCAACAAAGCTAATAAAAACGATTGGACGGCCGATCTCCTCGGCTCACAGCATCCCCAGCGCGACCATGTAGGTCTGCAGGATCGTTTCCTGCTCCATGCGCTCGTCCTTGTCCTGCTTGCGCATGCGCACGATCGTGCGCAACGCCTTGACGTCGAAGCCGTTGCCCTTGGCTTCCGCATAGACATCGCGGATATCGTCAGCGATCGCCTTCTTCTCCTCCTCGAGACGCTCGATGCGTTCGATGAAGGCCTTGAGATGATCCTTGGCAATCAGTGGTTTTGCGGTTTGCTCATCGACGACAGCAGCAGCGCTGGTGGCCATGGTACTCCTCACGAATCGCCCAGATCGGGCGCGTACGTTCGGAGGCTGAAGCGCAAGGGTCAAGCTGCGCGCGCGGTCAGTCCACAGAAAGCGATTTCAGCGTTAAATTTCAGTGTTTAGGTGCCGCTTTGGCGAACGCTGCCTGTTGCTCTGGCGTTGCTTCTTTCTGATACTTGGCGCGCCACTCGTCATAGGGCATGCCGTAGACGGTCGCCCGGCTCTCGTCTTTGCTCATGGCAACGCCGCGTTCGTCGGCCGCGTCTTTCATCCAGTTTGACAGGCAGTTGCGGCAGAAGCCGGCGAGATTCATCAGATCGATGTTCTGCACGTCGGTCCGCTCACGCAAATGCGCGACCAGCCGGCGGTAGACCGCGGCTTCAAGCTCGGTGCGAGTCTTATCGTCCATGGCAGGGCTCTCCTTTGCGTCTAAAGATAATGGGAGCGTTTGCGTGATGCCAGAGGACGGGGACGGACGGGCACGGATGCAAAAAGAGGACGAAAGAGGACCCGGTCCGGCTATGCCATCCCTGATTTGTCGATTAGTAAAAGCGCAGGACTTGCAAATCGGGTTCGAGCCAATCGACGATCCCGAGCTTGGCAAGCCACGCCAAACTCATCAGCAAAACCGGATGCCGTTCTACCGGAAAATCGGCCAGCAACTCCTGCGCCGTCAACACATTACCTTTCGCGAGGCGCTCGACCAGGCGCGTTGCCTCTTGCAAGTCACCGCGCCACTCCGCAAACGCGGCATCGAGACGAACGCCTGCGGCCCGTTGGAGGTCGGTTACCGACGCGCCTGCGCGCAGCCGCAGTCGGGTGCGTGGCGTCAGCTGATGTGTTGCGAAGCCGGCAAAGTCAACAAATGGGTCCCCCTTGAGCGGGTTGATCCGATGCGCGGGTTTTTGGTCAGGGGCCGCTTTGCGGATGTTCGCCAGTTCGTCGGCAAGGGCGTTATATCCTCCAACCACGACAGGCCAATCAAACGTGTCGCGCACGCGCGCGCGTCCGGCGGCGCCCATTCGCCGGCGCAGGTCGGGGGACACAATCAATTGGCTGAGCGCGCGGGCGGCTGAGCCGACGTGCACCGCCGTATGCTGGGCGATCGAGCCCACATAGGCTTGATACGTGTCGATCCGGGCGGCGTGACGCGTAACAATGGTCTCTCCGACTGGGCCGGGCGGACCACCGAGCGTCGGCACCAGAAAGCCTTCAGCCCCGTCCCGCACCGTAAAGCGATAGCCATCCCAGTCGCTGACGACGACTGGCAGACCTGCCGCCATGGCTTCGATCGGCGTGAGCCCGAACGTCTCCTGAATGTTGTCCACGAGGGAGAGAAATATATCTCCCGCGGCCCAGAGCTGGCCGACGAGGTCCTGGTCATTGCCGTCAACGAAATGCACCGGCGTGTTGGGCGCGTAGGCGCGCGCGGCTTCCTCGTATTGCGGCCCATTGTGCTCCGGGCTCGGGAACCAGCCGGCCATTGCGAAATGCACCCGCACGCCGGTTGCAAGTGCCGCCTCTTCGACCGCGCGAAACATCGGCTGTGGAAAAGCCTTTTCAAAGAACGAGAGCCGGCCGACCCAGATCACCAGCACATCGGCTTCGCCAAGATCCAGGCTTGCTCGAAAGCGTGCCCGCGCATCCGGCCGGTCCGCGAGCGCCGCAAATGCAGCGCCATCCACGCCGAGCGGGAGGACCGGCAGGCGCGGGCGCGGACGCCGCTCACCGCCGAAGCGATGCTGGAGATAATCGTTCCACTGATCGAACATGCTCTCCACCGCATCGCGTACGGATGGCGAGGTGCAGATCTGGGCGTCCCAGTCCTGCACAGGCCCGATCGCGCTTTCGGCGATGTACTCGCGCATCACCGGCGGGGCGATGGTGTGAATCAGTCCAATCAGGCTGTACGCCTTGTCGCCCACGGCGCGCCGGCGCAACCAGGCGAGTTCCGAAAGCGACGGCTGGCCTTGGAACAGGGTGCCAGCAACCGCCGGTCCGTCCTGGGCCAGGATGGGGCTGGTCGTAATGTGCGGACCAGGAGCGCCCTCCAACAGGTTCGCCACAAGCTCGTCGGCCGAGGCGAGCTGATGTGTCGAGATATGCAGGTGCTCGTACCCGCCAAATTGCGCGAGCGCGCGCAAAAGCTCGAGATTGGCAATGTCTTTGCCAAACATATCGGTCTTGATCGCGGTCTGACCGGAGGGATGATAAATGGCGAGACGCTTCGGCATGGCATGTTTCAACCAGAGTTCCGCCGCGTGATCCAGCGTCCTCGGGAATTCCTTACCGACCTGTTCGATACCGCGGTCGCAGCCGTGCATCCGGCGGCGTGCCTCGCGCAATTCCTGCCACCGCTGCCAATCGGTCGGCTCGTCGTCTGTGCGGCCGGCAAGGCGGCTGGGTCCATGGCCGAGGTGACGGAGCGCTACTACTTGGATCAGCTCGGCGTCGCTCCTGCGCGCCTCGACGGGGTCGCCGTGACGCGGCGCGGATATGGCCGCCCGACGCGGCGGATCGAGCTGATCGAAGCCGGGCATCCAGTGCCCGACGCGGCCGGTCTCACCGGAGCGACGAAGATGCTGGCGCTGGTCGACAGCGCCGGACCGCAAGACTTGGTCCTGGTGCTGATGTCCGGCGGAGCGTCGGCGAACCTCATTGCGCCGGCGACTGGCGTGACCCTTGCCGAAAAGCAGGCGCTGACGCGGCAGCTGCTCAAATCCGGGGCCACGATCGGCGAGATCAACACGGTGCGCAAGCACCTGTCCGCCATCAAGGGCGGCCGGCTCGCGGCCCGCGCCTATCCGGCCCCGGTGGTCACGCTCGCTATCTCCGACGTCCCGGGCGACGACCCGGCGGTGATCGGATCGGGCCCAACCGTCGCGGACCCCACGACCCTGGCTGACGCCCGCGCCGTCGCAGCGCGGTTCCGGCTCGCGTTGTCGCCCGCGATTACCCGGGCCCTGGCGGACGCAGCCAGCGAGAGCCCGAAACCCGGTGACGCGCGGCTCAAGGGAACGACCTTCCACATCGTTGCCCGGCCCGCCGACGCCCTCAGCGCCGCGGCCGCGCGAATCAAAGGTGCCGGATATGAATGCCTGCTGCTCGGCGACAGCATCGAGGGGGAAGCCCGCGAGGTTGCTCAGTCCCATGCAAAGCTCGCCCGCGAGCTGCACGCATCTGGCCGCCGCGCCGTCATCCTCTCCGGCGGCGAGCTGACGGTGACCATCCGCGGCCAGGGGCAAGGCGGCCCGAATCAGGAATATGCTCTGGCGTTGGTAACCGAATTGGATGGGATTGCAGGGCTTGCGGCGATTGCCGGGGATACCGACGGAACCGACGGCGGGTCCGGGGAGCCGGACGACCCGGCGGGGGCATTTGTGGCGGCGGACAGCGCCGCGCGTGCTCGCGCGCTTGGCCTCGATCCCGCCCTCTTTCTTGCGGACAACAATTCCCGGGGATTTTTCTCAAGCCTGGGCGATCTGCTCCAGCCGGGGCCCACCTATACCAATGTCAACGATTTTCGTGCCATCCTCGTCGATAGACCCTGAATCCAACCGCACATGACGACACGATCCAGGATCATTTCGCTGGCACTTCTGGCCGTGGCCGGGCTTCTAGGGTCGGCCATGCCTGCGGCCGCCGATTTCCGTTTGTGCAACAACACCTCGAGCCGGGTCGGCATCGCCATTGGCTACAAGGACAAGGATGGGTGGACCACCGAAGGCTGGTGGAACCTTGCAACACGGTCTTGCGAAACCCTGCTACGTGGAACGCTGGTCGCGCGATTCTATTACATCTACGCGGTCGACTATGACCGCGGTGGCGAATGGTCGGGTCAGGCATTCATGTGTACGCGCGACAAGGAATTCACCGTGCGCGGCACCGAGGATTGCTTGGCGCGCGGGTATGATCGCACAGGCTTTTTCGAGGTCGACACCGGCGAGCAGCAATCCTGGACCGTGCAGCTCACGGACACCAACGAGCAATCTCACCCTCTCGCCCCCAACCAGCCGCTGCTGACCATACCGCCATCCGGCCAGCAACCAGCGCCAGCGCGGCCGGTGCCGGGGGACGCGCCGAAATGAGGCGGCAACGTCGCACCAAGATTGTCGCAACGCTCGGGCCGGCCTCATCGGAGCCGGCGATGATCGAGACGCTGTTCGAAGCCGGCGCCGACGTGTTCCGCATCAACATGAGCCACACGCCGCAGGATCGCATGCGCGCGCTGGTGAACTCGATCCGCGAGATCGAGCGCAAGCGCGACCGCCCGATCGGGATCCTGGCCGACCTGCAAGGACCTAAGCTGCGCATCGGCGAATTCGCCGAACCGGCGGTGCAGATCAAAAACGGCGCGACCTTCGCGCTCGACTCAGAGCCAACTCCCGGAACCGCGCAGCGCGTCTATCTCCCGCACCCGGAAATTCTCGCCGCGCTCAAGCCTGGCCACAAGTTGTTGCTCGACGACGGCAAGATCCGGCTCGAGGCACTGGAAACGTCGCCCAAGCACGCCATCACCCGCGTGGTGGTGGGCGGCAAGCTCAGTGCGCGCAAAGGCGTCAACCTGCCCGACACGACGATTGCGCTGCCGGCGCTCACCGCCAAGGACCGCTCCGATCTTGATGCGGTGCTTGAAGCGGGCGCCGATTGGATCGGGCTCTCGTTCGTGCAACGTCCAGAGGACGTGGCTGAAGCCAAGAAGATCACGCGCGGGCGCGCCGCCGTGATGGCGAAGATCGAGAAGCCGCAAGCGGTGACACGGCTCGGCGATATTCTCGAAATCGCCGATGCCCTGATGGTGGCGCGCGGCGATCTCGGCGTCGAGCTGCCGCTCGAGCGCGTGCCCGGCGTGCAGAAGCAGATGACGCGCGCCGCGCGCCGTGCCGGCAAGCCCGTGGTGGTGGCGACGCAGATGCTGGAGTCGATGATCTCGAGCCCAGCGCCGACGCGCGCAGAAGTCTCCGACGTCGCGACCGCGATCTTCGAGGGCGCCGACGCCGTGATGCTGTCGGCGGAATCGGCGGCCGGGCAATATCCGGCCGAAGCCGTCAGCACCATGGACCGGATCGCGACGGAGGTTGAAGCCGATCCGACCTATCGGACGATCATCAATTCCCAGCGTAACGAGCCGGAAGCGACAGGCGCCGACGCTATTGCGGCGGCGACGCGGCAGATCGCCGAGACCGTCGACCTCGCCGCCATCGTGTGCTGGACCTCCTCCGGTTCGACCGCACTGCGCGTCGCGCGCGAGCGCCCAAGCCCGCCCACAGTCGCACTGTCGCCCAATATCTCCACCGGCCGCCGCCTCGCCGTGGTGTGGGGCGTGCATTGCGTCGTCACCGAGGACGCCCGCGATCAGGATGACATGGT
>JAFAXD010000354.1 GCA_019241285.1 Xanthobacteraceae bacterium | reverse complement strand
CATTCCCAATCGCGGCGCCATTGTGCGGGATCTCACACCGAAGGAGGTTCTTGAGATCTACGCGGTGCGCGAGGAGCTCGAGGTGATGGCGGTGCGTATTCTTCCCTTCCCGATTGCCCCGAGCAGCCTATCGGAACTTTCCAGGATTCAGGAAAAGCACAGTGCCGCAATTGACAACGACGATATGCTCACCGTGTTCTATGCCAACCTGCAATTTCACCAGACATTGTTCGGGCTTTGCGGAAACGCGTGCCTGATCGAGACGATCAAGACCCTCGAACAGAAGGTCTATGGAATTCGCTTCTATGCGAATGTCTTTCGCGATGCGCTCGAGCGCGCGCGTCGTGATCACCTGGCGATGATTGAAGCGTTGCGCGCGTCGCGGCGCGAGGCGTTGATTGAGCTCACGCTGCGGCACCTGAAGCCGTCGCCCCAGGCCTACATCCGTGCCTATGAGCGCCGTTTTGGCGCGACAGGTACGGCGGAGCGAATTTCCTGATTGACCTCAACCACCGCTCCTCGTCATTGCGAGGAGCCAACGGGTCCGGCCCGAAGTGGCCGGCCCGATGACAGGATCCGCGACGAAGCAATCCAGCCCGGCCTCTGGATTGCTTCGCTTCGCTCGCAATGACGGCTCAGAGTCATCATTGCGAGGATGACCGACCAACCATAGCCGAACGGCGTGAGGTAGCGGATCTTCACCAGCTGCTGGGCCGAAGCCGCCCCACAAGCGAGAAGTGAAGATGCTGCGCCTGCGCCAGTCAGGAATGCGCGCCGATGGATGTTCGCTATGCAAAGCCCATTCCAGTCATAGCCCCGCTTTCGCCTTCACGACAGCGATGTCGACATTGGCCTTGTCCTTCATGGCAAACGCATTGTCGATTGCCGAATGGGCAATCTGGTAGCGGCCCTCGGCAAGCCCGTTGCGCAGCTCCTCGGAGTTGGGCGTAAATTTCAGATCGACATCGAGGCCGCGCTTGGCAAAGAAGCCCTGGGACTGCGCCGCGAAGATCGGCAAGTTCGGAATTCCCGGGAAGACGATGACCGCGAGTTTTGTATTGTCCGCGCGCGCGGTGTTCGGAACGGTCCCCAGTGCGACAGCAGTCGCGATCGCGGTTGCGAGCAGGCGCTTTCTCATCGATCCTCCCTGAGACTTACGTTCGGTGCGAGCTTAGGATATCGCAAGAGTCAGGTCTCGTGTAGAAACATCCCGGCAAATGTAGACATTCACCATGGCCGATGACGACGTTAGGGAGCGGATTTACCGTCTCGAAGCTGAGATCGAGCACTTCGCCAAGGTGGCGGAAGGTTGCCGCAAGATCATCCTGGTATCGAAAATCGTTCTTTCCCTTGGCGCGGTGACATTGCTGGTGACCCTGTTTGGGCTGCTGAGATTCGATCAGCTCGCTTTCATGGGCTCGATCGCGGCCATACTGGGCGGAATCGTCGGGGTCGGATCGAACACGACCACTCGCAATCAGGCGCAGGAACGCGTGCGTGCCGCGGAGCGATTGCGCACCGAGCTGATTGACCAGCTCGAGCTGTCCTCCACCTGAACGAGCGATCAAACTCAACGTCTGCGCAGCTCACACCGAGTTGATCGCATCGGCCCAAGATTATCAAAGTCGTGACCGCGCATCGTCCGATCGATGGACGCAGCGCGTCGGCTGGCTCGCCATTGTCCGCGCGCTACGAATCGCAACATGGAGATGCAGATGAACGCAAATATCACGCGCGCGGCTTTGGCTTTGGCAAGTCTCGCAATGGCGCTGCTCGCGCGCCCGGTTTCTGCCGGCGCCGCGCAGGATCACAAGCCGAACCAGGTCGCCGAAAAGGTCGTTCCGGTCTATAATCCGGGGATCGGAACACCGCGCAGCAGGATTTATCTGCTCGAGAACCGCGCTCGCCGTAACACGAATGCGGCGGAGAACTTTCAGGACGCCTTCAACATCAGTTACTGAAAATCGAGCCACGACCCCCCGTATGGTCAGTGATTGGAGATCGATGATGCTGATGACCCGACGTCGTATCGTTACGCTCGCACTGGCAGGCGGTTTGTTGATCGGAACGTCCGCGGCGGCTCCGCTGTCGGCCGCGGACGAAAGCGAGCTCGCGAACGCGTTGCGCGCCGGCGGGTTCGTCATCCTGGTGCGCCATGGCGCCACGTTCCCTGACCAGGCTGACACGGACCCTTTCCATCCGGATAACATCGCAGCGCAACGCAACCTCAATGATAAGGGCAAGGCATTGGCGAAAGCCTTCGGCGAGGGTTTGCGCCAGATCGGGGCGCCGGTCGGGAATGTCTATACGAGCTTGTTCAATCGCGCTTACGAGACCGCGGTGCTGGCCGGCTTCACGAACATCGAGAAGACCGCCGACATCACCGAAGGCGGCCTTGTGGTGTCGCCAAATGAGAACAACCGGCGCGCTGAAGCTCTGCGCAAGATGCTCGGCGCGACGCCCAAACCTGGCACCAACACCGTCATCATCACCCACAAGCCGAACATCGTCGACGCCCTCGGCAAGGACTGGTTCGACGTGAAGGAAGGCGAGGCGTCGATCTTCCGTCCCGAGAACGGCAGCTATCACTTGGTCGCGCGCGTGCAGATGGACGAATGGCCTCGCCTGGCGGCAGTCAAATAAATCTATTGCATCGCGACGGGGAGATGCAGAAATCCGCGAAACCGCGCCCGGCCGCCGCGGACCGGCTCGCCTGCACGTCGAATTGTTGGAAAACGGGTGACCAGTTTGCTGATCGCGACGCGCGCCTCCATGCGGGCGAGCGACATGCCCGCGCAAGCATGGATGCCGAGCCCAAACGCAAGGTGCCGGTTGGGCGAACGGCGAATATCGAGCCGGTCGGGTTGCGGAAATTGCGCGGGATCGCGATTGGCGGCACCGATGCACAGGTGGACATAAGTCTTGGCCGGAATGGTGACGCCGTTCAGGACCGTGTCGCGCGTGGCGCGGCGATTGCCCAGCTGGTTGGAACTCTCCATGCGCAGGAATTCTTCGATTGCGGTGTCGATCAACTCGGGATCGTGCGCCAGATCCTGCATGGCGTCGGGATGGCGCAACAGCAGATCGACGCCGTTGCCGATGAGGTTGGTGGTAGTTTCGTGGCCGGCGTTGAGCAGGAATATGCAGTTGTGAATGAGCTCCAGTTCAGACAATCGTTCGTCGCTGGCATTGGCGTTTGGCGCGAATTCGCTGGCGTTGATCAGCGTCGACAGAATCTCCCGGCCATCATCGGAGCCTTGATCTCTGCGGCGGGCAATCAGACCGGCCAGATAGGCCTTGAACTCGGCCACGGCTTCTACGCCGGTTTCGAATTGCTGTGGCGTGAGGCGTGGCTCGAGGGCACCGAGGATGGCAAGCGACCAGCGCCGCAGCGGGCCGCGCTCCTCTGGCGGCATGCCGAGGAGGTCGCCGATGAGCTGCAGCGGGATCGCGGCGGCGAAATCGTCGATCACGTCGACCGTTCCGCGCCGTGCGGCGTCATCGAGCAGGCGGTCGACCAGCGTCTCGATGCGAGGCTCCAGCGCCTTGAGGGCCCGCGGCGTAAAGGCCGGCGCCAATAGCTTGCGCACGCGGGTGTGGATGGGCGGATCATTGAAGACAAGGCTGGTCGTGTGATGCTCATACAGCAAACTGTCAGCGAGGTTCGGCCGGAAATCGACTTTCTTGTCGGAACTCCACGTCGCCGAGTCGTGATAGACCTGAGCGAGGTCGTCGTAGCGGGTGAGGAAGATCGAGCCATCGGGGAGCTTGTGCACTGGCGCGTGCTCGCGCAACGCCCGATAGGTGAGGTAGGGGTCATCCAGGAAAGCCTGACTGAGGCGCGCGAGGTCGAAGCTGCGGACGAGTTCAGCTGTTGGCCCGCGGGTCGCTGACGTTGTTGCAAGTTCTGTCATGCCGCCGACGCCTCACCGTAGGAGCTTGTTGGCCCCCCAACCCTAGCAGAATTGGCACCTCGTTCGCTGCCGGAAAGCGTGTCAGTGAGACTGAAACCCGTAGACCTGAGTCATACTGCGTGCGGTTGAGCGAGTGTCGGCGACTGGGTCGATAGGACCGGATCGGTCATGAGAGCGCCACCGGCTCCGGCGCTGCTGGGCGAAGAGTCCGCTGCTATAAATTGGGCCAGCAGCGCGAAGTTTGCTGCGGTGAGCTGGCTCCGTGAGGTGTCCACGAAATCGATCGATCCGTGGCTGCCCAAAGAAAGCTCCGTTCCGCCGTGGTGGTCGCTGTGGAGCCCGTCCAAGATAGTTTGCACGGACGTGAAGCCGCCCGCGCCGTTTAGGAAATCGACAACCCCACTGCCATCTTTCCCGAAGCCAATGATTGTGTCGGTTTGCTGGCTCGAGCCAATTGCGATTTGCAGCGCGGTGCCTTGGTCGATAATCTCCGCCTTTGTCGCACCCAGCAGTCGCGCCTGATCGGATGCGCCGGCAAAGGTCAATGTATCGTGTCCGCCGTTCACGGTGACCGAGTCGTTCCCGGTCCCGGCAACAACCGTACTGTGGCCTGATCCCACGGTGATCTTATTGTTGAGTCCCGATGTCTGGACATCGTCGTCGCCGTTTCCGAGCGTGATGGTTTCATCCCCGGTGCCGCCGGTCACGACGTCGTCGCCATTACCGGCCGTGACGACGTTGCCAGTTCCAGCCAGGATGATTTTGTCCCTGCCTTTACCGGCGGACACCGTATCCATTCCGCTGCCGGCGATGATCAAATCGCGTCCCGATCCGACGGTGATCTGGTTGTTGAGGCCCGAGGTCATAACACGGTCTCTGCCGTTGCCGAGCGTAATGGTTTCGTTCCCGGTGCCACCCGTCACGACATCGCGGCCGTTTCCGGCGGTGACGACGTTGCCAGCTCCGTCCAACACGATGGTATCTCTGCCGTTACCGGCCGCGACCGTGTCCATTCCGCTGCCGGCGATGATCAAATCGCGTCCCGATCCAACGGTGATCTTGTTGTTGAGCCCCGCTGTTAGAACGTGGTTCCTGTCATTGCCGAGCGTGATGGTTTCATTGCCGGTACCGCCGGTCACGACGTCGTCACCGTTGCCAGCCATGACAATGTTGTCTGTGCCGGCCAGGTGGACCTCGTCATCACCGTTGCCAAGCGAGACCTGATCGTTGCCGGCGCCCGCGCTCACCTGATCGTTGCCATTGCCAAGCCTGACCAGGTTGCCGAGGCCGCCAAGGAAAACGGAGTCTTCACCGTTGCCGAGCGTGACGAAATTGTTTCCGGTCACACCGGTGATTTTGTCCTTGCCGTTGCCCCCAACAACGATGCTTCCCGAGCCGGTCAGCGCGATATCCGCATTGCGATTGAGGCTCGCACTGATGGAAACGCTGACGCTGCCCGTGGAGCTACCCTGGTGCTCGTCCGACACCGTGTAGGTGAATCCATCGAGACTGCCACGTGCTGGAGCGGTGTAGCTCAGATCGCCATTATTCAGACTGACGACTCCGCTTGTGTTGGTTGTGCCAACCGCGCTGAGCGTGAGTGAGTCACCTCGTAAGCCCGGCAATGCCAGGGCGAGGAGGTCGCTGGTGAGATCGACACTCCGGCCGGGTGCCAGGTAGAGTCGCGTATTGGCAGCTGTCGGGCCGGCGTCGAGTTGAATGTCGGCGGTGCCTGCGGCCATCGCGTCATGGTACTGATCGCTGATCGTGTAGGAAACCGCGTCCACGGTGCTCATCGCGATCGTAGCCGGCGCAGTGTAGATCACCTGCTGCACACCGTTCACGACTGGACCGAGCGAGAGCGTCCCGCTGCCCGTCATCTCCGTCACGGTGAGCGTGTCGCCGGCGAGGCCTGGCGTCACTGTTCCGACGACAGTTTTCTGTCCCTTTTCGACCACCGCGGGTGTCGCCGTCGCGATCGTCGGTCCGGCGTCGAGCTGGACGCTAGCCGAGCTGGAGGGCATGACGTCATTATATTGATCGCTGATCGTGTAGGAGATTGCATCCTGCGTACTGGCAGCGATGAGCGACGGTGCGGTGTAGATGACCTCCTCAACGCCGTTTATCACTTGCAGCGCGAGTGTCCCACTGCCGCCGGTCTGGTGTAGGGTCAGGGTGTCGCCCGCCAGCCCTGGCGTCACCGTGCCAACCTCGGTCGTTTGGCCTTTCTCGACGACCAAAGGCATGACTGGCGTGATGCTCGGACCGGCGTCGAGCTGAACGTTGGTTGAGCTTGCGGTGACCGTGTCGTTGAATTGATCGGTGATCGTGAAGGAGACGGCATCGGCCGCGCTTGCTGTAATCGAGGCCGGCGCGGTGTAGATCACCTGCTGCACGCCATTCGATACCTGGCCGAGCGACATCGTCCCGTTGCCGGTGGTCTGCGCCAGGGCCAGGACTTCACCGTCGAAACCCAGCGTCACGGTGCCAACAACAGTCGGCTGTCCCCGTTCTACGGTGGCGGGGGTCGATGCGGTGAAAGTCCCGATATCCAAGTCTGAATAGGTCCGGATCGATAGGCGACCATAGTCGAGACTGACGGCCGTTTTGCCCTGGTCGTTCGTGCCCAGGCTTTTGTCGAAGGCAAGCCCGAAACTATCGTCGGTGGCCAGCGTTCGGTCTTGCCGGTAGCCAAGAACGTCGACCTGCTGGAGGAGGGTCCCAGTAGCGAGCACCTGGAACAGGGCTGGCGTGAGGGAAGATTGGTTGAGGACAAGATTCAGCGGATTGAAGACGGCCTTGCCGGCTCCAAGTCCGCTCGTCGCACTGCCGATGGTGATTGTGTTTGCAACGTCGAAGGAGAAGCTGTCGAGTTGATACAGCGTGCTGCCGTCCAGCGGCCCGGACCCAGTCGCGTTCGGCGTGAAGCGCACGTAATAGGTCAGGTCAGGGTTCACCGCCGGCGAAATGGTTTGCCCTTGCGGGGGCGTCGGTGCGGCAGCGGCAACAGCCGGGATCGCTGCAGCAACGGCGGAATCGGTGGAGTTGGTAACGACGTTCCACCCCCCCGTGACCGGCGATCCTGCCGTTCCCGGGGGAGGACTTGTCGTGATCTTTAGTCCTCCGTATTCCAGCGCCACCGATGTCAAGCCGGTGCTGCCGGTCGAGAGCTCGGTCGGAGCGACGAGTTTGAAGGTGTCATCCGTCGCGAGCGTGCCGTCCTGCTGGTAGCCGAGGACGTCGACACTGGTGAAATGCGCTCCAGATGCGACCATCTGGAACAGGCCCGGCGTGAGTGACGGCTGGCTGAGAACAAGGTTCAACGGATTGAAGACGGCCTTGCCAGCGCCGGCGCCGCCCGTCGCACTGCCGATGGTGGTCGTGTTGTGAATGTCGAACGAGAAGCTGTTCAGTTGATAGAGCGTGCTGTTCGGGGTCCCGTCCTGGGTCTCCCCAACCACGGGGATCTGGTCGGAGGTCGTAAACTGCACGTAATAGGTCAGGTCAGGGTTCACCGCCGGCGAAATGGTTTGCCCTTGCAACGTCGTCGGCGGGTTGATCAGATCAGGAAATCCACTCGTATTCGTAATGACGTCCCAAGAAGCAGACTGGTCGAGCTTCGTTATGATCGTCATGTGAACCTCCTGAAGATGTATAACGAGTGATTGGTCAACCTCTCGACGAAGTCACGTGGATCGGCGTCGCGTCAACGGCGGTGCCGGTTTGCAGACGGGGATGTTGCTGCAACGGATCAACAAAGATTGTCGATCGCGCGCGGATCTGGCCTCAGCAAATGGAGCGACGTCAGAGGTTGCCGTTCGCTTGGCCATTAGCTGGGCCTTGCTCTCCGAGACGACGCAATGTTTAACGACGCGAATAGCTCGCCGTCGTTACAACCTTTTTCGTCGGGAGCCCCAGCCAAGTATCGACCCCGCGGCATCGTCGGGGGTCATTTGGTTTTTTAGTTGTTGAACCGTTTCAGGAAGAGATTGGCAGAGCAGAGCTGTAAATGAGACTAGCTAGATATCTTACTCGAGATCAATAGCAGAGATGTGACGACCTGCTAAATTTCTTGTGCCGCTCGTTCGCCGGTATCTAGTTGCCGCGTTTGCCTCAGCAGCAGCTTTTTGCCGAGCAAAAATAAGTCTGAGCACCGTGGCCGCAGCGCAGCGTGAAGGACGAAGCGCTGCATAGATGACGCGGCCTGCTTTGATGACGCGTGTTCAGAATCCGCAGCCCGTCATAAACGACTGAAGCACGCCTCCGATAATTCGACACACTCTCGCCCGGCCATGACGAACTGAGGGGTTTTGGTCTGAATTGATCGAGAGCCGCCTTAGTTCGCCATAGATGACCTCGCACCATAGATGACGGCTCCCTCATACATGACGTCGTGCGCTCCATCCGGCGGCATCCTCGGCTTGCGCCTGCGCGGGTTGGACCGGCGGGCTTGTCACCGCCGGCGTTGGTTGTGCGGTCTCCGCCAGCACGGCGGCCTGCGGCTGTTCCTCGGCTTGATCCGCCTCCGCCGTCTCGGGTCCCGCCCACACCCAGGTGCCGCCGCGGCCGAATCCCTCGGTCGCCGTCCGGCGAGGGGGAGGCCGATACTTGCCAGATAGGCGTTGACCTGCGCGGGCGATGGCACAATGGACGGCTACGTCCGTCGGGGGTGATCAAAGGACATAAGATTTTCCCGGGGATTTGCGGGCGAACTTGCGTCGACTCTCATAATGACGTATTTATTATTTTTATTATAATGCAAGTATAAATTATGATCGAGACGCGCGCCCCAGTGTCGGGGTTGCTGCGGTCAGCTCGTTCATGCGCTTACCGGTGCGAGCTCGACGACCGCCGGCTCCTTGACCCGGAACCAGGTCACGTAGAGTGCGGGCAGAACGATCAGCGTCAGGATCGTCGCCACGAACAGGCCGCCCATGATCGCGAAAGCCATCGGCCCCCAGAACACCGTCGGTGCGATCGGGATGAATCCCAGCACGGTGGAGATCGCCGTCAGCATGATCGGGCGAAAGCGCGACAGCGTTGCTTCGACGACGGCATCCCAGATCTCGGGCCTTTGCGCGCGTTCGGTCTCGATCTGCTCGATCAGAATGACCGCGTTGCGCGCGATCATGCCGAACAGCGCCAATATGCCGAGGATGGCCACGAACCCGAGCGGCTGCCCAAACGCGAGCAGCGCGATGACGATGCCGATCAATCCCATCGGCACGACGCTCAGCACCAGAGCGAGGCGGCTGAAGCTGTGCAGTTGCGCCATCAAAAACACCAGCATGAGCAGCAGCATCAGCGGCACTTTGTCGAACACCGACGCCTGCGACTGGGCGCTTTCTTCAACCGTTCCACCGACGTCGATCCGATAGCCCTTCGTCAGCTCCTTGCTCAATGTCGCAATCGCCGGTGCTAGCGCCTGCACCGCGGCTTCGGGGGTCGCGCCGGCCGCGACGTCGGCCTGGACCGTGAGGGTCGGAACGCGTTGACGCCGCCAGACCAAGGGATATTCCTGGACGAAATCGAACGTTGCGATCTGGCTGAGCGGCACCCCGCGTCCGTTCGGCAATGGAAGCTGCAGGCCTTGCAGCGTTGAGAGGGAGATGCGTTGCTCGTCCTGGGCACGGGCGATGACATCGACCAGATAGATATTGTCACGCACCTGGGTGATGGGCGTGCCGGTCATGACCGCGTTCAAGACCTGGGCGAGTGCCTGCGAGCTCAACCCCAGGAGCCGCGCCTGGTCCTGATCGATGCTGATGCGCACTTTGCGTGACGGCTCGATCCAGTCGAAGTTGACGTCCTTCACCTGCGTGTTCGCGCCGAGCGTTTGCGCTACGCGGAGCGCGATCGCGCGCACCTGTGCGATGTCCGGGCCTTGCACGCGGTATTGCACCGGCCATCCAACCGGGGGCCCCAGCTCGAGCGGTGATATGCGAGCAACGACGCCGGGTATTTTCTCGGCGAGAGCCTGCTCGAGTTTTGCCTGCAGCCGCTTGCGGGCGGCGACGTCCTTGGCGACCACGACTGCCTGAGCAAACGAGTCTCTCGGCAGCTGAACGTCAAGAGGAAGATAAAAGCGGATCGCGCCACGCCCGACATAGGTGCTCCATCGGGCAACGTCGGGGTCACCCTTCAGCAGCGCATCAAGCTGGCCCGCGACGCGATCGGTGGCGTAGATCGACGCGTTTGCCGGCAGCGCCAGGTCGACCACGAGCTCAGGACGATCGGACGCGGGAAAGAACTGTCGCGGCACGTAGGGCAATGCCAGGAGAGCAATGACAAAACAGGCAAGCGTCGCCACGATGGTCAACCATCGCATGCGCATGGCGCCGACCAGGATACTGCGGAAGATCCGCACGACTGCGCCCGGTTCGCTGCTTGCGCCTGGCTTGGGCTTGGCAAGCAGCACGACGCCCAGCAGGGGCGCGAACAGCACCGCGACAAACCAGGACACGATGAGCGCGATCGTCACCACGGCAAAGATCGAGAACGTGTATTCGCCGGCAGCGCTGCGGCCGAAACCGATCGGCACGAACCCTGCGGCGGTGACAAACGAGCCAGTGAGCATCGGGAAGGCGAGGGTCTGATACGCGAACGTCGCCGCATGCTCCTTGCTATCGCCTTGCGCCAGCCGCGAGGTCATGACGTCGATCGTGGTCATGGCGTCATCGACCAGCAACCCGAGGGCGATGATCAGGGCGCCGAGCGAAATGCGCTGCAGATCGATCCCGAGCCACTGCATGATCGGAAAGATGATCGCCATGGTGAGCGGGATCGACAGCGCCACGATCGCGCCGGCGCGGATGCCGAGGGTGACGAAACTCACCGCCATGATGATCGCGATCGCCTGCCAGAGCGAGGTCATGAATTCGCCGATGGCGGTGCGCACGACGGCAGGCTGATCGGACACCAGCGTCGGCTCGATCCCGAGCGGCAGATCCGCCACGGCGTCATTGATCTCGGCTTTGACGTTGCGGCCGAGCGCCAGAATATCGCCGCCTTCGCTCATGGCGATGGCGAGCCCGATGGCGGGCTCGCCGTTGACCCGGAACATCGGCTGCGGCGGGTCGGCATAGGAGCGGCGCACTTGCGCAATGTCGCGCAGCCGGATCAGGCGGCCGTTCGAGAGAAAATTGACGGCGAGGATGTCCTGCTCGGAGCGGAAAGCGCCGGACACCTGAAGCAGGAGTTTTTCGTCACCGGTCTGCAGCGAGCCCGACGGGCTGACGGCATTCTGAGCCTGAAGCGCCGCGATTAGCGCGGCGCGATCAATCCCGAGGCCCGCGAGTTGTCGTGTCGAGAATTCAACAAAGATCTGCTCGTCCTGCGCACCGAGGATATCGATGCTGGACACATCGGCAACGTGCAGCAGGCGCGACCGGATGTCCTCGACGAAATCGCGCAGCTCGCGATGGGTGAAGCCTTGCGTCGTGAAGCCGTAGATCAGGCCATAGGTGTCACCGAACTCATCGTTGAACCCCGGCCCAACGACCCCCGCCGGCAGCGTGTTGCGGATGTCGCCGATGCTCTTGCGCACCTGGTACCAGATGTCGGGAACGTCGCTCGGTTTCGTTGATCCCTTCAGGTTGACGAAAATGGTGGTGCGGCCAGGGCTCGTATAGCTGCGCAGGAAATCCAGGCTCTTGATCTCTTGCAGCTTGCGCTCGAGCCGCTCGGTGACTTGCGAAAGTGTGTCGTCCAACGTGGCGCCCGGCCACGCCGCCTGCACCACCATGGTCCTGAACGTGAAGGCCGGATCCTCATTGCGGCCGAGCTGGAAATAGGACGCGAGCCCGCCGACGGTGACCACGATTATGAGAAAAATCGTGAACGAGCGATGTTTGAGGGCCCATTCGGATAGGTTGGGGCCCGTCACGAAGTCGACCCCAATAGGCGGACTTTGCGCCCTGGATAGAGCGCCTGAATGCCGGCGGTCACGATGATCTCGCCGCCTTCGAGGCCTTGCGCCACGACGACCGTGCCGGGATCAAAGCGTTGTACCTCGATGTTGCGCATTGACACGGTCATGGTCGATGGATCGACGATCCACACGGCGGGATGATTGTTGTAGCTGCTGAGGGCGCTGGCGGGGATTGAAATAGCTGGTGTCGCCTCGAGTTGCAGGCGCCCACTGACCGTCGCGCCAAGCCGCATCGCTTCGGGAGGATCAATCAAACTCACGCGGACCCGAAACGTGCGCGTCACCGGATCGGCTTGCGGGTCGACCTGGCGCACGCGTCCCATGGCGGTGATAGAGGGATCGTCAGTCAGGGTTACGACGATCCTTGGATCGGCAGGTGCGGAGCGGAGGACCTGGGCTGGCACGTCGAACACCGCGTCGCGCCCGTCCTGCCGGGCCACTTGGAAAATCATCTGCCCGGGCTGCACCACCTCGCCCGCCTCGGCGCCGCGGGCGGTGATTGATCCGCTCACGTTCGCCTTGAGCTGCGTGTAGCTCACGCGATCTTGCGCGAGCTGTAGCTGGGCTTGCGCGTCATCGACGCGCGACTGCGCCGTCCGCAATCCCTGCTGGGCTTGATCGAACAAGACCTTGGTCGTGAACCCCCGCTCCAGCAATTGCTGCTGGCGATCGAAATTGTTGCTCGCCTCGACCAGCTGTCCCTGGGCCGCGGTGAGCGCCGCTTGCGCGGAGCGCAGCGTGTTGAGCTCATCCTGCGGATCGAGCTTTGCCAACACCTGGTCCGGTTCGACCCGGTCCCCCACATCGGCCAAGCGCTCGATGATACGGCCGCCAATGCGAAAGGCCAGCGCGCTTTCCTTCTCGGCGTTGATCTGTCCGGTCAGAACAACTTGCTCGCCGACGTGCCCGCGCTCGGCTGTCACGGTTCGAACGGGACGAACAGGTGAGGGATTGGCCTCGGCGGTCGGCTCGCAACCGGCCAACATGATCGCGAGCGCCGGACAAAGCAGCAGGGCGATTCGAAGGTCGCGATGTCCTTGCCAGGAAACCGTCAGCGGTGTCATACCACCCTCGGCCTGAACCCGATGCCTGATGAGTACGCCACTTGGAGATACCGGCCGTCAAGCGTTCGGAACTGCGCGGACGGGCGTCCGGCATCATTGTGAAGTATTTTTGAGCTTTGCAAATCGGCCATGCCAATATGAGACGGGGACCCTGCGCCTAAGTAGCGAGGGCCGCCACAAGTAGGGAGGGCGCGCGATGCCGAGAAAAGAGATCCTCGATCGCATCCACAAATATGTTGAGCCGTTTCACATCACCAAAGGCAAGCGCTTTCGTTTGAAGGATTTCGACCCGGGCGAGACCTGCGGCCTGAACCTGGCCAAGGGTGAAGCCGCGGACCTGCTGCAACGCGGCACGGAATGGCTCGCCGAGGAACAGGAGATGCTCTACGCCCAGGACCGCTGGTCGCTATTGCTGGTTTTCCAGGCCATGGATGCGGCCGGCAAGGACGGCACGATCAAGCACGTCATGTCGGGCGTCAATCCGCAAGGCTGTCAGGTCTTCTCATTCAAGCAGCCCTCGGCGGAGGATCTCGACCACGATTTCATGTGGCGCTACGCGAAGTCTCTGCCCGAACGCGGGCGCATCGGCATATTCAACCGGTCCTACTACGAGGAGGTCCTGGTCGTGCGCGTGCACCAGGAGATCCTCAAACGCCAGAGGCTTCCCGATCCGCTGATCAGCAAGCGGATCTGGGACGAACGGCTCGCCGACATCGCGCATTTCGAGGACTATCTGACCCGGCAGGGCACGATCATACTCAAGTTCTTTCTGCATCTGTCACGCGATGAGCAGAAGAAGCGGTTCGTGAAACGCCTCGATCGACCGGACAAGCACTGGAAATTCTCGACCGCGGATGTGCATGAACGCCGCTACTGGGACGATTACATGCATGCGTTCGAGGAGGCGATTCGGGCGACTGCATCCGAGCAGGCGCCTTGGTTTGTCGTGCCGGCAGACAACAAATGGTTTACCCGGCTTGTTGTCGCGGCGGCGATCGTGGAAACGGTTGAGACCCTCGACCTCACATACCCGAAGGTCGACGCCAAGAAGAAGAAGGAGATCGTTGCGGCGCGCGCGGCGCTGGCTAAGGAGAAGTAGCGTCCGGTCTTCGTCCTGAGACGCACGCGCACGTGAGTGCGCGTGCGTCTCGAAGGACTGCCCCAATGAGGCTGTCTCTTTGGCCATCCTTGGAGACGCCTTGGCCCAAGGGTCAAGGCTCCTCAGGATGAGGTCTGAATATGTGGCACGTAGACTCGCAACAAACAGAGTCCTCGTCCTGAGGAACTCGCGCGCGATAGCGCGCGAGTGTCTCGAAGGACGGCCGCAAGCGAGTTTCGCCGCAAACATTCACATCTTCTCAGGATGAGGTCCATAAGATGGTGGCTTAGGTTGGATTCGCGCCGGCTTCCGCGGCGGTTACGATCCTCCGCAAGCTATCTGTCGAACGAATGACCAGTTTCTCCGCTTCGACCACCAAGAAGAATACGATTCCTCCGGCAAACAGCCATGGCCAAACCCCAAGCGGGACAGCTTCATTGCCGAACAAGCGTTGCAGCGGGGATGCGTAGGTGAAGAGCAATTGCAACACCACCACTGCGCCAGTGCCGAGCGGCAGGTATTTGTTGCCGAAGTGCGCCGTTATGGAGAGCGATGAATCCAGCAGGTATCGGCTGTTCAGGAGGTAGAAGACCTGGCCGATGGTGATGGCATTGACGGCGACGGTCCTGGCGAGCTGGTCCGATGCACCTTGCGACTTCATCCAGAAGAAGGCCGCCAGCGTATAGACGAGCAAAGCGAGACCGACGAAGACGATGCGCCAGATGCCGAACGTCGTCAGGATCGGCCGATCGACACTGCGTGGCACGCGCTGCATCACGTCCATTTCATGCGGTTCGAACGAAATCACCAGTCCCAGCGCCACCGAGGTGACCATGTTGACCCACAGGACTTGCGGCGCCGTGATTGGCATTGTGAAGCCGAAAAATATGGCGACAGCGATGACGAGCGCCTGGGCGACGTTCGTCGGCAGCATGAACAGAATTGCCTTCTCGATATTGTTGTAGACGGTGCGTCCCTCCTTCACGGCGGCGGTGATCGACGCAAAATTGTCGTCGGCGAGGATCATTTCGGCGGCTTCTTTGGTGACCTCGGTGCCCTTCATTCCCATCGCCACGCCAATATCAGCTTTCTTCAGGGCGGGGGCATCGTTGACCCCGTCTCCCGTCATGGCGACGATCTGTTTGTTCGCCTGAATGGCCTTGACCAAACGGAGTTTGTGCTCGGGGCTCGCGCGTGCAAACACGTCAACCTCGCGCACGCGCTCTTGCAGGGTGGCCGTATCCATATCCTCGATTTCGGCGCCCGTGATCGCGGTCTTGCCGTCACCGATGTCCAGCATCTTGGCGATCGCGGCGGCCGTGATTTTGTGATCGCCGGTGATCATGGTCACCCGAATGCCGCCGCTGTGGCATTCGCGCACGGCTTCGATCGCCTCCTTGCGTGGCGGGTCGAGCAGCCCGACCAGGCCAAGCAATACGAGATTCTTCGGCAGGTCGGCGGCGGTGAGGCTGCCGACCGTAACCGCAGGATTTTCGAGCCACGCCAGTCCCAGCACCCGTTCGCCTTGGGCAGCGAGCCCGTCAGAGGCCTGCGCGAAATAATCACGTGCGAGCGGCACTTGTTGTCCGGTTGCCGTTTGCTGCCGGTCACAGTGATCGAGAATGACTTCTGGGGCACCTTTGACCAAGAGTATGTTTTGACTATTGGCGCTTTGGTGAAGGGTCGCCATGAATTTGTGGTCCGACTCGAAGGGAATGACGTCGATCCGGGGATGCGCATGTTGTTCAGCATCGCGATTCATTCCGAGCTTGTTGGTGAACGGATAGAGCGCGCCTTCGGTCGGATCGCCTTCGACCTTCCAGGTCCCATCCTGCTGGAACAGCTCTGCGTCGTTGCACAGCAACGAAACGCGACCCATGACCTCCAGGACAGGCTCCTTCTTGGCAGCATTCCCGTTTTGCAGGACCTTGCCTTCGGGCGAGTAGCCGTCACCGGTGACCTGAAATTTCGCATCCGCTGTCACCGCGGACACGACCATCATCTCCATCAGCGTGAGCGTGCCAGTCTTGTCGGAGCAGATGCGCGATACCGAGCCTAGTGTTTCCACCGCGGGAAGGCGCCGGATGATGGCGTTTCGCTGGGCCATGCGCTGCACGCCGATCGCAAGCGTGATGGTGATGAGCGCCGGCAGTCCTTCCGGGATGACCGAGACCGCAATGGCGACGACCGCCTGGAACAGCTCGACGAAATCCATGCCCTTCACCCATTTGCCATAGGCGAAGACCAGGACGGCAACAACTCCGATGACAGCGGTGATCGAATAGCCGAATTTTTTGATTTGACGCAGCAGCGGCGTCTCAAGCGCACTGACACTCGACAGCAATTGATTGATGCGGCCGAGCTCTGTGTCGCTCCCGGTCGCGACGACGATGCCCGTGGCACGACCCGCAACAACCGTGGTTCCGGAGAACGCCATGTTGTCGCGGTCACCGACCGTGGCGTTTGCGGCGAGCGTGTCGGTTAATTTGTCGGCGGGGACCGATTCCCCGGTGAGCGCGGCTTCCTCGGTACGGAAATTCTTCACGTCGATCAGGCGCAAGTCGGCAGGGACTTTGTCGCCGGACTCGAGCAGCACAACATCCCCGGGGACCAGTTGCTCCGCCGGGATCATGCGCGTCTCGCCGCCGCGGACGGTGCGCGACTCCGCGGACAGCATGTTGCGGATCGAATCAAGGGCTTTCTCCGCCCGGCCTTCTTGAACAAAGCCGAGAAGCGCATTCAAAATGACCACGCCGAAAATGATCGCCGCATCAACCCACAGATTCAGCATCAGCTTGACGAAGCCGGCACCGAGCAGCACGTAGACCAGAATGTTGTTGAACTGCGACAAGAACCGCATCAGCGGTCCCCGTGCCTTCCCTTCCGGCAATTGATTGGGGCCATATTGTTGCAGGCGGCTTGCGGCCTCGCGTCCGTCAAGGCCTTTATCCGCGCTGGTGACGAGCCGCTTTTCGACCTCTTCCCGGCTCACCGCGTGCCAGGGCGGCTTGTCGTCTTGTGGCGGGATTTTGGAAGCCGTTGTCATGACGCCCCAGCCCTTCCTCAGAAAGGTGTTCAGGCACCTGCAATGATTGCGACAGCAAGCAGTCGCGTTATTCCGCCTGGCGCGGTCTTGCGCCCGCGATCAGCGACAGCTCCAGCTATAGCAGCGGCCGTGAAAGCCACGCCGCGAACAGATGCAACGCGCAGGAGTCACTGGATTCAAGCTGCTGACCGCCTTGCAGACAGGTGATCCGCTTATTGGGGCGGACATCGCCGCGACCGAACTCAGAGTAAGGACGGTCGCCGCGAAAGCCACGCCAGCTACCACGTTCACCATGTTGTCCTCCCTTATCGGCGCCCCTTACGGGCGCATCTTAGTTGGCCTTGTGCATATTTGTCTGCTCGGCTCTTGCTGCACCGGGTGACGACTCCAGCTCGGGTAGCCGTTCCAGCATCGAGGCCACCTCGGCACGTTGAGCCTTGATGTAATCATAATACAAACGCTCGACCCGCCGATACGGCGTGCCGCGAACGCTGGCTAACCGGTCCCGGTGCTCGTCATGTGCGGCAAGGATATCGTCGTATTTCTTGCTAAAGTAACGCAGGTTGGCGTCGAGATTGACGAACCGCGGATCCGACAACAAGTCGACGGCCTGCTCGGTCTTGCCCATCCGGAACGGCGACTGCAGGGTGAAGAGGCGGAACGTCGTGTCGTAAAGATCGTTCGGCGCGTGGACCGGCAGCGTCTTTACGAGGGCGCCTTGGCGCGTGGGAAGCCAGTTGAATTCGTGCAGCGCGTCCCGGCGCGGGCCGTCATCTTGTATTTGCCGATAATCCGTTATGTCGCCCGTATTTCCGAGCACCGCCAGGTTCACGAACTCATTGGCCGGTACCGCAAGGTTGAATATCTGACGGAACTTGACGGCCCGCACCGACAAGGGCGACCAGATGTTGGCCGCCGCAAGGGCGTTGCGTAACGTGTGGACGCAGTTGTCGGCCCAGACGCTCCAATTGTAGTCGGCCTCTCCCTCGGCGTATTCGCGGTTCTTGTCATTGAGAAAATCAATCACCTCGTCGAGCATCTTCTCGGTAATCGGCAGCCGCGCGCAAAACGCCGAACGCGCGAACGTCAGCGCCAAATCAGTGCCAATCCCATGTTGGCTGACAAAATCTTTCACGCTGCCGCCGTCCCTCTGGTTCGGGTAGTTATGAAAATCGACGCCCTTGTAAACATCCTTGTCGACGACTTCCTGAAGCGTGGCGTCGAAATGGGCTTGGTTAAGCGGCTCGTCGGCATTGACATTGCCTTCGAAGAACAACTTGTAGCCGGGGACCGCGACCCAGTTCACATTGCGAAACCAGCGTCCCACGCTGACGCCGGCGCCGTGCTCGGGATCATAGATATCCGTTGCCGCGCCATGGCATCGGCGCAACTGCGGGAATGAGGCGTGCTCATCCTTGCAGGCGCCTTTGATGTACATCACCGCATGACCGGCGATGCCGCCATCGCCCTTGAGCTTGGGGCGGAACTGGCTGGTGGCACACAGTTCCACGTAATAGGGAAACAGCTTGTCGTAGGCGGGGTCGGGACGGCGCTCGACGATGATACGGTCCGGCTTCAACAAGAAACGGGAGATGACGCTGTCGCTCAAGCCGAAGACCAGCGCGGTGAAGATAACGACAATGGCCGCAAACACGATCAGGATCACGCGCGTGATTCTGCGATTGCGGAAAAAAGCGACTGGCACCGCTGGGTTCCTCTGCGACGAATTTGTGCCGGGCGCGCCCGACACGCCAGCGCAGTCTAACGCTCCGAAATCGTCATTGCGAGCGAAGCGAAGCAATCCAGAGAATCCCGGTGGCTCAATCAAATTTGGGCGGCCGAGCTGGATTGCTTCGCTTCGCTCGCAATGAGGGGGATTGGCGGGCCGTCGGCACCGGTTAGGCGCGCCAACAGGCCGTCGCAGTCGTCCGGGATGGCATC
>JAFAXD010000206.1 GCA_019241285.1 Xanthobacteraceae bacterium | reverse complement strand
GAGGTCGAAGCGCGCGGTGTCGAGGTTCTGCTGGGCGCTGAGACCAAAGCGATCGATGGTCGCCGGCGCGTTGAGGGCGTGACGCTTACGGATGGCCGCACGATTCCGGCAGATCTTGTGGTGGTCGCCATCGGGGTGCGGCCGAATGCGGAGATCGCGCGCACCGCGGGGCTGTCCGTCAACCGCGGGATTGTCGTGGACGATCGGCTGGAGACCAGCGAGCGCGGCATCTACGCAATCGGAGAATGCGCAGAGCACAATGGCCAGTGCTACGGCATCGTTGAGCCCGCCTACGAGCACGCGCGCCTTTTGGCGCAAGGCCTGCTGGGGTCCGACCAGCGCTATACGGGGAGCGTTCTCGCCACCAACCTCAAGGTGTCCGGAGTGCGCGTTTTCTCCGCGGGCGATTTCATCGGCGCGCCAGGAACCGAGGCCCTCGTGCTCTCCGACCCGGGTCTCAAGACCTACAAGAAACTTGTGATCGCCAACGACCGCCTGGTGGGCGCGGTGCTGTTTGGCGATACAGTCGACGGTCCATGGTACCTCGATCTGATCCGATCGGGACAGCCGATCGACGCGATGCGCGACGAACTGGTGTTTGGGCGCGCGTTCGCAGATTGGATGGCCGACGCTGATTGCCCATCAAATAATCACGACCAAGAACCGGGCAAATGCCCGCCTGAAAGAGCAGCAAATCTGGCGCACTACATTCCGGGGGGCCGCACCCTGGAATTAGAAACAACTGATTCTCCATGAGTTTCTATTGCAGGCTCACTTGGCATTGGGATTGCACGCCTGCTGACGTGCCTGCCGTCGACGCGGACAGCAGCGCAAGCCCCAAAGTTGGGCACTCCACCAGCACCGACGCTGTATCGGGCCTCACGCTTGGCGCGAGGGCGGTTTTGTCTGTTCGCCGAGTGGTGCCGCGAAGGCGTCGCTCCGGCTGGGTCGAGAGTGCGACAACGGCATGAACGCGATTCCCATGAGTGGCGATTTTACCCCTGAGCAGAAGCGCTACCTCGAAGGCTTCAGTTCCGGTCTGCAGGCAGGACGTGCTCTGCGTGGCGGCGGAGCTCCCGGCGTCGGCGCATCGGCGCCCGGTGTGGTCGAGTCGACGGGACCGGACGCGGTGCATCTCAAGGCCCAGGATCGCTTCCTGAGCGAAGGCAAGAAGCTCTCCGATCAGGAAAAGTTCAAGCGCACGCTGCACCCGTTTGATGGCTACGAGAAACTCAAAGCGCAGGCGCTCACCAACGAGCCGCCCAAGCCCGATGATAATTTCCGCTGGCGCTATTTCGGCCTGTTCTACTGCGCGCCCAATCAGGCGTCCTACATGTGCCGCCTGCGCATCCCCAACGGCATCCTCAAGCATTGGCAATTTTCCGGGCTGGCGGATCTCGCCGAGCAATATGGTGGCGGCTACACGCACGTGACGACGCGCGCCAATCTGCAGATCCGCGAGATCGAGCCGCGCAATGCGGTTGCAATGGTGGAAGCGATTCAGGATCTCGGGCTCTGCTCGCGCGGGTCGGGCGCCGATAACATCCGCAATGTTACCGGTACGCCGACGGCCGGCATCGATCCGCAAGAGCTCATCGACACCCGGCCTTATGCGCGTGAGTGGCACTTCCACATTCTCAATAATCGCGCGCTCTACGGACTTCCCCGCAAGTTCAACGTTGGGTTCGACGGCGGCGGCGTTATTCCGGTGCTGGAGGAAACGAACGATATCGGCTTTCAGGCTGTCGAAGTCGTCGGCGGATTTGAGATTGAGCCAGGTGTGTGGTTCCGCCTCATGCTTGGCGGCATCACCGGCCACCACGATTTCGCCCGCGACACGGGCGTCGTGGTCAAGCCTGCGGAAGCGACCGCGGTGGCGGATGCGATCGTGCGGGTGTTCATCGATCACGGCGATCGCACCAACCGGGCCAAGGCGCGTCTCAAATACGTCCTCGACAATTTCGGTTTTGAGAAATTCCTGACGCTGGTTGAGGAGAAGCTCGGGCGCAAGTTGGTACGCATTGCGCCTGAAGCATTGAAGCCGCGCCCCCCGCAGGCGCGTGCGGCGCACATAGGCGTACGTCCGCAGAAACAACCTGAATTGAATTGGATCGGCGTTGTGCTGCCGGTCGGCAAGCTGACGCCACTTCAGATGCGTGGGCTGGCCAAGCTTGCCGCCGAGCTCGGCGACGGCGATGTGCGCCTGACAGTTTGGCAGAATCTGCTCATCTCCGGCGTGCCGGCCGCGAAGGTGGCGCTGGCACAAGCCGCGATCGAAGCGCTCGGACTCACCACCAAGGCGACGTCGATCCGCGCCGGTCTGGTCGCCTGTACGGGCAATGTCGGCTGCAGGTTTGCGGCCTCAGACACCAAGCGCCATGCCGAGGATATTGCGCGGCATTGCGAGTCGCGTGTGGCGCTCGACAGCCCCATCAACATCCACCTGACCGGATGTCATCATTCCTGCGCGCAGCATTACATCGGCGATGTCGGCCTTCTGGCCTGCAAGGTGCAGATCTCCGAGGAAGGCGACACGGCGGAGGGCTACCACGTCCTGGTCGGCGGCGGATATGGCACGCAGGCCGGACTCGCGCGTGACATCTATCGCGATGTCAAAGCCGAAGACGCGCCGGGCATCGTTGAGCGCATGCTCAAGGCCTATCTGGCTCATCGCTCCGCGCCGGACGAAACCTTCCTCGCTTTCGCGCGCCGGCATGAAGTCGATGCGCTGAAAGCTTTGTTTGATGCGGAGACGGTTGAATGACGCAAGCTGTTCCCCCGCCACGCATCGAATTGATCGCGCCGAACGCGCCGTTCACGCCGGAGCAGCGCGATTGGCTCAATGGCTTTTTCGCCGGCTTGCTCGCGCTCGAAAACACCGGCG
>JAFAXD010000363.1 GCA_019241285.1 Xanthobacteraceae bacterium | reverse complement strand
AGTTTGAGGAAGCCGGTAATTTTCTTTGCCATATCAACTCACTCCTGCTCATGTGCCGGACCAGCCGGCGCTTCAGGGACCGTGGTATGGATCGGGTCGGGTTGGCGGACCGCCGTCACCTTCCACGGGATTTGCGCACCACCATTCGAACGGTGGGACAGCAAACAGATATCAGCCCTTTTCCACCTGTCCAAATTCCAACTCGACCGGCGTCGCGCGTCCGAAGATCGACACCGCGACCTTGAGACGGGAACGCGCGTCGTCCACTTCCTCGACGATGCCGTTGAAGGATGCGAACGGCCCGTCGGACACCCGCACCTGCTCGCCGACTTCGAACGAAACCGAAGGCTTGGGCCGTTCAATGCCCTCCTGCACCTGGTGCATGATGCGGGCTGCCTCCGCATCTGAGATGGCCATGGGTTTGTTGTCGGCACCCAGAAAGCCCGTGACTTTGGGCGTGTTCTTGATGAGGTGGAAGGCCTCATCGGTCATGTCCATGCGGGCCAGCACATAACCCGGAAAGAACTTGCGCTCCGCGTCGACCTTCTTGCCGCGGCGAACCTCGGTCACCTTCTCGATCGGGACCAGGATCTCCTCAAACAGGTCGGCGAGGCCGCGCTGTTTGGCTTGCTCACGGATCGACTCCGCGACCTTCTTTTCAAAATTCGAATAGGCGTGAATGACGTACCAGCGCTTGGCCATGGGTTCGGTCCGCCGGGTTAGCTGCCAACGCGGAGCACAAGGGTGATCAGGAACCGGATCAATTGGTCGGCGACCAGGAAGAAGATCGAGGCTGCCGTCACCATGATGAACACCATCAAGGTGGTGATCATGGTTTCGCGCCGGCTCGGCCACGTGACCTTCTGGGTCTCGGTGCGGACCTCCTGCAGGAATTTAAACGGACTGACCTTTGCCATCCTGGCTACCTACGGTGATTGGTTTGTTCCCAAATAGGTACACGCGGCCCCACCGCGAAGAATGAGACCGATTGGCGGTTCCTTTTTGGGAGTATGTTCGCCGCGGAAGTCCGCTTACGGGCCGCGCACGATGGCGCGCTTAGTAATGCCCCCGACTGCAACCGTCAAGAGATAGAGTGGCCGCCTGGCAGGAGTGGAGGGACTCGAACCCCCAACCCCCGGTTTTGGAGACCGGTGCTCTGACCAATTGAGCTACACTCCTAGAAACGGCCGAAGCGGTCTATATAGCGGCGTCCCGTCGCGGTAAAGCTTGTGCCCGACCGCAATCTCTGCTAGATTTTATCAAAATATCGCGTGTTGATAGAGGTTGTGGCGCGACATCCGTTTTGGGCGCGCCAGTACACATTCGCGCATGTTCTTCGCGACCGCCCCGCACGCGGCTGGCGGTTCAAATTTCTCGCGCGACGCTCGCAGTTCTCCACCCACCGAAAATGGTTCGATGACATGTGAGCTTCGCAGCCGGCGAGCACGTTCTATCTGTTTGAGCAACACTGACCCGCAGTTTGCCCGGCAACTTGCGACGCGACAAATGGTTAACGGAATTAACGCTAATCGTGCAAAATACCCAAATACTCCTATTTCGAGTTTTTCACAGCAAATCGTGTGACAACGAGTAGGAAACAAAGCGCCGCTGTCACATAGTTGTATGAGCGCCACCAGGATTGCTGCCAAATCCAGAAAATGCTTTGAAGGAACAAAGTAGTTAACACGATTTGTTTGACCCGCTTAAGACAGTCGTGAAGCTGTCAATACTGGCGCCTTGTATACTTGTTTGTACGAGAGCGCAGTCCGTATCCAGACATTTTGCGCGCCGTTGCCTGACGATTTGTTGTTCGGCGCTTGACAATCGCGCATTTTTGACCATCACATCCGCCGTACCTTCCTCAAATAGTTCTGAAACATGCTTGCGAATCGAGTGTTGTTTCATGCTAACAGGCAGGGCTGGTGTTAGGGAGATCCAACGATATGGCAAAGAAGGCGATGGCCAAGAAGACAACGCGAGCCAAGCGCAAGGCTTGGACCAAAGAGGACGTGTCCTCGCTCAAGACGCACTCTCGGCAAAAAACTCCGGTGGTGCAGATCGCTCGTCAGCTGAAGCGCTCGGCTGGCGCGATTCGTCAGAAGGCTCTGTCTCTCGGTCTACCGATCGGACACCGCCGCTGATGATTCAGCGGCCGCGCAGCGTCGATCACCGATCGATGTCGACGTGAGCGTCCGCCTGCTGCATACATGAGACTCTCCGGGTTGTTCCGGAGAGAGATTTGAAATGCGAGCTGGAGCAGGATGACGTCCTCAGGTCGTCATCCTGCTCTATCGTTTTGGTAAGATTGGTTCTTTGAGAAAGCGCTGGCCGTGCAAGCGCCGACAAGTCAATCAGAAGATTGGAGCGGGTGAAGGGAATCGAACCCTCGTCATCAGCTTGGAAGGCTGTTGCTCTACCATTGAGCTACACCCGCGAAATCTGAACAGGCCGTGATCAATACCGACCGGATCCTGCGGAGCAAAGGCGAACGCGCGCCCATCCGGCTCCCCAGTATGTGGGAACGAGTTCATGGCCCAGCCGGCATCCACCATAGGACGGATCGCCGAACGCATAGGCGGGACCAGCAAAGTCGTATCGTCGACTGCGGTATCCAAGGTGCTGAACCGCACTCAGGTATTGCGCGTCGTAGAATGGGTGACTGGCGCGCCAGTGTACATGGCGCCGGTAATGTGGGTAACGGCCATAGCCGTCGGCGTTGCCGGGCATTGGCAGCGCAAACACACCGAGAAGCACCAATGCGGCCAGACGTTTCATGACAACCAAATACCTGTACTCGCCGAGCAACCCTCGCACCACGTCGATATCATCCGAGGGATTCAGAAGTCCAGCGACAAGCTCACGCCGGGACCGGCATATCTCCGATGTCGGCTGGTGGGGGAAGTAGGACTCGAACCTACGAAGGCTAAGCCAGCGGATTTACAGTCCGCCCCCTTTGCCGCTCGGGACATTCCCCCTGCACCAGGTGCAGACGATTGCCGAAGGCCTCGCTTCCGGCGGACCGGTTATGGGTGACGCATCCAGTTGGTGTCAACCTTCGACCGGAAATCTGGCCGCTCAAATTGCCAACCCTGGTCACGCGTGACAAGGATGGAACATGCGCAAGTCCCATTCAACGCGGCATGGTCCGCGCCCGCCGCGCCCGAATCAACCGCAACACCGGCACAGCGCGCCGGCGCGCGACCGCGACGGACCGGTGATCCTCTATGGTTGGCATAGCGTGAAGGCCGCTATCGAGAACCCGGCGCGCAAACTGCACCGCCTGCTCGCCACTGAGAACGCGGCACGGCGCTTGGCCGAGGACGGCGTTCAACTCCCGACCAACCTGGAGCTGGTCCGTCCGGAAACAATCGTCGCGCGCCTGGGTCCGGAAGCTGTCCACCAGGGTCTGCTTGCTGAAGCCGACCCATTGCCGTCGCACGATATCGACGAGCTCGATCCAGATCCGGTCGTGCTGGTGCTCGATCAGATTACGGACCCGCACAATGTTGGCGCCATTCTCCGCTCCGCGGCGGCGTTTGGCGTGAGCGCCGTGGTAACCACCGCGCGGCATAGCCCGGAGGCAACGGGTGTGCTCGCCAAAGCCGCGTCCGGCGCTCTCGAGTATGTGCCGATCGTCACGGTGCCCAACCTCGCCCGCGCCCTGGAGGTGCTCAAGCGGCGGAATGTGTTTGTGGTCGGACTCGATTCCTCGGGAGACGTCGATCTGGCACAGGCCGGCCTGCGCGCACCGCTCGCTCTGGTGTTCGGAGCGGAAGGGAAAGGCCTGCGCCAGCTGACGCGGACGACGTGTGACATCGTCGCGCGTCTTGATCTGCCGGGAAAACTCAAGAGCCTCAACGTGTCGAACGCGGCGGCGCTGGCCATGCACATCGCGACGAGCCGCATCGCGACTAGCTAGCTCACCATCACGAATCCTGCTGCGCCGCAGCAAACGCAGCGGTCGTATTCGACTTTCGATCTAAGACCTGTTGCGCACAGACACATCCTGCCAACGCGATTAGCCTTCAGGTGGGGCGGTTCGAAAATATCGATGGGCTGTCCCATACAAACGTGGAAGAGGGACAACCGCCCATGACTACAATCACCGCAACTGACTATCGCGAAGGCGCGATGACGTCCGAGGAACGGATGGTCATTTTCGCATCCTCGCTGGGGACAGTGTTTGAATGGTATGACTTCTATATATACGGCACGCTCGCGCCCATTCTGGCGGCGCAGTTCTTCTCCGGCGTCAACCCGACCGCCGCATTCATCTTTACGCTGTTGGCATTTGCCGCGGGCTTTGCGGTCCGCCCCTTCGGCGCCCTGTTCTTCGGTCGCCTCGGTGACCTGATCGGCCGCAAATACACATTCCTGATCACCATGTCGCTGATGGGTGCCGGTACCTTCTTTATCGGCGTGCTTCCGTCTTACGCGTCGGCAGGGCTCATCGCGCCCGTCATCCTGATCGGTCTGCGTCTGTTCCAGGGCCTTGCGCTCGGCGGCGAATATGGTGGCGCAGCGATTTATGTGGCCGAACACGCTCCCAAGAACAAGCGCGGCTACTACACGTCCTGGATTCAGACGACGGCAACCGTCGGACTGTTCATGGCGCTGCTCCTGGTTCTCGGCATCCGCACCTCTCAAGGCGAACCAACCTTCGCGTCATGGGGTTGGCGCATCCCGTTCCTGCTCTCCGCAGTTCTGCTCGCGGTCTCCATCTGGATCCGGCTCAAGCTCAACGAGTCTCCGGTCTTCCTAAAAATGAAAGAGGAAGGCAAAGGTTCGAAGCGGCCCCTCACCGAAGCCTTCGGCAACTGGGCCAATGCCAAGATCGCTATCCTGGCACTGCTCGGCGCCACCGCGGGCGAGGCGGTTGTTTGGTATGGCGGGCAGTTCTATGCACTGTTCTTCCTGACGCAAACGCTGAAAGTGCCGGCCGTCAATGCGCAGATCATGATTGCGCTCGGCCTCCTGTTTGGAACGCCGTTCTTCATCCTGTTTGGTGCGCTGTCGGATCGCATCGGGCGCAAGCCGATCATTCTCGCCGGCTTCGCTTTGGCGGTGTTGACCTATTTTCCGATCTTCGGGGCACTCACCCACTTCGTGAACCCCAAACTGGAACGTGCACTTGCGACCGCCCCGGTGACGGTCATCGCTGATCCAAACGAATGTTCGTTCCAATTCAACCCGGTCGGAACCGCCAAGTTCACCAGCTCGTGCGACATCGTGAAATCAGCCCTGGTTGCCCGCTCCGTCAACTATCAGAATGAAGCGGCCCCTCCAGGTACGGTGGCGGTAGTCAAGATCGGTGACCAGGCAATTCCAGCCAACACGCCGGATTTTGCCAAGGTGCTGGGTCAGGCGATCACCAATCATGGCTATCCGGCCAGCGCAGATCCGAATGATATTGCCTACGTGCCCGCCGTGATCCTGCTCACCATCCTGGTGATCTATGTCACCCTGGTCTACGCGCCGATCGCTGCATGGCTCGTGGAGTTGTTCCCAACCCGCATTCGTTACAGCGGCCTCTCCCTGCCCTATCACATTGGCAATGGCTGGTTCGGAGGCTTCCTGCCAGCCACCGCATTCGCGATCGTGGCGGCAACCGGAAACATCTATTCCGGACTCTGGTATCCGATTGGCGTAGCCGCCATGAGCTTCGTGATCGGGCTTATCTTCCTGCCCGAAACCAAGGACGTGGACATCACTAAAATCTGATCCACACAGTCTGCTTGCCTTTTCGGCCCCGCGCCTCGGCGCGGGGCTTTTTTATTGCAACTGCGAAAACGCTTGCCTGCGTGGCGCGTGCATGTTCCAAGTCAGCGAGGGGCTCAATTCACCAGCAGGAGCGCGCGATGAAAGAGACGGACGTCAAGAAGAAGGCTTTTGCCATGCCATTGACCAGTCCGGCTTATCCGATCGGGCCGTACCGGTTCTATCATCGCGAGTTTCTCATCATCACTTACCGGACCGACCCGCAGAAGCTGCGCGAGCTCGTGCCGGAGCCGCTGCAGGTCGAAGAGCCGCTGGTCAAATTCGAGTTCATCCGCATGCCGGATTCAACCGGGTTCGGCGATTACACGGAAAGTGGGCAGGTCATCCCGGTCACGCTGAACGGCAAAAAGGGCGGCTACAGCCACTGCATGTTTCTCAACGATCATCCGCCGATCGCCGGCGGGCGCGAGCTTTGGGGTTTTCCCAAGAAGCTTGCACAACCCACGTTGCGCGCCGAGATCGATACGCTGGTCGGCACGATCGACTACGGCCCGGTGCGGATTGCGACCGGCACGATGGGCTACAAACACAAAGCGGCCGACCTCGGTCCGGTGATGGCGTCGTTGCAGGCACCGAACTTCCTGCTCAAGATCATCCCGCACGTCGACGGCACCCCGCGCATCTGCGAGATCGTCGAGTACTACCTGGAAGATATCGATCTCAAGGGCGCCTGGACCGGACCTGTTGCCCTCAACCTCGCCTATCACGCGCTGGCGCCAGTGGCCGAGCTTCCGGTGCTCGAGGTCGTGTCCGGGATCCACATCATTGCCGACATCACGCTTGGGCTGGGGAAGGTGGTGCACGACTATCTGGCCTGAGCGGCCCGGATGCGCCAGCATCGCGTCAGCGATTCGCGATGCTGTGCGACGTCCGAGCCAGAAGGTGGACCATGCTGCACAAACCCCTTGCCGCAGCCGTTGTGGGCGTTGTCCTACTGACAAGCGCCCTGTGCGATCCTGCTGGCGCGGGCTCATGGCGCTACCGGCAGGCAGCGCCGGCCGTCCTGACCCCTGGCTGGGGGTACTACAGCTTTCCTTGGGGCTACACGATTCCAACCGCGCCCTATTCGCATCCGGCCATCATGAATTGCCTGCAGCGCCGTCCCGTACCTCGACCCTGGGGCGTCGGTTGGCGCGAGTATTGGGCCTGTTGACGACCGTGCCCGTGGTTCGACC
>JAFAXD010000571.1 GCA_019241285.1 Xanthobacteraceae bacterium | reverse complement strand
GACGTAATACAGGACACCTTCTCCGACCACTGCTCCGGCGAGCTGAGAGAGGACGCTGCGATACTCGGGCTGGCTCTGGTCCATCGCGCCGATGCCGAAGACGTGGACCAGATACGCGATCGCCGCGAGCAGCAAACCCAACACCGCGACAATGACGCTGAGCGTACGATGTCCGTAGAGAACCGGCGGGTCACGGAATGCACTCATGCCGTTGCTGACCGCCTCGACGCCGGTCATCGCGGTGCAACCGCTGGCAAAGGCGCGGAGCAAGAGCCATAGGCTCACGGCCTCCGTCGCAGGCGGCAGCTTCGGTGGCGCCACGATGGGAGCGGGATGGCCCCCTGATGCGAGGGCTTTGCCGATGCCGATCGCCAGGACCAAGAAAAAGCTGCCGATATAGAGATAGGCGGGTAGCGCGAAAATGCGTCCCGCATCCGGCGTCCCGCGCAAATTGACCAGCGTGATCAGAAGCAGGATGCCGAGACAGAGGGAGATCATGTGTGGGTGCAACGCCGGCACTGCAGAGACGAGCGCGCCGACGCCGGCCGAGATACCGACCGCGACATTCAACACGTAATCGATCATCAGGGCCGCCGCGGCGAGCAGGCTCATGCGCGTGCCCAGATTGCTTTTTGCAACGATATAGGCGCCACCGTTGTTGGGATACGCGCGAATGGTCTGCCAGTAGGACGCGAACAGGATGAGAAGCAGCGCCACGATCGGCGCCATGATCCAGCCGATATATGACGTGCCGGCGGCTCCGAGCGGAATCAGGATCGCCAGCGCCGCTTCGGGCCCGTAAGACGACGAGCCGATGCCGTCGAGGCCCATGGCCGGCACACCTTCGAAAGCGCCAATTTGCCGCCTTCGGTATTCACGATTGAGGAGCGTGCGGCCGAGGACGAGATCGAGGATGCTCACGTGCAAGCCTGTTGGGCGCTCTGGCGCCATTCATCAGGCGTGAAACGTCATACTGAACGGAAGGTTCGATGCGCCGTACAAATCCCGGTTGGATTTGCCAACTGCCATTTAATTTATGTTAGCCGCGCAACCTCTCGTGGGAGCCAGCTCGTGGCCGTCATGGCATCAGCTACCCAAATGCATTACTTCGTCATCCCGGCGGCCTTCGCGGCCTCCGCGACACGGCTTCGTTGCTCATCGATTTCGGCGGCAAATTCTGCCGCTTTGCCCGGGTTCACGACTTGGCCGGTTTCGGTGACGCGCTTGACAAAATCAGGATCGCGCGCGGCTTCGACGACGTCGGCGGCAATGCGTTCGCGCACGTCGGCCGGCATGTCTTTCTGACCGAACAACCCGACCAAGCCGTCGAGTGTGAGCGAGGCAAAGCCTGCTTCCTTGGCGGTGGGGATGTCGGGGAGCAAATCGGTGCGGTCCTTGTTCGTCAGCGCGAGCACCTTCACTTTTCCGGCTTGCACCTGCGGCCGCACGATCGCATAGGCAGCGCTATAAATCTGTATCCGCCCCTCGGCGAGGTCGTTCAACGCCTGCACCCCGTCCTTGTAGGGCACCTTGGGCACATCGATGCCGGCGTCTTTCAGAAACCCGGACACGACGAAATCCAATGCGCCCGTCGTGCCGGCGTAATTGAGCGCACCCGGCTTCTCCTTGGCGAGCTTCACGAACTCAGCGAGTGAATTCACCCCGAGGGAGGCCGGAACGCCGATGGCGATGAGCGTGTTGGTCACGCGCGCGATCGGCACAAGATCCGCGGGCTGGTAGGGCAAGCTCGCGTGCAATAGCGGATGGGCCGTGAAGGTCGAGGTCGGCGCCATCAGCAATGTTTGCCCATCCGTCGCCGACAAGAAGGCATTGATGGCGACCATGGCATCGCCACCGGGGCGATTTTCGATCACGACCGGTTTGCCCCACTTGGCCGAGAGCTTGTCGGCGAGCAGGCGCGACGTGACATCGACACCGCTGCCCGGGCCGAGTGGCACGATGAAGGTGACGTTGCCCTGCGGCCAATTCGCAGCCTGAGCGAAAACGGTCGAGCAGAAGACGAGGGCGGCAGCCACAATCAGGCGGAGCATGGGGAGGTCCGTGCGATCTGTTCTGGCCGGAGTCACTATCGGGCAGGGATACAGGCGTCAACCGAAGGGAGGCATCTACAGTTTTGGCCTGCAACTTCAGCAAAGCAGGTTGATTTCGTGAAACTCATGCGGTCTTCGTGGGACGCTGACACATCAATCTCGCTTCCTGCGAGACGAGGGGAGTTCTGCATCAGTGAGTGACGGCACATCATTGCGCGGCAAGGTCGCGCTGATCACCGGCGGGTCCCGCGGCATCGGTGCCGCGGTGGCGCGCCGCTTCGCGAAGGCCGGCATTAGCGTGGCAATCGGCTATCAGGCCCGCAGCAACGCGGCCGAGAGCTTGGCCGCTGAAATTACGCAGGCCGGTGGACAGTGCATGACTGTGCAGGGCGACATCGCTGATGGCGAGGCCGTGCAGCGGATCGCGACCGACACTGCCGCTCGGTTCGGCCACATCGATATCCTGGTGAACTGCGCCGGAATCGGGCCCTATCGCCCGATGGGCGCCATGGATGCGGCGTTCATCCGCGCCATCCTCGACGCCAATGTGCTGGGCATGGTTCTCATCACGCAGGCCGTGCTCCCCCACATGACCGCGCCGGGCGGACGCATCATCAATTTTTCCTCGGCATTGGCCTTCCGCCCGATTCCGACAAGCTCGGTCTACTCCGCCTCGAAAGCCGCGGTGGTCACGTTGACCCACGCCTGGAGCAAGGAGCTTGGACCGCGCGGGATCACCGTCAACGCCATCGCGCCCGGCGTGATCGAGACTGATATGACAACCGAGATCCTGGCGGAGCGCGGCCCCGGCATCGTTGCTGCGACGCCACTTGGGCGTATTGGCCAGACCGACGACATCGCCGGCATCGCGCTTTTCCTGTGCTCTGCCGATGCCGGTTGGGTCACGGGGCGTACGATTGTTGCTGACGGGGGAATCACCTGATCCATTTGCTATGATCCTCGCGGACGGCCTTCAGGAGACCGAAGTGCATGCGTGCTGTGCGTTGCTTGATCATCGCGTTGTTGTTTTTACTCGCAGGCGTTGGGCTTGCGTCGGCGGCGGCCTATCCGGAGCATCCGATCCATCTTCTGGTCCCGTATCCGGCCGGCGGACCGAACGACGTGATTGCCCGGCTGATCGCTGACAAGCTCAGCAACGCGTTTGGCCAGCAGGTCATTGTTGAGAACCGCGCGGGCGGCAGCGGCAACGTGGCCGTTATCGCGACCGCGCGCGCGGCCCCCGACGGCTACACACTCGTGCTGCCGGCCATGGCGTACGCGGTGAACCCGTCATTGTTCTCCAACGCGGGCTACGCATTCGATCAGTTTGTGCCGGTTTCGATCGTCACCTCCGGACCATTGGTGCTCGTTGTGCATCCCTCGCTCGGCGTGAAGTCCGTGCAGGAGCTGATCGATATTGCCAAAGCCCAGCCTGGCAAAATCGACTATGGGTCGGGGGGCAATGGCAGCTCGCTGCATCTTGCGGCCGAGCTCTTCAAGCAACAGGCCAAAGTCGATCTTCAACATGTTCCCTACAAAGGGACCAACGACCTGGTCGCCGACCTGCTCACCGGGCGGGTGCCGGTCGTGTTCTTGAGCCCGCTGATCGCCAAACAACACGTGGCGCACGGGGATGTGCTCGCCCTTGGGATCACGTCGGCCACGCGCTCAACGAGTTGGCCCGATACCCCGACCATCGCGCAAGCCGGCCTGCCGGGTTATGCCATGGAAGCGTGGTACGCGATCCTGGCCCCGCGCGGCACGCCGCAGGATGTCGTCGACAAACTGAGCGCGGCCATCGCGGCGGCGGTGAAGTCGCCCGACGTGAGCGAAAAACTCGAGTCTCTCGGCAACGTGCCTGTTGGCAGTACGGCGGCGCAAGCCGCAGGATATATCAATGCGGAAGCCAAACGCTGGCACGATCTTCTTGGCGCCGCCGGTATCCACCTCGATTGATCAATCATGACTTTCGATTTGGTGCTAAGAGGCGGGACACTCTACGACGGCAGTGGCGGCCCTGGGACATCCGGTGATCTCGCCATTGCGGACGGCCGGATCGTAGCGATGGGCCACGGGATTGGTCCAGCCAAACGCGCGATC
>JAFAXD010000450.1 GCA_019241285.1 Xanthobacteraceae bacterium | reverse complement strand
TTCCAGATCGGCATCAAGCGGCACGCATTCAAGTTGCACACGCGGATCGGGGTCGATCGCGCCAGCGGCAAGTTCGTCGCATTCGCCGCCGACCACATATTGGACGGCGGTGGCCTCGCCAATTTCTCAGGGACCGTTGCATTGGTTGGCGGCCAGATGGCGATCGGCGTCTACGAGATTCCCAAAGTCGACGTGACCACGGTCGCCCTCCACTCGCGCGGCGTGACCGCGGGGTCGATGCGCGGCTACGGCGTGCTGGAGACAAACACGGCGCTGGAGACGATGGTCGACGAAATATGCGCGGCGTTGCCGCTCGACCCGATCGAGTTCCGGCGACGCAACGCGCTCAAGGCCGGTGGCCGAACCCTGTGTGGGAATCAGTACGACGTTCCGATCCGCACGCCGGAGATCCTGGACAAGCTTGAGAAGCATCCGATTTGGCAGCAGCGTGCCGATGAAAAGACCCGGGCCGAAGCGGGGACACTCGTGGGGACAGGCGTCGCTTGCAGCAGCAAGAACTTCGGCTCTGGGGGAGACGCATCGCTTGCGACGGTGGAAATCAGCCCCGATGGCAGGATTGCCATTCATTGCGATGGCAACGAGATGGGCAACGCCATCGGGACGGCCGTTGCCAATCGAGTCGCAACCCATCTGGGTGGCGTCGCCGACGAAGTCGCGATCTCCCAGGTCGACGGGTTTGGCCCGCTCGGGCTCGTGACCTCCGGCAGCCAATACACGATGGACCAGAAGACGCAGGACGCCGCAGCGCGCAATCCGCGTTGGGTGCCGGCGATCAGCTCGGCGACGTTTGCCTCGATTGGTGCCTACATCATGACGCATTCGGCGGCCGAGGCCGCACGCGTCGTCTTCCGCTTCGGCCTCTGGCCAGCGGCGCTCGAGTTGTGGGGCATCGCGCCAACCGACCCAAAGGCCAAGGACTGGCAGGCGGCGCGCTGGAAGGACGGTCAGCTGGTCATGCCCGGGTTGGCACCGCTCGCGCTGCCGGCACTGGCGGCGAAGGCGCATGCGCGCAATGGCGTGACCGGGGCGATGGCGCATTCCTTTAACCGCTGGGTGTGGGCGCAGGCGACATTCACGGTGATGGGCGAGGCGTGGACGGGCGATATTGACGCCTTGGCTGTGCGCCGTGGCGGCAGCAAATTTGCTCGCCTCGATCGTTCCAACATGAAGTATCCGCCGACCGAGCTCAACAAGAGCGGGCCCACGCATTCGTCGTTGTGTGGCGCGGTGATCCGGGTCGAGATCGAGCGCGCCACCGGCGCGCTGCGCATCGCCAAGGCATACACTGTGCTCGAATGCGGTCAGGCGCTGGTGCCGCAAGTGGTGCTTGGGCAATTGCAGGGCGGCTTCGCCATGGGCGTGGGCTTTGCTTTGCTCGAGTCACTGCCGCCTTATGAAGGCGGGCCCGGCGATGGGACCTGGAACCTCGGGCGATACCTGGTCGCGCGCGGGTCGGATCTGCCGCTCAACGACACCGAGTTTGAGGTGTTGCCTCCCGTCGATTCCACCGAACCACCGAAGGGGATTGCTGAGGTCGCGATGATGCCTGTGGCCCCCGCGATCCTCAACGCCATCTACGACGCCACTGGTCACCGCTTCCGGTCCTTGCCGGTGACCCAAGACATGATCAAGGGAGTGCTCTCGTGACGACGCTCACCGTCACCATCAACGGACGCACCTACGCCCCGCGGGACGTGCGCGACGAACTCACGATGAACGATTTTCTGCGCGAGTATCTCGGCATGACCGGGACCAAGTTCGGGTGCGGGGTCGCGCAGTGCCTGAGCTGTGCGATCATCGTCGATGATCCCGACGGGACGAGCTACACGAGCCCGACCTGCATCGTCCCGGCGATCAACTTCAACGGCAAGTCGATCCGCACCGTGGAAGGCCATGCCAAGAACGGTGAGCTTTCGCCGCTGCAGAAGGCGTTCATCGAGCACTTCTCCTTTCAGTGCGGCTACTGTACGGCCGGTTTTGTCAACGAAGGCCAAGTCCTACTTGAGCGCTTGGCGAAGAAACCCGTGCCGCGCACCGATCTTGAAAAGACAATTGCCGAAGCGCTCGACGGCCACCTGTGCCGCTGCACCGGCTATGTCAAATACCACGAAGCCATACGCGCCGTGATCCTGGCGGATCCGGATCGTTACCTGTCCTGATGTTGTTGTTTGTTGCGTTTGTGTTCGCGGGGCGCGTAACCGGTCGGCCGACATAAGAAAGCACCCAGGATGAACTACAACTTCCGTGTTCAAGTCCTCGTTGCGGCTTTGGTCTTGCCGATGAGCGTGCTGACCGCTTACGCCGTCTCCGATGGCGCGCCGGAGAGGCTCGCAAGCGTCGAAAGCTTTGCGTCGATCCCTGACGAGGCCACCCGTTCGGCAGCGATCTTCACGGAATTTGGCAAGGTGCTGACGCATCCGCGCTGCATGAATTGCCATCCGACCAGCGACCGTCCACGCCAAGGCGACGCGCGCCGGCTGCACCAACCACCGGTCTGGCGCGGCGCCGACGGCTATGGTCTTCCGGCAATGCGGTGCCCGATCTGTCATACGAAGGCCAACTTCGATCCCGCCGGCGTGCCAGGCAACCCGATCTGGCATCTCGCCCCGCTCGAAATGGGCTGGCAAGACCGGACGCTCGGCCAGATTTGTGAACAGATCAAAGATCCTGCGCGCAACGGGGGCCGCTCCCTCGAGGCGCTGATCGAGCACATCCGCGAGGAACCGTTGGTCAGCTGGGCCTGGGCGCCGGGATATGGCCGGCAACCAGCTCCCGGCACGCAGCATCAGGCAGGCGACCTGATCGAGGCCTGGGTGAAGACCGGGGCAGTGTGCCCGAATTAGATGACGCACCGAACGGACCAGCAGCGATCTAATCCTCAATCCTGATCATCGGCTCCGGAACAAACCGATAGGCCGCACCCGAACGCGCCACGTGTCCGATTCCGGGCCAGGGTGCGTGATAGCTGATCAGCCGCATGCGCGTTTCCGCGAGCCAGGCCAAAGTTCTGCTGCGCGTCTCTGCGCCCTGCACCTGATCCTGATCGTAGGCGCTGTGGGCCGCCGGATAGGCAAACGAGAGCGGATCGTGAAAGGCGATGTCGCACAGCACGCAGAGTTGCTCCTCGCCCGAGGCGATCGTGAAGATCGTGTGCCCCGGTGTGTGCCCGGGAGCAGCGATCGCCCGCAGTCCGGGCAAGAACTCCTGGCCATCAGTAAAAAAGCGGATACGGTCGCGCAGCGGCGCAAGATGCTTGGCGACGCCCTTGACCATGTCGCTCATCGCCGGATCGGTGCAGGTTTCCCAAAACCGCAGCTCCGTTTCCGCCATGTAGATCGTGGCATTGGGAAACGTCGGCGTGCCGTCGTCGCGCATCGTCCCCCAGCAATGGTCCGGATGCGCGTGGCTGAGCACCAGAGCATCAATCTCGTCGGCCGCGACACCTGCGTCCGCGAGGCTCTCGAGCAGGCGGCCCGTAAGAGGACCAAACAGTTGCGAGCTGCCCATGCCATTGTCGAACAGGACGAGCCCACCATCGATATTGACGAGCAATATGTTCTGTTCGATGCGCATGGGTCCGCTCGGCAGAAACGCGGCATGCAGCGCATCCGCAATCTGCTCCGGCGCGAGCGTGAGCAAAACCTCGCCCGGCGGCGTCAGCAACAACGGGCCGTCGGTGACCACCGCCGCCTCGCGTTCACCGATGCGAAATCGATGGAACCCTGTCTCGCGACCTGTGATGCGGCGGCGGTCAGGCATGCGCTAGCGGCGCCAAACGTTCATTCCAGGTCGGTGCCGAGGATGGCCATCTGGAAATTGTAGGAGCGGTCCTCGTCCTCATCGTCGACGAACAGCACGCCGATGAATTCCTCGCCGATATAGACCTCGGCCGAGTCGTCCTTACGCGGCCGCGGCACAACACGAATGCGCGCGTTGCCAAACAGCCGACGCAAATAGTTTTCGAGCTTGCGAATTTCCGGAACGTCCACGTCGTGCTCCCCAGCCATTTGTCTCAGGCGCCGCCAAATTAGCGGAGTCTCACCCCAAGGACTAGGTCACGAATCGCGTTCGTTTGGAAGCAAAACGGTATTGCGGCGAGCCGTCAAATGCTGTTGTCGAGCACCATCTGGTCCATGGTGCGTGAGGGCTCGGCACAGCCGGCCTCGCCGACGACCTTGGCGGGCACGCCCGCCACCGTCACGTTGTTGGGCACGTCCTTGACCACGACCGAACCGGCGGCGATGCGCGCGCAGTGACCAACTTCGATATTGCCGAGGATTTTCGCGCCAGCGCCGATCAGGACACCATGCCGGATCTTGGGATGGCGATCACCGACTTCCTTACCAGTACCGCCGAGGGTGACCCCGTGCAGGATCGACACGTCGTCATCGATGACGGCCGTCTCACCAACCACGACGCCAGTGGCATGATCGACAAAGATACCCCGCCCGATGCGCGCGGCGGGGTGGATGTCGCATTGGAAAACCTCGGACGCCCGGCTCTGCAGATAATAGGCGAGGTCCTTGCGCCCTTTGCCCCACAGCCAATGCGCGAGTCGCTGGCTCTGAATGGCATGGAAGCCTTTGTAGTAGAGGATCGGCTCGATGAACCGGGTCGTGGCCGGATCGCGGTCGAACGTCGCGACCACGTCGGCGCGAAACATTTCGCCGAGACCGGGCTTTTCGTCAATCGCTTCGGCATAGACTTGACGGATCAGCTCGCCGCGCACCATCGGATGGTCGAGCCGCTCAGCCAGCCGCTGCACCACGGCGTCTTCCAGCGTCGAGGCATGCAGCACCGCCGAATAGATGAACGAGGCGATCTCGGGCTCGCGCCGCACGATCTCCTCGGCCTCGCGTCGAATCCGCGTCCAGACCGGATCGACCTTGTCGAGCACCGTCTTGGTCTGCTGCTGGGCCATGCCCGCCTACTCCATACCTACCGCCCGGAACCGGGCGGGCTTGTAGCACAAAACGCGAGGCGTCGCTGCCGTTCCAATCGTCAATTCATTATTCGGTAAACCGCAATGCTGCGTGCCGGCGTTCATGGCCGCTGGCGCAGGAAAGCCAGGACCCCCTCCTTGTAGACCCTGTCACCCACGGCCAGCATATGGTCACGGTCCGGGATGTCGAGAACGCGCCCCTCGGGAAGCAATTGCGCCAGCTCCCGGGGCGAGCCGGCGATCGTATCCTTGGTCCCGACCGCAATCAGGGCCGGTATCCTCAGGCTCGCCATCTCATCGCGCGACAGCGGCCCGGCGCCGGCGCGCGCGCAAGCAGCCAGCGCCCGCAGGTCGGACTTGGTCTGTTCGGCAAAGCGCCGGAACATGAAGCCTTGCGGATCCGTGACCGCATCGATCGACGGGGCTTCCAGCGCGCGTACCACATTGGAGGGAAGTCCGCCGCCGGAGACCAGGCGGATGCCGAGACCGCCGATGATCGCGCTGCGCAGGCGTTTCGGGTGCGCCAGCGCCAGATTGGCGGTGATGCGTGCGCCCATCGAGTAACCCATGACGTCCGCACGCGCGATGCCGAGGTGATCGAGCAGGGCGCGCACGTCTTCCGCCATCTTGGCGCGATCGTAGTCGGCCGGGTCGTACAGTTTGCTGGACTCACCGTGGCCGCGATTGTCGAGGGCGATGGCGCGGCGTCCCGCGCGGGTGAGCGACGCGACCCAGCCCGGCGCGACCCAGTTGACCTCTTTGTTGGAGGCAAAACCGTGCACCAGGACAATAGGCTCGCCCTCGCCTTCGTCCAGATAGGCGATCTCGACTGGACCGTTGTGAAATGAGGGCATGTGCAAGTGCTTATGCGGATTGTGCGATCGCGGCGAGCCGAGCCCGTTCGCGCCGGCGCTTGCCGCGCCGGAGCATGCTTTGCGTCGTGCGTTCAACAATGCCCTTCAGGGCCGAGCAGAACGCGAAAGCCATCAAAACCGCAGTGATCAGCCAGCTCGCGCCCTGCCAGCTGAGCAGGGTGAGCGCCAAAGCGGCGCGGCCCAGCAGGCGTAGGATCGCGCGGGTTTTGCCGCCCTCTTTTTCGGCGAGCTTGGCAACGCGCGCGACCTCGGCTGGTTCTTCGGCGAGCCGCAGCCCATCGAGCGCCGCGCGCGAACCGGCGCGTGCTTCGATGCGGCCGACGTCGCCGGCGAGGTTGACCAGCATGCCGGCGCGTTCGAGTTTGACCGCGTCGCGCGCCGCCCGCACGGTCATGACCGGCGCGGTCCAGGACACATTGGTCAGCGCCCGCCGAAGCGCCACCATGTCGACCACACCGCGCAGCGAGCGCCCGAGAGTACCGGCAAGCCGCGTGCTCAGGCGTCCCGTGGTGCGCGCCACCTTGACCAACGAGAGGCCGGCCCGGGCCGGCGTTGCGATCCCGAGCGAGGCGTAAGTTCCGGCGGTGACCGCGATGCCGACGCAGGCCAAACCCAGAACGGCCTCGTCGGCTTCTTCACCGCGCGCGAGCCGCAGGCCTTCGCGGGTCGCATCGCGCACATCCCCGAACACAAACAAATCTCCGACCCCGGTTCCGATCATGCCGGCCGTATCTTCGGGTTGCCCGGTGATCAGGCCATGCACGAAGCTCCCGGCCTCCCGGCGCACCGTCGCGCCGGTCGAATTCGCCGCCTCGAGCCGCACCGCCTGCGCCGGATCAATCGGAACACGGCGATCGCGCGCCAACTCGGCAAAACTGTTGGCGAGGTCGATGTCACCCTCGTCGAGGGCGGTGCGGATCTGCCGGTCGGCCACGTCCGGCGTAAAAGTGCGCGCGAGCGTGTGATCGGCGATGTCGGCTGGATCGTCGTGGGTGAGCCGGAAACCGGCGTCAGAAATCTCCGGCGACGCCGCGAACGCGACCATCAGGCTGAGCGCAGCGATCGTAATCGGCAGGCCGGCGGGACCGAGCCTGCGGGAAAGCGTCTTGCCAAAGCGCATGGGCCCGTCCGCGCGTCGATTGAAGGCAGGATATAGGCGAGCTTTGCCGGTTAGGCGAGACCTACCAATTCGCCAGCGCGCCCGCTATGGTCCGAAAGGACAGGTACGTCTGGAAAACGGGTCGATCATGACGGATCACGTGGTGCCGCATTTTCACAATGACGCCGGTCTCGTACAGATCGAGATCGGCGCACACGAATTCATGTGCATCGGCGCCAAGCCGCCGTTCGATCATCCGCATGTGTTTCTCGATATGGGCAGCGAAGCCGAGATCATCTGTCCCTATTGCTCGACCCTCTACAAACATAATCCCACTTTGGACCCGCACACCGCAATCCCGGCAGAATGTGCACTGACCGAAGCGGCTGCCGCCTGATGCTGCGCCGGTGACGGCGACGCGGACCGCTGTCATCGCCGGCGCCGGAATCGGTGGCCTTACGGCGGCACTGAGCCTCGCCCGGGCCGGCCTGCAGGTCATCATCCTCGAGCAGGCCGAACGCCTGGAAGAAACGGGCGCCGGAATTCAGCTATCGCCGAATGCGAGCCGGGTGCTGCTCGACCTCGGACTGCGCGAACGGCTCCGTGCCGTCGCGGTCGCCCCAACGGCGCTGCGGGTGCTCCGCGCGCGCGACGGCCACGAGATCCTGCGCATGCCGCTTGCCCAGGTGGCGGAACGTTGTGGCGCGCCCTACTGGGTCATCCATCGCGCCGATTTGCAGGCCGCGCTGCTCGAGGCGGTGCAAGCAAACCCGAACATCAAGCTTGTGCTCGGGACTCGGGTCGATCGTTTTGCGGTCAATGCGGACGGCATTACGGTCCAGGGCCTCTACGCCTTGCCCAATGCAAAGGTTCCGGCCCGCGTGGACACGGAGGGATCGCTGCTGATCGGCGCCGATGGCATCTGGTCGGCGGTGCGGGCGCAGCTCGGAGACAAGAGCCGGCCTCGGTTTGCCAGCCGGGTTGCCTGGCGGGCGCTGGTGCCGACCGAAATGGCGGCGAAGCCGGCGCGCGAGCCGATGGTCAATCTCTGGCTCGGGCGCCGCAGCCACCTGGTGCACTATCCGGTCGCGGGCGGAGCCCAGATCAACGTCGTCGCCATCACCGAAGATCGCTGGGACGCGCCCGGCTGGAGCACCCGGAGCATGCCGGCCGAGGTGCTGGCGCGCTATCCGCTCGGTGCCTGGTCGCGCCATGCCCGCGACTTGCTGGGCATCCCGGACCATTGGCTCAAGTGGGCCCTGCACGAGCGGGCGCCGCTGTCCGGTTGGGGCGATGGCCCCGTCACCTTGCTCGGCGATGCCGCGCACCCGGTGCTTCCGTTTCTGGCACAGGGAGCCGCCCTTGCGATTGAAGACGCCGCCGTGCTTGCGGCCGAGATCACCGCGCATCCGGACAACCTGGTGCAAGGGTTGCGCGCCTATGAGACGCGACGGCGCGGCCGCACCACGCGTGTGCAGCAGGCGGCGCGGCAGACTGGTAGGATTTATCATCGCGGAGCGGACGCGTTCCTGCGTGACACTGTCATGCGCGTGCTCGGCGGCGAGCGTCTGCTGCAACGTTATGATTGGATCTACAACTGGCGCGTCGACTGAAGAACAAACAAATCGGGGGAGGCGATGTTTCCAACCACGACTGCCGGCAGCCTGCCGAAACCGGCCTGGCTCGCCGAGCCCAACCGGCTGTGGGCGCCCTGGAAGCCGAGCGGCGCCGAGCTCGACGCAGCAAAACTCGATGCGACCCTGCTCGCCATCAAGCATCAGGAAGACGCCGGCATCGACATCGTCACCGATGGCGAGCAGTCCCGCCAGCACTTCGTGCACGGCTTTCTGGAATCCGTCGAAGGGATTGATTTCGCACACAAGGTTGAGATGGGGATCCGCAAGGATCGCTATAAGGCGATGGTGCCGACCGTCACTGGCCCGCTGCGCCTCAAGAGCCGCGTTCATGCGCCGGAAGCGCGCTACGCCCGAGCCCACACCAAACACAAACTCAAGTTCACCCTGCCCGGCCCGATGACCATCATCGACACCATCGCCGACCAGCACTACGGCGATCGCGTCAAGATGGCGTTTGCCTTCGCGCGCCTCCTCAACGAGGAGGCGCGCGGGCTCGCCGCCGATGGAGTCAATGTGATCCAGTTCGATGAGCCGGCCTTCAACGTCTACATGAACGAGGCTGGCGACTGGGGGATCGAGGCCTTGCACACCGCGATCGCTGGCGTCGCCTGCACCACCGCGGTGCATATCTGCTACGGCTATGGCATCCAGGCCAATATCGACTGGAAGGCGAGCCTTGGGAGCGAGTGGCGGCAGTATGAGCAGATTTTCCCAGCGCTGGCGGAAAGCCGGCTCGATGAGGTGTCGCTTGAGTGCCGCAACAGCAAGGTTCCGATGAGCCTGCTCGGCCTGCTCGCCGGCAAGACCGTGCAAATCGGGGCCATCGATGTCGCGACGGACGCGGTGGAAACCGCCGGCCAGATTGCCGATGTCGTTG
>JAFAXD010000431.1 GCA_019241285.1 Xanthobacteraceae bacterium | reverse complement strand
ACGTCGTCTTGATCTTCCTCTTCGTCTTCGTCCTCTTCGTCTTCGTCCTCTTCGTCTTCGTCCTCTTCGTCGTCGCCGTGGTCGCCCCGATAGTTACGGCCCCACTCATCCCAACCGAATTGTCCGACCTCGCTATCCCTGAAACAGATATCCGGAACCAGGCTGCGGTCACCCAGGATTCTAATTACGCGGTCATAGAGAATGCCAACATGTCCGACGTGCCCAGCAGACACGATTTGGCCGTCCGGGCTTTTTTGTTTGACGTGTTCCTCGGCGTCCGTCTTGATGTCGCTAAACTCATCCTTGAGCTCGTCACCGGGCGACATTTCCGCATAGGCGTAGCAGGCTAAGGATCCACGGCTCAGCCGTTCGAGCCGGAAGGGACATGCCTCGAACGGAACGTCCCAGGGATAATCCCCGCGATCGAGGTTGAAACCCGCGCCCATCAGCGTGAGGATGTTCTGCACGGTCAGCAGATGGCCCATTTCCTCTCGCGCGATCGTCAGCATGGTTTTGCGCCAGCCTTGCGCCTGCGGATGGTCGGCGCGCAGGGAGTAGGCGGCGTACAGGTATTGCACCATCAGCGCATGCTCGATCGAGGCTCCGATCTCCAGTAGCATGACCGCAAATTCGTACCACGATAGCTCAAGCGGTTTTTCTAGCTTGCCCTGGATCAGGCCGGCCATCTGACGCACTTCACGGCTCTGCATAAGCATGTTTTCCTCGCAACGAGACTGCGCTCACCCAACCGCTAGATCATGGAAAAGAATGGCAAGCGCAGTGGGTGACCAGTGTCATAACCGGATCACGGCAGAATCGCCGTGCGGTCACGACACGACGATGACACCTCTCGGACTTGGGGCAAGTCAAGCTTTGCGGCTCATACGTACGCTTGTATCCGGGCAAGCGTCGGTGCTCATTGCCGGGAACAGGCCGAGACGCGTAGTCTGCGGCGAGCGCCCGGCCAAGCTTCACAAGGCACGGGGCCAACGATGACCTGGGGGGAGAACAATGACCAAGCTCTTTGCGCTACTCGTCGCGGCCGGACTGAGCTTTGCGACACACGCCTCGGCCCAATCATCCCTGCCTTACCCGGACATCGTCGACACCTCGCACGCCTCCAAGGATGCGGCCGATTTCTTCCGCGTTTTCTTTACGGCCAAGAGCCTGCACCGGCCCGCCGAGATGATGGAGCACTTCGCCCGCGACAAGGTGCTCTACATCGACGCGACCTCGGGCGGCATCTGGCCGAGCTGGGACGCGCTCAACGCGGTGTTCCAAAACTTCCTGGCGAAGCCACCGACTGCGCTGTCTTACCCCCTCGCGATCTACGGCGACCGCCAGAGTGCGCTCGTCTCCTTCGCGGACACGCCCGAGCTGTTCGGCCGCGAGCTGCGCATCCTCGGCGCGGTCAGCCTCGACAGGGACGGCAAGATCATTCGCTGGATGGACTACTGGGACGGTCGCAGCTCCAACGTCCGCAATACGCTCAAGCCCACCTACCCGACCGCCTTCGACGACGACATTGGCAACAGCTCCGCCCGGATCGCGCAAACCGCCAAGGCGCTGCAGAGTGCATTTACGAGCGGTGACGTAGCGGCGGCGAGCGCGCTGTTCACGCCCGATGCCGTCTACGAAGACATGGCGCTGCACACGCAGATCCTCGGCCGGCTCGCAATTGCACGTTACCTCACTCGCGCGCTCGGTAAGGTGCCATATGGCAAGAGTTCGGCCATGGTCCACGTCGTCGGCAGCGACCAGGGCGGCGGCTACGAATGGCGGCCGGACTCGGCGTTCCCGATGCGGCGCGGCATCATCGCGCTCGCGCTGGATGAACACGGGCAGATCATGCGTTTCACCACAGCCTATGACAGCTCGCTGATCGACGACCCGACCTATCAGGCGCTGGTGCTGCTGGCGGCGGAGCAGTGACAGACTGCATTCAATGATGCGCGTGATCTCAGCCTTGGCGGCTTTGTTGGGAGTTTGCTCGCTCGCGTCCCAATCGCAAGCGCAGCAATATCCGGATCGGCCGGTCAAAATCGTTGTCGGATTTGCGGCGGGCAGCGGGCCGGATCTTCAGGCCCGCACCGTTGGCCAGCAGCTCGCCATCGATCTCGGCCAGCAATTCTATGTCGAGAACAAGCTCGGGGCGAATGGAACGATTGCCGCGCGAAGCGTGGCGACGGCCGCACCGGATGGCTACACGCTCCTGTTTTCCTCGTCTTCGATCGCGCCCACGCCCTACATCTACAAGAACACGGGCTATGATTTGCTCAATGACCTTACGCCGATCGCGACCGTCGGCGAGTTGGACGGCATCTTCATGCTGGTCAATGCAGCCTCGCCGGTCAAAACCGTTCCCGAGTTCATCGCGTATGCGAAGAAGAACGACGTGGCTTACGGCTCGCCCGGTGTCGGCAACGAGCTGCATCTCAAGGCCGAGTTGTTCAAGCGCATGGCCGGCATTGAGATGCAGCACATTCCCTACAAAGGCGCATCCGAAGTGACCACCGCGCTTCTCAGCGGCGCCGTGCAGGTGATGTTCGTCACGCCGCCATCTGTTATGGGACTCATCCAGGAAGGCCGCGTGCGACCGCTCGCATTCACCGGCTTAAAGCCCTTCCCGGCTTTTCCTGATGTCCCGTTACTGAAGCAATATCTCCCGGACTTCGTGCAGGGCTCGTGGGGCATGTTCTTCGCGCCGGGCAAGACACCAGACCCAATCATCAACCAGCTGAACACGGCCGTCCACGCCGCCCTGCTGAACCCAACCGTCGCTTCGGTCATGCAGCGGGACGGCTATATGCCCGATACGCGCAACCCAGCAGAAACGGCGGCATTCTTCCGTCAAAAGGTCGAAGAGTCCGCCGACCTCGTGAAGGCGGCCGGTATTCAGGCAAATTAGAATAGAGTCCGATACCAACTCCGCGCGCCGATCGACCAGGAACCATCATGCCCTACGCGCTCACTCGCCCCGTCGCCGACATCGCCGCGCTGCTCGCGGACGGCAAGCTCAAGGCCCGCGCGCTGGCCGAAGAGGCGATCGCCAATCACGAACGCTGCGGCGCGGGGCTCATGGCCTATTCGCAGTGGGCCCCGGAGCACGCGCGCGCTTGTGCGGATGCCGCTGATGCGGCATTTGCCGTCGGCTCGCGCGCGG
>JAFAXD010000360.1 GCA_019241285.1 Xanthobacteraceae bacterium | reverse complement strand
GAGACCCCGGTCGGGATGAACCTTACAGCGCCGCGCCAAGGAGGAGATGATGGCCAAAGTAGCGTTTCTGGGACTCGGGGTGATGGGCTATCCGATGGCCGGGCACCTGAAGGCGAAGGGCGGGCACGACGTCACCGTTTACAACCGTACTCCCGCCAAGGCGGAGAAATGGGTTGGCCAATATGGCGGCCGCAGCGCCAAGACCCCCAAGGAGGCCGCCGCCGACCAGGATTTCGTCATGGTCTGCGTTGGAAACGACAATGACCTGCGCGATGTGATGCTGGGGCCGAATGGCGCCATGCATGGGGTCAAGGCGGGCGCAGTGCTGGTCGATCACACGACCGCCTCAGCCGAGATCGCACGCGAGTTCTATGCCGAGGCGAAGAAGCGCGGCTTCGATTTCGTCGATGCGCCGGTCTCCGGCGGACAAGCCGGCGCCGAGAACGGCGTACTCACCGTCATGTGCGGTGGGGATCCGGAACCATTTGGCCGCGCCGAAAAGGTCATCGCTGCCTATGCGCGCGCCTGCAATTTGCTCGGCGCGGCGGGCTCCGGACAGCTTGCCAAAATGGTCAATCAGATCTGCATCGCTGGCATTGTGCAGGGCTTGGCTGAAGGCCTGAGCTTCGCCAAGCACGCCGGTCTCGACATCGACAAGCTGATCGCCACCATCTCCAAGGGCGCCGCGCAATCCTGGCAGATGGAGAACCGTTACAAGACCATGGTGGCGGGCAAGTTCGATTTTGGCTTCGCAGTTGATTGGATGCGCAAGGATCTGGCGATCTGTCTCGCCGAGGCAAACCGCAACGGCGCGCTGCTGCCGATGAGCGCGCTGGTCGACCAGTTCTACGCCGAGGTGCAGCAGATGGGCGGCAAGCGCTGGGACACGTCCAGCCTCATCGCGCGGCTGGAGCGTTGAACAGAACTCACGCACCCGCGCTCGACCGAGCCGTGACCTCCGCGTGCCAGCGCTTCACGTTCTTGAGCTCGTCAGGCATAGCGAGCTTGGCGGGCTTCATCAGATCGACCGCCACGAGGCCAGTGATATCGGCGACCGTAAACGCTTCGCCGGCGACGTAAGGACGCGCGGCGAGCTCATTGTCCAACAACCTCAGAAACTCCATCACGCGCGGCTTGTTGGCTTCGCCCCAGGCGGGGACTTGCGGATTTTCCATCGGCTTCATCGCCGGATGCAGATGTCGAAACACCTGGGCGACACCTAACAGGAGACGTTGCTCGAGGCGCCGGTTCCACATCTCGACAATCGCCGCCTCGCGCCCATTGCGCCCGAACAGCGCCGGCTCGGGTTGTAGCGCTTCGAAGTAACGGCAAATAGCGATCGATTCGGTCAGAATGGTTCCGTCGTCGAGCTCGAGCGCAGGCACCTGCTGCAGCGGATTGACCGCCGTGTAGGCCGCTCCCTTGTGCTCGAGCGTGCCGAGATCGACCTGCTGCTTCTCGATTTCGATCCCCTTCTCGGCGAGAAAAATGCGCACCCGCCGCGGGTTTGGCGCACGGCCGCCGTCATAGAGCTTCATGGGTCCACCCCTCCTGCGGGCCAAAATCGGCCGCGATTTAAGGGCGATATTAAGGAATTGCCGCCAGCTTGGGCAGCCGGCGTGCGTAACGGTGCGGCAATGGCGGCTTCGCTGCGAAATATGCTCTACTGAGACCCATGCGTCGGGCACTCCTCTGGTTCCTGCTCATCGCGTTGAGCATTGGTGTCGTGGTCATGCTCTCGGGCGGCGGCCAGGGCACGATGGGCAATTTCTCGACCAACGAGTTCGCCTCGATGCTGGTGAATATCGGCTGGCTGGTGCTCATCGGCGGCGCCGTCATCGCGATCTTCCGCGATCACCTGATGAAGGCGATCGAAGCCGCCGTGCTCTGGATCGTGATCGCCCTGCTCCTTCTCCTCGGCTACACCTATCGCTTTCAACTGCGCGACATCACCGATCATGTGATGGCGGAGCTCGCGCCCGGACACCCCGCTGAGAGCGGACACACGGTGGCGCTGGCGCGCAGCCAATCAGCCGATTTTCAGATCAACACCCAGGTGAACGGCCGCAGCGTGCCGATGATCCTCGACACCGGGGCGAGCGCCGTGGTGCTCAGCAACGAGGACGCCAAAGCGATCGGGTTGCCGGTCGAGATGATCAAATACACGGTTGGCATCGCCACCGCGAACGGGCATACCAAAGCGGCGGAGGTGACGCTCGATCAGATCGCGGTCGGCAGCATCGTCGAGCGTGCGGTGCCGGCGCTGATCGCGCAACCTGGCCAGCTCAAGACCAGCCTGCTCGGTATGAGCTTTCTCAACCGCCTGCAGAGCTGGGAAGTGCGCGGCGACCGCCTGGTACTGCGCGGCTACCCGTAACCTGGGCTCGTTTCAAGCACGAACAGATAGGACGGCGATGAAGGCTCAGGTTATTTGTTTGTCTGTGTTGGCGGTGGCATTGGCTGGCCAAACTACGCCGCTGCGAGCCGGGCCATGCAGCGAGGACATTGCGGTTCTCGACGAGCTCCTACGCCCGCCGCCACCATCGAAATCAAAGCGGCCGCGGTCCGGCCAACCTGCCGCACCGTTGCCGGAAGCGCGCTACGATCCGCTGTTGGCGCAAGCGAAAAAGCTCGACGCCGAGAACAATGCCGATTGCCATCGATTGATCGATGAAATCCTGTTGATCATCGGGATGTAGGCGATCAGTGATACAGGATCGCGATCAGGAACCTCACCGACACCGCCATAAGAAAGATGGCAAAGGCGATCTCGAGCCAGCGTTTCGGCAGGGCATGCGCAAGCCTGGCGCCGTAGCCGGCGGTGAAGCTTGAAATCGGGGCCATCAATACAAACCCGATCAGCGACACGAAGCCGATGGAGAGTGGCGGCATCAACCCTTGCTTGGGCAAGCCAGCCAACATGAAACCGATCGTCCCGGCAATGGTGATCGGCACCCCAAGCCCCGCCGACGTCGCGACCGCGCGATGCATCGACTTGCCGTGCAGCGTCAGGATCATGTTGGAGACCGAGCCGCCGCTTACCCCCATCAGCGCCGAAGCAAGCCCAACGCAGAAGCCGTAGGCGAGCAGGCCAGGTCCTTTCGGCAGATCCTCGGCAATGCGCCAGTCGTCGCGTCCGATGACGAGGCGCACGGCGATTAGCGTCGCGATCACCACGAATGTGAGTTGGAACACCCAGCCGGGCGAGACGGCCGCGATCAGCGCGCCGGTCCCGACACCTACGACAGCCGGCAGCCACCAGGCGCGTACGACATCCGCGAGTACCGCGCCGCGCTCGCGGTGGGTCCGATAGGAGCGAAAGGTGGTCGGCACAATGATGGCAAGCGAGGTGCCGACGCAGAGCTGCATGCGTACTTCCGGCGGAACATCCAGCAGGGTGAAGACTTCGAACAGCACCGGAACGATAATGCCGCCGCCGCCGATGCCGAACAGGCCAGCCAGGATTCCCGTGACAATGCCGCCGACGATGATGAAGCCCGCGAGCAGCGCAAGCTCGCTCCCCGAAACACCAAAGATCATGCCGCGGCACTCTCGAGGTGCGTCTCGGTGACGAGATCAAGCGCACGAACAAACACGTCCACCCCCGCCCCCGGCCGCACCGCCTCGGTCGCGAGCATGCGACGGAAGGCGCGCGCGCCCGGCACGGCGTGAAAGAGGCCGAGCACGTGGCGCACGATCGCATATAGGCGCGTACCGGCAGCCAGCTCGCGCTCGATATAAGGGATGAGCGCGTGCGCGGCACCCTTGGCCGAGGCGGCCGGGGCGGGCGCGCCGAACACAAGCGGGTCGACGCTGAGCAGGCGCCAGGGCTCACGATAAGCGGCGCGGCCCATCATCAATCCGTCGACCTTGTCGAGATAGGAGGCGCCCTGCCCCACACCCGTAATCCCGCCATTGAGCGCGATCGGCAGGGAAGGATAGGCGCGCTTGAGGCGAAACACCCGCTCATAATCGAGCGGCGGGATCTCGCGGTTTTCCTTGGGCGAGAGCCCCTCGAGCCAGGCCTTACGGGCGTGCACGATGAGTGCATCGACGCCCGCCGCAGTGACCGCGCGGGTAATGTCGTCGAGCGCGACCTCGGTGTCCTGATCGTCGATTCCGAGCCGGCATTTGACCGTGACCGGAATGCGCACCGCCGCCTTCATGGCGGCGACGCAGTCGCCGACCAGGCCCGGCTCTGCCATCAGGCAGGCGCCGAAGCGCCCGTCCTGGACCCGATCCGACGGACACCCGACGTTGAGGTTGATCTCGTCATAGCCAAAGTCTTCGGCCATGCGCGCGCATTGCGCGAGCGCCGCCGGATCCGAGCCGCCGACCTGCAGCGCCACCGGGTGCTCGGCCGCATCGAAGCGCAGCAGCCGCGCGCGATCGCCATGGATCAGCGCACCCGTCGTGATCATCTCGGTATAGATCAGGGCGTGACGCGTCAGCAGACGGTGGAAGAACCGGCAGTGCCGGTCCGTCCAGTCCATCATCGGCGCGATCGCGAAGCGGCGGTCCAACATGGGGCTTGGAATAGCAACTGGTGCGCAGAAGCGCGAGTGGGTGCGCTAATCCCGACGATCAACTCTGCCAATCGTAAAAATGGCACCGGGCCTATCAACCAGCCATTACAGCACGCTCCTCATTCACGCTGAGTGCCGATTCTGAATTCAATTGCGGGGGAACCTCACGTCCGAAGAGCGACAAACTGTCAATTGTCTCGGCGTGCCCCAGGTCGCCGCCCTGAAACATCAACAGCAAATTGCCGAGGCCGGCCATCGCGGTTGCGAATTTCTTGATTTGCTGCCTGACCTGATCCGGCGTTCCGGCGAATATCAAGCCGGCCTCGATGAGGTCTTCGCACGACGCACTCGCCGCGTAGACGGTGCGTCCGCCCGACAACTGAAACCCAGCCGCGGCTTGCCAAAATTGGCGAGAACGCGGACGTTGTCCGCGACGGACATGTACCCTGGAGGATTGCGGAAAGGTTCAGAAACTGCGCCAAGTGTGCGCAGATAACCGGCAATCTTGTAAGCCCTTTTCAGCGCCTCCTCCTGCGTGTCGGCCACCGCGCACAACGCAAGATAGGCCAACCGTCGGCCGGCGCGGGCCGCGACCAGGTTTTCCGCTACGCATCTCGATAGACCTCAAAAACCTTCCAGGTCGCATAACCACTCAGGAAGGTTGCCAGCACGTGACCGCGCTCGGCAGTCGCCACGGCACTCGATGGGCTCGCGCCGGTGATCCAAACCGGCGGATGCGGCTGCTGATAGGGGCGTGGCCAGACATTCACCGCCCGGTAATTGATGTTCTCGGCCTGCCAGCTGAACGGGCCGTCAGTTTGCCGTGGTGGCCGCCTTGCCGCGCGACGCAGCGGCAAAACGCTCATCTTGTCGGCATAAAAGCGCGTCAGGATGTCGGCGCCGCTGCCAGGCGGGAAGCCGATGTAAACGTTGATTGGATGAGCCGGGAAGTCTTGAGCATGCCCGGGCGCAGCATCGCTCGCCGCCGAAATCGCCAACAAACCAGCAAAGAAAACCGCGATCCGAATCTTCATGAGATTCTCTCGATCAAAGCTTTGTTGTTTGCTGCGTCAGGCCGACTGCTTTGGGGCATAGTTAGCCTGCGCGGCACCGCCGGCGAGGCCCGGCCATGCCGCGGGTGCGCCTGACACACGCGCCGCCTCGACCGGATCCATGTCCGCTTTCCAAGCGTTTGCGCGGAAGCGCTGGCCGGTGACGCCATCGCTTGCCTTGGACAACAGCCACACGATCGGCGGCACCATGACGTCCGGCGAGATCAGCTTTTCCGGCGCCGTATCGACAAACCCCGGCATCATACGCGTGGCTGCCGGCCCGCCAGGAACCAGCACGTTCACCGTGACGCCCGTGCCCTGCAGATCCTTGGCCATGATCGCCGACAGCGCTTCGTTCGCTGCCTTCGCCGGCCCATACGGCGACATCCCGGGCCGGATCATGGTTTCAAGGCTGGTCGTAACGTTGATGATGCGGCCCCACCCGCGCGCGATCATGCCCGGTGTCACAGCAGCACAAAGCCGGAAGACGGCGTCAGCGTTCACGGCAAAGATGAGCTTCCAGATGTCTTCGCCGACAGTCCAAAATTTCACGGGCTCCGTGGCGAACGTCGCGCTGATGATTTCCTGACCGATACCTGCGCAGTTCACGAGACAGGCCACCGGCCCGAACTTCTGTTCCGCAAAAGCCAAGATGGACTTGGCACTATCCGAAAGCGTGAGGTCCACAGCCAAACAAGCGACCTGGCCGCCGCGCTTGGCGGCATGTTCAAGCGCTGCGAGTTCCTGCGGATCGCGATCAATCGCGATGACATTGTGACCGGCTTCGAGGAGGCCGAGCGCCATGGCACGGCCAAGGCCGCGTCCGGCGCCCGTCACCACAGTACTTCGGCTGGCCATACATTCCCTCTTGAAATAGAACCATAGATCGTAACATTTGTTACGACATTAGAGCAGCCGCCTCAAACTCAAGCTCGTCGCGCGCGCACCGCTCGAGCGAGATCGGCGAATGACGGAGGTCAAGCTGTCGGAACACGGCGAACGTGTCTTCAGCACGCTCGCACGCCAAGCAGCAGCGATCGAAAAGATCATATTGGATCCGCTGAGCACCGAAGAAGCATCCGAATTCCTCCGGCTGATCGATAAGATCGAAACGAATTTTCGCGCCCACGGAAACCCGCGGCGTCCGACGCTCATCCAAACAGCGACCGCAGCTTCGAAGCGCGGAGCAAAGTGATCCGGCGTCCGGCGTTCTAGCCAAATACGATCCGTCGTTCACGGCCCCGAGCCTGCGTCGCCCTGTTGGCTTCAACAGCGCGTGGCGCAGGAGCGAAATACAAGACTTCGGACACCGCCGATCTTGATTGTGCCTTTGCCCGGAACCGATCGAGAGCAGGCTGCGCAAGATCGCGGATGAGCGCATTGACCCGGGCCTCATTGTAGAAGGCGCCGACATAATCGAAGCCCATCTGCCCACAGGTCGTGTTGGCCGCTTCGTCGCAATGCATCCTGACGATCGCCACGGCCATGCCGGCAGCCGTGTCGTATTGGCAGACCTCACTAATCGCCGCAGGGAGTCCTTGCATGCCGTTGAACGCCTCAAACGTGCCAACGCACGGCAACCCCGCCGCCATGCTACGCAGGACCTTGTCCTTGAGGCCGGCACCGAATCTTAAAGGAGCAATCGTCAGGCGGGCCAGCTCGAATACTTCGCTCAGACGCTCCACGCGCCCGAGGATCTTCACCCTTGGACGGGCCAATTGCTGATACAGGTCTTCCGACATGTCGCTTCCGGCAATGAGGCAAGGTAGATCCGGCTGCGTCTCCCAGACCAGCGGCATGATTTCATCGACCAACCAGCGAACCGCGTCGACATTCGGCGCGTGCGCAAAGCAACCGACGAAGGCGACTCCAGATCGGTCAACGAACGCTGTTTGCACGGCCGCCGGCTGCACGGTCCAGGGCACAACGTGCACCTTGCGTTCTGCCGCGATGCTCGGCAGCTGGCCGAGCTTTTCAGCCTCAGTTTGCGAATGGGTAATGATGCAATCGGCCGATAAAGCCGCAGCCAGCTCTTGCATCGCGACAGCGCCGGCTTGGTGCATCAACTCGGACGCATGCGCGTGATCGAACCCGCTTTGTGACTTGAGGCGCAGATGATGCAGATCAGCCACGCTGTAGACAACCTGTGCATCAAAGTATCGTCGAGCCAGCTTGAGACAGTGCACTGCAGTTTCGACGCGATGCAGATAGATAAGATCGAAGGTGCCAGCATGCGCCCGCGCGACGTCAACAAACGATCCGTTCTGAGGAAGCGACAGCGGTGTCACGCCGAGGGATGAAAGCGAGCTCGCGTCCCTCCCCTCCTCGATCAGCGCCAGGAAGCTCACCTCAAATCCCGCGGTCTGCAAGGCGCGCACATGATCAAGAACTGCGTTGGCGCCCCCGTCGTGACCGACCTCCGGCAGCCTAATGTCCACGACGAGGGCGCGCGGCCTGCTCGCCGCGGCGGGCCGCCTGTAGGGTATCCCGGCGCGGTGCGCGAGTTGTCGCCGGACCGCCTCGAGCTCCGCGCCGAATGCAACGCGGGGCGCGCAGTAGCGCGCCGGCTGAATCGGTCTGTCTGGATAAAGCGCCGCAAACTCGTGCGCATTCTGAAACATGCCACGACTGTCATCGTCGACAAAACTTTCGGACAGCGCGCCTTCGGCGACGATGATATCGTGGGTGTCAAGCTCGATGTGGAAGTAGTCCACCCGCTCGACGCGCTCGGCTTGAAAGATCGATGTGCCGTTGATCAGATCCAGCGCCTCGATCAGGACGCCATCCAGGAACATGGCGTGGTGGGGCGACACCCAAAGGTCCCGGCGGGGGCTATTCACATCGAGCGCGCCAGCCTTGAAGCAGATTGGCAGGACGTGTGTCCCACGCGCGAAACGCCCCGAATAACTGCGCCGGCCAATCCATCGGATTGGCCGCGCGATCCCGTCAGCCGTGATGACGTGATCGCCAACGGCCAATGTCTCGACGGGTATCTCGCCGCGGTCCGTCAGGATCAGCGTGCCGTCGCAGTAGCATGGGGTGATGTCGGCGATGCTCGTTGCCACCGCCGTCGCCGTTCCGGGTGCATCCTCGCTCAGCGTGACGGACACGTTCTCGGTGCCCGACGTTGAGTAGGTATGGGTCCCACTCACTGCGATCTGACCCGCTGAATCGGTCACGACGCCACTCGTCGTCGTTCCGTCGCCCCAATCGATGGCCGCGACAAAATCGCTTGCGACGTTGTTGATGTTGGTGTCGGTGAAGGTCGCAGCGATTCCGTCGAAGGCCTGTCCTTGCTGCACGCTGATCGTCGTCCCGGTCGGTGTCAGCACGTCGCCTTCGGTGACGGTCACGGTTCCAGTCAGCACGATCTGATCGTTGTCGGTCGAACGAGTGATGGTCACCAAAGGCTGGACGCTGCCTTCATCGGCATAGAAATGCGTGCTGCCCGGAACCGACACGGAGAACGACCCGTTCGAGCCGGCGACCGCTCCAACCTCAGTCGTGCCGTCGCCCCAGTTGACGGCGGCGGTGAAATTGCTCGCCATGTCGGTCGCATCGGCATCGCTGAAGGTCGCGACGACCCCAGTGGTGGCGGTGCCTTCGCTAATTGACGTCGGAACGATCTGTCCCGAAAGCGGTTGCGCGACCTGAGCCGTGCTGGTGGCCGTGGCGGTGGCCGTTCCGGGAGCATCTTCCGCCAAGGTAACCTGAACAGTGTCAGTCCCCGTGACTGCATAAGTGTGGGTTCCACTCACGCCGATGGCGCCGGCCGCGTCGGTCACCACGCCTGTCGTCGTCGTGCCGTCGCCCCAGTTGATGGTCGCAGTGAAGTCGCTCGCGACGTTATTGATGTTCGTGTCGGTGAAAGTCGCGACGTTGCCGGTGAAAGCATGTCCCGGAATTACATTGAACGTCAGGCCGGTCGGCGTCAGCACATCGCCTTCGGTGACGGTGACCGTGCCGGTTGGGGCGATCTGTCCGCTCGCCGTATTGGGAACCGGCGCCGGAATGGAGCCCGCAGGGGCGTTGTGTGGCACGTCCCAGGCGAAGCTTTGCGAATTGCCGAGCGACCCGTCGGAGTTGATGGCCGTCGTTGTCAGCGCAACTTGCTGGTAGCTGAAGCTGAGCTGGGCTCCGCTCGATGCATCGTTGTAATTGGTGACCTCCGCGTTCCCCAAGGTGAGCTCATAGACAGCCTGACCGGAGTCAGTGACGCCCTCCAGCCGTACCGCACTGAGCGTGCTGAGCTGAGCGAGGTCGGCGACGACGCGCGTGGCGCCGGTCGACGGCAGCGTCACCGAGAGTGGCGAGAACGCTGCTCGCCCCCCGGCCGGATCCTTAACGTCAAACTCGTAGCTTGAAACGTCGAACCAGCCCGCGTGCGCCGCATCGGTCGAGCCGCCGTTCAGTCCGTCAATGGCGAGGAAATAGTGCAGATGCGCCGGCGCGACATTGCCCGGCACTGTGCCGGGCGTCGGCGTCGGAATCGAGCCGACCAGGGCAACGTTATGTGCGATGTCCCATGCGGACGTCTGCGAAGTCCCGAGCGAACCGTTCGTGTTGACGGCCCGCGTCGTCAAGGAAACTTGTTGATAATTAAAACTGAGTTGATTTCCAGCGGGCCCGTCGGTGTAGTTGGTGACCGTGGCGTTGCCCAGGGTCAGATCATAGACCGCTTGACCGGCGTTGTTGACGCCCTCGAGCCGCACCGACCTGATATCGGTCCCCGGCGTAAGATCCGCAAGGACGCCCGTCAGCCCGGTCGACGGCAGGGTCACGCTCAGCGGGGAAAACGTTGCAAGACTTCCTGTGGCCGCGAGCTGGGCGGCAAAATCATAACTCGAGACGTCGAACCACCCGATATGCGCGGCATCAGTCGAGCCGCCGTTCAGTCCATCGATCGCCAGGAAATAGTGCAGATTGTCCGGCGCGACGTTTCCGGCGGTGACCGGCGAGCTCGTGGGTGCTGGCGCCGGTATAGCGAATTGGGGATTGCTCAGCCCCGTATTTCTCGCCACGTCCCAGCCGAAGCTCAGTGGCGTCCCGAGCGAGCCGTCCGGGTTCCTTGGCGTCGTGGTCAGCGCCACCTGCTGATAGCTGAAGCTCAGCTTGTCCCCGCCCGCGGCGCCGTCATAACTCGTGACGGTGACGTTGCCGAGGGTCAGATCATAAACGGCTTGGCCGTTGCTGGCGACGCCTTCAAGCCGCAGCGACGCGATCGGGTAGGAACTGTTGGGGCTGTTCGGCGGCGGCAGGGTCGTGCCGTCGAGGAGATCTGACAGAACCCCGGTCGAACCCGTTGTCGGTAGGGTGACGGTCAGGGGGGAGAACGTCAGTTTCAATCCCGGGGTGAGGGCCGTGATCTGGGCGCCAAAGTCATAACTTGAGACGTCAAACCACCCAGCGTGATGAACATCTGTCGCGCCGCCGTTTAGTCCATCTATCGCCAGGAAATACGTGAGACCGGATCCTACCGCCTCGCCCGGCGTACTACCCGGCGTCGGGGCCGGTATCGGGGACGTAAGGGGGACGTTGTTCAGTCTGTCCCAGGAGAAGGTCTGCGAATTGCCAAGCGAGCCGTCGGGATTGGTGGCCCGAGTGGTCAAGTCCATCAGTTGATAATTAAAGGTCAGCGTGTTTCCGCTCGACGTGTCTTGGTAGTCCCCGACCCTGACATTGCCCAACGTAAGGTCGTAGACCGCTTGTGCGTTGGTCCCTCGAGTGACACCTTCAAGCCGCACCGAGGCGATCCGGGTAGACGTCGGGAGGTCGGCCAGGAGCCCAGTCAGGCCGCTCGAATGGAACGTAACCGTCAGCGGCCCGAAAGTTGGCAATCCTGTCGCCGACGTGAGCGCGCCGAGGTCATAATTTGAAACCTGGAACCAGTTCTCGTGGTTTCTATCGGTCGACTCGCCATCAATACCGTCGATCGCCAGGAAGTAATCCAAATTATTGGGCGCTATGTTGCCAGCAACCGTGCTGGGCGTCGGCGCCGATATCGAAACGCCCGATTTGTCTTGTGTCAGGTCCCAGGAGAAGGTGTGTGAGTTGCCGGTCGAACCGTCAGAGTTGCTGCTCGTCGTTGTCAGCGCCACTTGCTGGTAGCTGAAGCTGAGCTGGGCTCCAGTGGCTGCATCGGCGTAGTTGTTGACCGACACATTGCCAAGGGTGAGATCGTAGGCCGCCTGGCCGGTACTGGTCACACCCTCAAGACGCACTGACTTGATCGTTCTGCCATTGGCGAGGTCGGCCAAAACGTCGGTGAGACCGGTCGACGCGAACGTGATGCTCAGGGGCGAGAACGTCGCCGACCCGGTCATCGCCGCGGCCAGGGCACCGACGTCATAGCTCGAGACATCGAACCAGCCTACGTGCGCCGCATCCTTCGAGCCGCCGTCAAGGCCATCGATCGCCAGGAAGTAGTGCAGATTACCGGGCGCAATGTTGCTGCCTGCTGTGTTCGGAGTCGGCGCAGGGATGGGCGCGGCCGGCTGGTTCTGCGTCAGGTCCCAGGAGAAATTCTGCGATGTGCCGACAGACCCGTCCGGGTTGACCGCTGTGGTGGTCAGCGCCACCTGCTGATAGCTCAAGCTGAGCTGGTCGCCGCCCGGTGCATCGGCGTAATTGCTGACTGAGACATTGCCGAGCGTCAGATCATAAACCGCCTGGCCATTGGTGGTGACGCCCTCGAGTCGTACCGATTTGATCGGGGTACCTTGAACGAGGTCGGCGAGAACGCCGGTGAGGCCGGTTGACGGCAAGGTGACATTCAGCGGCGAGAACGTCTTCGAGTTGGTGATCGCCGCAACCAGCGCGCCAATGTCGTAGCTCGAGACGTCGAACCAGCCCACGTGCGCTGCGTCAGTCGAGCCACCATTCAAACCATCGATTGCCAGGAAATACCGCAGATTGGCCGGCGCGATGTTTCCGCCGGAGGTGCCGGTGATCGTCACTGTGATCGGATCGGTCCCCTCGTCGGTATAGACATGCGTGCTGTCCGGAACCGAAACCGCAAACGAGCCATTGGCCCCCGTGACCGTGGCAGCCTCTGTGGTCCCATCGCCCCAGTTCACCGTGGCCGCGAAGCTGCCCGCCGGATCGCTGGTGTTGGCGTCGGTGAAGGTAGCGACCACCGCGGTCGTCTTCACGTCTTCCTCCACCGAGTCCAAGACCACCTGGCCGGACAACTGCTGCGCCATGGATCCGCTCCAAGCTATCGGTTCACCGTACCGGTGTGGCTATCCTCAAAAGTATACGCTCTCGCCGCCGTGCGCGGCTGCTAGGATTAGTTGTTGTTGATTGACGCCGTATTGCCATTGATTTTGTCTGTTCCGGACCACTCAGCAGGTACGGCGAATTCTAGGTAAGATTAACGCGGCAATCGCGCACCGCGACGGTACTGGGTTCTACAATAGAGATTCTTCCGATAAGCCGGACAAGCGTACCGCCTCAAGCCGGTAAGTTCGTGTTCGGCCCGCGAAGGAGATTATCTTAGTTCAAGGTATTCATTGCGATCCATGCACATACTTGCTGCAGCGCTTCGTTGTGCGGCCCCTTCCCGCTCGCTGTCTCGAAGACTTCGAGCTGCCGGTCGCTGGATGTCCCACGCTCGATGATCTGTTTACAGCGGAGCACCTCATCAAGACATTGCAACTGCATCGCGTGTACAGCGACGAGATCGATAACGTGGTCAAGAAATCGGCATACTGGGATTGCACCCTCCGCCGACGCGAATGACGCCTCTATGCCATAGCGTGACGCCCGCCACTTGTTCTCGACCGCGAAGGCCCGCCCAACCTCGTCGATTTCCGCATTGAGCTGCGGCTCCGTATAGAGCAGCCTGATCAGTGAACGATAGAGCGCAGCGATAGCTATGGCATCCTCGAGGTTGGTGCAGCAATCCGTTGCGCGGAGCTCGAGCGTCGGATGCTT
>JAFAXD010000179.1 GCA_019241285.1 Xanthobacteraceae bacterium | reverse complement strand
CAGTCTTTGCGTGGCCTTCGATAAGGTGTGCAGCACCATCGCCGAGAGAGACCGCTCGGAGGTTGTCAAAGAGCTGATCGCCAGACGGGTCATCGCCTTGGCCGAGCGCGGCGAGCACGATCCGCACAGACTGGCCCAGGCCGTCACATCATCCCTCGGGATGCACGGCCAAGGTATCTCGTGACGGGATAGCCCGCGCTTTTGTCGCCGCACCTTACGTACCTCATCGCCACTTGTGGTGAGTAGCGCGCGCTGGCGTCCGATCATTTCGATTGGACGGCCGCGCGGCGCTGGATGCCTACGACCACCGGCGCATTGCAGCGGCCGTCCATCCCAAGGGGGGTCCCGACCGTTGGGTCGTCGTGGGGTGCGACGGGGGAGCGATCGGGACCGTGCTCTTGGGATGGGGAAACAAGAGCGACACAATACAGCCACAGTATGTGACCGCCCGACTATATCAAAGAACATGGATGTTGTTCTAATCGCCGCGCTATTGCGCGATCGTCACAGCGCGCCAACCAGGGCGCCCGCACCTAAAGTGATGTCTCAACACACGAATGTTCGCCGATCTTGGGGTGGTTAAGCTCCAGCTCCAGTTCGGCCGCATCCAGGATAGCTTGGCGTCGTTCGATGTTCATTTCGTCAGCTTAACTTGGCACCGGTTAAGGTTTTTCATAACGGCGCCGGTCTAAACGGGGGGGGTGATGTACAGACCCACGTACACGTTCAAAATCGGCCAACAGGTTTTCTATTATGCCGGGGGCCGCGCACTCAAAAAGAAGACTGGCCCGTTCACCGTGGTCGCCTTGGTCCGCCAGCCCGACGGCGAGACCAAGTACAGGGTTAAGAGCCACACACACGAACATCTCGCCCTCGCAGATGAGCTGAGGCTGGTTCTGCCCAAAGCGAAACTTGCGCCGGAATGACAAAAACATGAAGCTCGTCACAGCAATCATTAAGCCGTTCAAAATCGATGACGTCCTCGACGCCGTTACGCGTCAAGGCATCAACGGTATGACCCTGACGGAGGTGAAAGGCTATGGCCGCCAGAAAGGCCATACGGAGCTCTATCGAGGGTCTGAATATGTGATCCGTTTCCTCCCCAAGGTCCGCGTTGAAGTAGCGGTCGACGATGATCAAGCGGATCGCGTTGTGAGCGCGATCCAGACCGCGGCCAAAACCGGCCAGATTGGGGACGGCAAGATTTTCGTAATGCCGCTTGACCACGCGCTGCGCATTCGAACGGGCGAGACCGACAAGGATGCGCTCTGACAGCAAGCGGCCAACTGGGGCGGCCATCCCCGGGAGCCTGAAAAGCAAAAGGCCCGAGTCCGATCTGGAGCTTTTTGGGAAACCTGACCTCCCAAGTAGCCAACCGTGATCGTCCTACGCAACGGTTTTGGGCGCAACTATGATGCCTCGCGCGATAGCCTTGGTACTGAATTTCGCCGCTCTTTCGAGCTGTGGCGCGCTTCCCAGCGTAATCCCGTCTCCGAATTGATGAACGCGATCGCCTTGCGCAGCAATTTGTTGGCTGCCTTGTCGTTCAACGAGAGAAAGTCGAAGACCCGCCAGCGGACAAAGCCCGTCAACGCTTGGATCAGAGAATTAGCAGCCAGGACCACAAGCGCCGGAACGCCTAAGGCGGCGAGCGTTTCGCCAGCCGCTCGAGCTCTTTCAAGCTCCAGTCAGGGCGAGCGAGATCGGCGGTAACTGAATGTCAACCGAGCCCGGTTAAGGTGCGTGGGTCGGCTCAGCCGGAAAAATTAGTCGTGCGCGTGTGGCCGGCGCTTGGCGCTGTGCGGACCAAGTGGCCAAGCTGAGGTCACAAATCCCTTATTCGTCGGTCATCCTGCGCAATGGGTCCCCGGGAGATAGTTATGTCGCGTCGCGCGATCGCCTTGGTACTGAGCAGCGTCGCCCTATCAGGCTGTGGCGCGCTTCCCAGCGTGCCCGGTTTCAACTTGTCCAGCTCCAACGCGCCGGGCACGCCGGTGCATGTCACATCGGTTCCGCCGGGGGCCGAGGCAAGCTTCGCCACGGACGGTCGAAGCTGCACCACGCCTTGCACGCTGACCGCGCCGAACGGCATGGGGACTTACAATGTAAGCTTCAAGCTTAACGGCTATCAGCCGCAGAGCGTGCCAGTGCGTATCGCGGTGAACGAGTCGAGTTCCATGCAATCCGGCGACGCCGGCACCGCCTCGAACACAGTCATCACGCCGGACCCTGTCATGGCCGAACTCGAGCCGTTTGCGCCGGCAGCCGTGAAACCGCCCGCCGCGCGCACAAAGGCAAAGCCCGCGAAGACAACCGTCGCATCCTCCGCACCGCGGCCCGCTCCGTCACATCCGCCGGCCGCGACAAGAACCGCCGCGGTCTTCGCACCGGCACCTGCTTCGTTACCTCAGCCGGCCGCGACAACGACCGCCGCGACCTCGGCACCGCCAGCCGCGACGACAATCGCCGAGGTCTCCGCACCGCCGCCTGCTTCGTCACCTCAACCGGTCGCGACAACAACCGCCGCCACTTCGGCACCGCCACCCGCGGACTCGCCCGCTGGAAATGGAAAGCTTGGGGTTTGGGATAGCATTTCCCGTTGGTGGAACGAGCGGTGACCCAAAAGGCTTTTTAGGGGCAAGGCCCTTGATGAAGTGCTGATCTTCGCTCTGCTTCAGTTCATTGGCTCGCTTTGTCGTTGGGCGGCAGCAGGTCGTTGCTGCGCAGATAAGTCTCAACGCGCTCAGCGAACGCGGGCGAGCACTCGCGCTTGATCTGCGCGAGCTTTAGCGCCAGCTCCTCACGCCCGCGCATCTCCCGCTTCTCCAATAGCTCCAGCAACAGCGCGATGTCGTCTTTCATTTGCCCCTCATGGGGTTTTTGTCACGCCTGTGACAAAGCGTCATTTGCCCCTATTGCAGCCGACCACGGGCGAGGGCTCGCGCCGCTATCGCATCCAGGTCCAGTAAATACCCGGCCACCGTATTGAATTCTCCGAAATCGGTGGCGATGAGCTCTCCCGTCTTCTCGATGACCTCCAAGACCACCCGCTCCATCCGCTCGCAGTCCTCGGCCGACATCGAGTCCAGGAACCGCCGCGCTGCTTCGAGAGACGGCCAGCTCATGGTCCACGTCGGTGGGTCGAGTGTCTCCCAAATCAGATACCAGCGGCCGTCTTCCCCTGGAGCCAGGTCATAAATGCACTCGGCGCTCTCGAACGTGCGTGTTGCTTCTATTTTGATTTTGCGCGCGGCGTCTTTCTCAAAGCTGAATTTGGTTTTCATTGCGTTCGTTCCGAGTCGCGTCTCTGATGCCGAGGTCGGGCATTGCAATGCGTCGTGGTGCAACGACGCCGAACGCGCACACTCGGCTGAGGTTGAGCAACCGTCGGCGGCACTCCCGAGAGCCCACCAGACACCCCGCCTCTCACTGTCCCTCCGACGCCCGGGCCTATTCCTCCGGGCATTTGAGCCGATGCGAGGCTCGGTATCAGGATCAACAAGGTAACGATGAGGCCGCGCATGGGAAACACCTCTGGTTTTCCGCCAACCCAGCAGCGGGTAGCCGGTTCCCCGATCCAAGGCTCCGCCACGAAAGCCTTTCACATTGCGTCCATCCTAAGGTTATCTTTGCGCCCCATGCCTTCGCCCGGCTTCATCGAGCCCTGTCTACCCATGATGAGCCGCACGGTTCCGACCGGCGCGGGCTGGGCCTACGAGATCAAGCACGACGGATTCCGCTTCATTTGCCGTCGCCGATCAGCTGAATTAGTCCGGCAACGGTTCGCCAGAGGCCCCGGAGGATTGTCATGAATCGGCGCGACTTCATATACGCTGCAACGGCTGGCGTTACTTCGGCAGCGCTGCCGGGAACGACGCTTGCACAGAGCAATCGGAACGACATAAACACAATGCCGCAGAAGGGAACGACATTGAGGACCATCACCCTTGAAGAGCATTTTGCGAGCCCGGGATTCCTGGCCGGACCGGGCCGCGAGTTCATTGAACGAATACGCACGAGGGGTCCGAGCGGCGCAAAGATCATGCAGCAACTGCAGGACGTCGGCGACGGGCGGCTGGCAGAGATGGACGCCGCCGGTATCGATATGCAGGTGATGTCGCTCAATGCTCCCGGCGTGGAGCAGGCCGACGTGGAAGAGCAAGTCGCGATCGCCCGCGAGTCGAACGACTTTCTCGCTGACGCGGTGAAGAAAAATCCAAAACGCTTTGCCGCGTTCGCCTCGCTGCCGGTCGCAGCCCCCGATCAGGCGGCCGATGAATTGGATCGCACGGTCAAGCAGCAAGGCTTCAAGGGCACGCTCATCAATGGCCACACGCGTGGCCGCTATCTGGACGACAAATTCTTCTCGCCGATCCTGGAACGCGCCGAAGCGCTTAATGTGCCGATCTATCTGCATCCGACGATACCGCCGAAGCCTGTCGTCGACGTGCTGTATGGCGGCTTTTCCCCGACAGTAAGTGCGGTGTTCGCCGCCGCCGGTTGGGGTTGGCACATCGAGACTGGGGTTCATCTCACACGCATGATCCTCGGCGGGGTGTTCGACCGGTATCCGAACTTGCAAGTCGTGGTTGGGCATCTCGGCGAAGCGGTTCCTTTCATGCTGCCGCGGATGAATAGAAACTTTCCACCGGAGATGACCAAGCTTGCGCGCCCCTTTGCCGCTTATCTGCGGGAAAATGTGTACTACACCTTTTCGGGCTTCAATTTCCCCGCCACGTTTCTCGACCTGTACCTGGAAGTCGGCGTCGATCGAATCATGTTCTCGGTCGACCATCCGTATGGATCGATGGCGGAAGCGCGCGCGTTTCTGGACCACATTCCGGTCAGCCCGGCAGACCGGGAGCGCATCGCGCACGGCAATGCGGAGCGGCTGTTCAACCTGTAGACTTGTGGAATGCATCGTCGGCCAAGCGGCGCGATAGCCGC
>JAFAXD010000150.1 GCA_019241285.1 Xanthobacteraceae bacterium | reverse complement strand
GTTCCGGCCACGCCCCCATTCCTCCGGGCGCAACCTTCGTTTTTCGCCGGTCAACGATTTACGCCACTACGAAGCCCAGCGGGATGACGATTTCCGTCATCGAATGATGATGAACGCGATCGCGGGGGTAATCGTGCTGGTGCTGGTCGGATGCGGGCTGTGGCTCACCGAAGCCATGGTGAAGGTACGCAAAGGCCAGGATTGCGTGCTCAGCGGCCGCACCAACTGCCTTGAAATCAAAATCCCGGCGACCGTTCATTAACAGCCCCGCCCCCGTGCCATTGCGCTTGCGGAGACACTTGGTTATACGGGCCAGCACGGATGGTGCTGCCCGGCTGGGGTTGGCAGCGATTTCCCGCGCCGACACGGGTGCTTCAAAAACATAAGGCGATTAAAGGGTTACTATGTCGTCGACGTTCGATACCGTGGCCAACATCATCGCCGAAACCTGCGACATCCCGCGCGACAGCATCAAGCCGGAGAGTCACGCCATCGAGGACCTGGGGATCGACAGCCTCGATTTCCTCGATATCGCCTTTGCCATCGACAAGGCCTTTGGGATCAAGCTCCCGTTGGAGCAATGGACCCAGGAGGTCAACGACGGCAAAGCCACGACCGAGCAGTATTTCGTCCTGCAGAACCTGTGCACCCGAATCGACGGTCTTGTTGCCGCCAAGGGGGCCTGAGCTCCCTGCATGCGGATCGAGTATTTCCAACTCATCGACCGCATTGTCGATATCGACGTGGGCGGCGGGACGATACGCACCGAGGCGGCCGTTCCCCAGGAAAGCACGATTTTCGAGGGCCACTTCCCGGGCCATCCATTGATGCCCGGCGTGCTGCTGATCGAATCGATGGCGCAGACCGCGGGCTGGCTCATCATTGGCGTGAACAAGTTCGCCAAGATGCCGTTCCTCGCCGCGGTGAAAGACGCGAAGCTGCGGAGTTTCGTGACACCCGGAACCGTTCTCAGCCTCAACGCCAAGCTGCTGCACGAGGGCTCCGGCTATGCGGTGACCAAAGCGGCTGCGGTTGCGAATGGCAAAGCGGTCTGCGACGCGGAAATCACCTTCCGGGTGCTCGCCTTCCCCGACCCGAGCATGCGCACAGCCATGGAGGAATGGGCCACCCGGCTTGCCTTCCCAATACAGGCGCTAGCCGATGGCTGACGCTCCCCGAGATGTCTGGATTACCGGGATCGGGATCGTTTCGTGCCTCGGCGAAGGTCCGGAAGCGCATTGGCGTGGGTTGAACGAACCGACGCCGGTCGTCGACGTCAAAAGCTTCGCGCCGTATGCGGTCCATCCGCTGTGCCGGGTCGATTTTGACAAACAGATCCCCAAGAAGGGCGACCAGCGGCAGATGGAGCCCTGGCAGCGGATCGGCACCTATGCGGCCGGCCTCGCTTTGGACAGCGCCGGCGCCAAGGGCAACGGCGACCTGCTTGGCCGCATGGACATGATTGTCGCCGCCGGCGGCGGCGAACGCGACTGGGCCGCGGATGGGGCGATCCTGACCGGCTTGCCCAAGGCGAACGATCCTGAGCGGTTTCTCAACGAACGGCTGATGAGCGATCTTCGGCCGACGTTGTTCCTTGCACAGCTATCCAACCTGCTGGCCGGCAATATCTCGATCGTGCATGGCGTCACCGGGTCCTCGCGCACCTTCATGGGCGAGGAACTCGCCGGCGTCGATGCGGTGCGCATTGCCTTGCAGCGCATCCGCGCAAACCAGAGCGAGATCGCGCTGGTGGGCGGAGCCCAGAACGGCGAGCGCAAAGATCTGCTGATGCTGTACGATTTCGGTGGGTTTGGTCTCAAAGGGGATTTTCGACCTGTATGGGAGCGCGCGCCTGCTCCCGGCTTCGCCCTCGCCTCGATGGGGGCGTTTCTGGTCCTGGAGAGCCGCGCGCACGCGGAAAAGCGAAATGCGGCGCCGCTTGCCAAGTTGTCGCAGCTCGTGGTCGCCTCCGCGGGGCGGCGACCCGGAACAGTCGAAACCAGCTTGGATAAGCTGTGGAGCACGCTGGGCGCGCCAGATTCCGCTGCCGTTGTCTCAGGCGCGACCGGCACCGAGCCCGCGACCTCGGAAGAACGCAGTTTCCTCAAGCGCTATCCACAGCTCGCGGTGCGTGCCACGGGGAGCCATTTCGGGCATGGCGTTGAGCCGCAGTTCGTCATGAACATTGCGGTTGCCACACTTGCGGTCCACTACGGTAAACTGTTCGCACCATTCGACTCGACGGGAGTCGAGCAGCCCATGACCGGCCCCATTTCGCAGGCGGTCGTGACCAGTGTGGGCCATTGGCGTGGCGAAGGGCTTGCGCTCGTTGAGCGCATCTGAAAGCCATTCAAGTTTGGGGGAAGGTCCGATGTCAGAATTGCTTGATGCGGCAGGCAGGCCGGTGGTCGTCGTTACCGGGATGGGCGTCGTCACCTCGCTCGGTGCCGGCAAAACCGACAACTGGGACAAGCTGACGGCTGGCAAATCCGGCATTCGCGCCATCACCCGGTTTTCAACCGAGAACTTTAAAACCCGGGTCGCCGGCACGGTCGATTTCGTACCCGTCGAACCGTTGTCCGCGCCAGCTCTGGCTGAACGGATGGCGGAGATCGCCATCGAAGAGGCGTTGTCCGAATCAGCCATCGGTAGCCGTGGCGCGTTTCCGGGCCCGCTGTTCCTGGCTGTAGCCCCAATCGAGATCGAGTGGCCGCAGCGCCAGGAGTTGGCGAAGGCATCCGGCAGTAACGACGCCATCAGTTACGACGACTTGTTGCGCTCGGCGGGAACCGGTCAGTTCCGTCGCTTTCACGAGCGCTTCCTGTTCGGCTCGGTTGCCTACAACCTCGCCGACAAGTTCGGAACTCAGGGCTCGCCGATCTCGCTATCGACCGCGTGTGCGTCGGGGGCGAGCTCCATTCAGCTCGGACTCGAGGCAATCCGGCGCGGCGAAGCCGAAGCAACCCTGTGCGTCGCCACCGACGGATCGATCAATTCGGAAAG
>JAFAXD010000630.1 GCA_019241285.1 Xanthobacteraceae bacterium | reverse complement strand
CCAAGACTCCCGACAAAGCCGCCGAGCAGAGCAAGCCCGAGCCAAAGACGGATGAGATCGCGGAAGCGATCAAGAAGGCGGAAAAGAAACCGACGCCTCCAAAGCCCAAGGCTGAGCCGAAGAAGCCGACGCCCAATCTCGAGAGCCGAATCGAAAACAAGCTGGCGCTGCTCGACAAGCGTGAGGCACAGCGCCAGACCATCACCAACACGATGGTCAGCCCGGCATCGCTGGGAAGCCCGACCGCGAACTCGAGCTACCTAGCGCAGAGCTGGATCGGCGCGTTCCGGGCGCGAGTGGAAACCTGTTGGGACATTCCGGCCGGCTCACTCGACGTCGCCGAGCTCGTCGTCAACGTACACGTGCAGTTCAACCGCGATGGATCGCTCGCGGCGGAGCCGGTCGTGGTCAACAACAGTTCCATCCCGGCGTTCAGGGTCGCGGCCGAAGCCTCGGTACGCGCGATCCGTCGCTGCGCGCCTTACGCCTTCCTGCCTCAGAGCCAGTACAACGTCTGGCAGGATTTCGAAGTGGTGTTCGTTCCAGGGGAAATGTTTCGGGGCACGACTGCATCCGCGAGCAAATATTGAGATGTGCTGACATGTCACACGCTGATCGTACCGAAGCTGCCACTGCCCTCACACGCCGCCGTCTCATGTTGACCTCCGCGGCGGCGACGGCAACAACCGCGCTCATGCCGCGCGGCGCGCTGGCGACCGTCCAGGTCCAGATTACGCAAGGCAACGTCCAGGCGATGCCGATCGCCATTCCGGATTTCCTGGCAGGCCCAGGCGCCGAAGGCGACATGCCGCGCAATATCACCCAGATCATCACCAGCAATCTCACGCGCAGCGGTTTGTTCGCGCCGATCGATCAGGCGGCCTACCTCGAGAAGATCACCAACAGTGATTCGGTCCCGCGGTTTCCAGACTGGCAGGCCATCAAAGCGCAGGCACTGCTCGTCGGCAAGATTGCGCGACAGCCCGATGGTCGGATCAATGCTCAGTTCCGACTGTGGGATGTGTACAACGGGACACAGCTCACCGGTCAGCAATTCGTCACCAGCCCGGATAATTGGCGCCGGGTCGGACACATCATCTCCGACATGGTTTACGAACGGCTGACCGGCGACAAGGGCTACTTCGACACGCGCGTGGTGTTCGTCGATGAGACCGGCACCAAGGAGCAGCGCATCAAGCGGCTCGCCATCATGGATCAGGACGGCGCCAACGTGCGCTATCTCACCCGTGGCCAGGACCTGGTGCTGACCCCGCGCTTCTCGCCGAGCACGCAAGAGATTACCTACATGTCGTTCGGGCAGGGCGATCCGCGCGTCTATCTCCTCAACATCGAAACCGGTCAGCGCGAAATCGTCGGCAATTTTCCCGGGATGACGTTCTCGCCGCGCTTCTCGCCCGACGGCCAGCGCGTGATCATGAGCCTGCAACAGGGCGGCAACTCGAACTTGTTTGTCATGGACCTGCGCTCCAAGGCGACGACGCGGCTCACCGACACCGCGGCGATCGATACCGCGCCTTCCTATTCGCCGGACGGTTCGCGCGTCTGCTTTGAGTCCGATCGTGGTGGCCGCCAGCAGATCTATGTGATGAACGCCAACGGCGGGCCGGCGCAACGCATCAGTTTCGGGGACGGCGCCTATTCGACGCCGGTGTGGTCGCCACGCGGCGACACCATCGCCTTCACCAAACAATTCGAAGGCCGGTTTGCCATCGGTGTCATCAATCCGGACGGTTCCGGCGAACGCATCCTCACCGAGGGCTTCCATAATGAGGGTCCGACGTGGGCTCCCAACGGGCGCGTCGTTATGTTCTTCCGCGATCCCGCCGGCGCGCCGGGCCCGTCGATCTATACGGTCGATCTCACCGGTCGCAACGAGCAGCGGGTGCCAACGCCCGGCTATGCGTCCGATCCGGCGTGGTCGCCGCTGCTGTCGGCCTCGTCTTGATCGGCTGCGATTGCGGGTTTGCTAGGTAACTCTAACCTCTTGACAACCGGTAGGATTTTAGGTGGTGGCTGTGAATTCGCGCTTCGTCGTTCAACTTGCCGCGATGTTGCCGCGTTCACATTCCATTAACCATCGTACACACTTTCCACCGGTTCCGGCTGATCGCAGGGGGGCGATATGACAGCACGACGGTTCACGGAACCCTCGCTTAACCAAAGCCCTGATAGACCCCTAGGCAATGAGCGACCGGGGCGACACCGGTCACGTTCCTAGAGGAGTCGCTGGAATGCCGATGCCTCTCATTCGGGCCGCAAAATTTGCCGGTGCCATCGCGGTGGCGCTGTCGATGGCTGCTTGCGCAAACACGCCGAACCAGACCGGGCTTGCAGGCGCAGCCGTTCCGGGCAGTCAGCAGGATTTCGTCGTCAACGTCGGAGACCGTGTGTTCTTCGAGACCGATCAGACCGACTTGACGCCGCAGGGCCGCGCCACGCTCGACAAGCAGGCGCAGTGGCTCGCACAGTATAATCGCTACACCTTCACGATCGAAGGTCACGCCGATGAGCGCGGCACGCGCGAGTACAACATCGCGCTGGGCGCCAAGCGCGCGCAGTCGGTGCGCGAGTATCTCATCGCACGCGGCATTGATGCCTCGCGCATGCGCACGATTTCCTATGGCAAGGAGCGTCCCGTCGCGGTTTGCGACGACATCTCGTGCTGGTCGCAGAACCGGCGCGCGGTGACGGTGCTCAACGCCAGTTCCTAATTCACGGTTGGGGTGGGGACGGCAGGCCGGCGCCCTTCGGGGCGCCGGTTGCGTTTTGGGCTTCGCGCCACGATAGCGCGGATGCATGAAGCTGTTCCGTTCTTACCTGCGAAGTGGTATCAGGGCGCAAAGGGACTTCGGGGACGTGCGTATGGTTGACGTATCGCGATCGGCCGAGCATCGCGTTTGGTGCGGTCGTTGGGCGCGCACCGCGAAGCTTGTTGGGAGTGGCATCGGATTAGTCGCGCTCGCGGCCTGCGGGCAACAGAATGCCTACGTTCCGCCGCCCCCACCGAAAGTCGTGGTGGCCCAGCCGCTTCAAGAGAAGGTGCCTCTCTACGCCGAGCTTACCGGCAATCTGCGATCGGTTGCCGAGGTAAAGCTCGAGGCGCGCGTGCAGGGATTTCTCGAGCAGATCAAGTATGTCGACGGCGCCACGGTCAAAAAGGGCGATCTGCTGTTCGTGATCCAGCAGAACACCTATCAGGCGCAACTCGCTCAGGCCAAGGCCGCGCTGGAATCGAACCAGGCCACACAGCAAAACGCCCAGGTCGAGTTCACACGGCAACAGACCCTGGCGCAGCAGCAATTCGCTTCGCAATCGCGCCTCGATGATGCGCGCACCAAGCTCGCAGAAGCCAACGCCAATGTGCTGAGCGCGCAGGCCAATCTCGACATCGCCAATATCAATCTCGGCTACACCGAAGTTACGGCGCCATTCGATGGCGTCGCCTCACGCCATCTGATCAGCATCGGTGCATTGGTCGGCTACTCTGGGCCGACCGAGCTTGCCAGCGTGGTACAGATCGATCCGATCTGGGTTTACTTCCAGGTGAGCGAGCTCGTCGTCCAGCGCGTCAAGGACCAACTCCAACGGCAGGGCAAGAGCTTGCGCGACGTGCACGACGTTCCGGTTGAGATCGGACTGCAGACCGAACAGGGTTACCCGCACAAGGGCGTCATCGACTACATCGCACCGCAACTCGATGCCTCGACCGGGACCTTGGAAGTACGCGGCGTGTTCGACAACAAGGACTACGCGCTACTGCCCGGCATGTTCGCGCGCGTGCGCATTCCGATCGAGCGACCCGCACCGGTCCTGATGGTCCCTGATATCGCGATCGGCACCAGTCAGACCGGCCGTTATGTGCTGGTCATCAACAAAGATAACGTCGTCGAGCAGCGCACGGTCACGATCGGACAGCTCGACAATCAGATGCGGGTGATTGAATCGGGCCTCAAGCCGGAGGACTGGGTCGTCACTGATGGCATCCAGCGGGCCATCCCGGGCGGCAAAGTCGAGCCCGATAAGCAGAAGATGGTGGCTGCCGCAGGCGGATAGTTTTGTACGTGTGGCAAGCCTGCTGCACGCACGCGACGACTGAAATCGGGCTCCAACACGTAACGGCCACAGCATGTTCTCGCGTTTCTTCATCGAGCGGCCAGTTCTTTCCAACGTGCTGGCGATGGTCTTTGTGCTGATCGGGCTTGTCTCGCTCCTCAAGCTGCCCGTGTCGCAATATCCCAACGTCGTGCCGCCCACGATCTCGGTGACGACCAAATATCCGGGCGCGAGCCCCAAGACCGTGATGGACACGGTCGCGCTGCCGATCGAAAACCAGGTCAACGGCGTGCAGGGCATGCTCTACATGCAGTCGACCAGCGCCAG
>JAFAXD010000512.1 GCA_019241285.1 Xanthobacteraceae bacterium | reverse complement strand
CGATCAGCTTGTCCGCGATAACGCCGGGATCCTCCAGGGTATTGCTGTAGAGCACGAGGATTCGGACGAACGGCGCCTCAAACGTGAAGTAAACCCCCGGTTGAATTTGCGCGGTTCGCGACAGCCCGCCGGCCTCAGGCGTTACCTGATACCCGTTTTTTGGATCAGCGCAGAAATTCCGTAAATAGGCTTCGAGACTTGTCGCGTGAGCCAGAGGGGAAATCATGCCGTCGTGGTTGCCGGCCGCTGCCAGAACGGGTGCATGGTAGTTTCGGTAGGGATCATAGAATTGGTCATAGTAATATTCTGGTTCGCCAAAACTGTAGACGATATCGCCAAGCAACAATCCGAACTGAGGTACCTCCATCGGTTCCGCTTCGTTGAAGTCGCCGATCATTTTGTCGGTGACCTCGTTCTGGGTTTTCGGCCCGCGCGTGCTGCCGCAGTCGCCTGTTGCGTGAAATACGATTTGTTTGTTTTTTGCGATCGCGTCGATCGGCTGTTTACTGCCGCCAAACACATCTTGCAGTGTCAGGCGGGGTTCCGGATCATCCCCTCTCGGTGGCGGAAATGGGAGCGGCTGGACGGCGTGTTTCTTGTTGAGCTCGTCGATCCGCTGGTAGGCTTCTTTGTCGCTTGGATGCTTGATCTTGAAAATGGAAGGGTCGGCAGTTGGCTCCGGTTGGGCAAAAACAGGAGAGTCGAGTTGCCTTGGGGGAAATGTTGGAGGTTGGACGGGCGGAGTATCCCCTGCGCCATCAGTCCCGCGTCTCGGTCGTCGTGCCATCAATCTCTCTCCTGTTCTGCGCCGCGACTCAAAGCTCGCATTGCGTTTGCAACAACAACGCTGCAGGCATTTGCGCGGCTGGCAATGCGATCAAAGCTTCGCAGCATCACCACCGAGTCACGACAGCATCACGGAATAAGTCGATTGTCAGATGCTGGTTTGCCGGCATCGAGGTAGGAAGTTTCACGTGTTGATCCACTGTGTTAACTTCGCTCGCCTGCGGAAATTGCGTTGCTGCCGCCTCAATCAGTAGGGGCGACGCGGCGTGCAATCAGTACGCTGATACCCGCGGGAGTCATCCGTGATCAAGCCGTGATCTTGCAATGGCAATGAGTGGCTGATCTAGCCGAGATGGTCGCTCATGTATGCGGCTGTGAGGCGACCGATGACGGGGTGAGGTCAAACGATTGGCAAACTCGTCTCAAACAAATCCGGCCGCACCGGCTCCCGAGCTTGACGCGAAGCCGGTCTCCAGCTTTCCCAAGCAGGCTATCGTGGTCATCCATGGCATAGGCGAGCAGATGCCCATGGACACGATCAAGGGCTTTGTCCACGCCGTTTGGGAAACCGACAGGGAGATCACGGCGAACGGTCTGCCAAATCCAGCCGAGGTCTGGAGCAAGCCGGACGCCCGCACCGGCTCGCTCGAGCTGCGGCGCATCACGACGCGGGAAAGTATAGAGACGCCGTCGTTTCCGGACCGGGTGCGGTCGGACTTCTATGAGCTCTATTGGGCTGATCTGTCGGGCGGATCGACCTGGAGTCAGGTTGAGGACTGGATCAGCGGGCTATTGCTGCGCGACCCACGCACGCGGGTTCCCCCCAATTTGTTGTCCGCGTGGGTCCTGCTTTGGATGGTCGCGCTCGTCGTGATCGCGCTCGCAATCGCCACCCTGCTGCCGACCGGCGGCTGGATCAAGGTGCTGCTGTTCATCGCCTCCGCAGGGTTGGCGTATGCGACCCATCGCTTCATCGTCCCCTATGCCGGCCGTGTTGTCCGCTACACGCGGGCCAAACCGGATAACATCGCCGCGCGGCAAAACATTCGCGAGCGCGGCCTCGCGCTGCTCGCGGACCTGCACAAGGACGAATACGATCGCATCATTATCGTCGGCCACAGTCTCGGTTCCATCCTGGCCTATGACCTGATCAGTTATTTCTGGGCCTCGCGGCAGGCATCCCATACGGTTGCGCAGGGAACTCCGGAATTTGCCGCTCTAAGCGACCTCGAGCGCGCCGGCGCTGCGTTATATAATCAGCCATCTGGTGCGGCCGTTGCGAATTTTCTGCAGGCCCAGCAGGTGTTGTCTCACTTGCTGCGGGTACGCCCTAACCCCGCCGGCAACGCCTCGGATACCCGTTGGCTGATCACGGATCTTGTCACTCTGGGAAGCCCGTTGACTCACGCGGAGTTCCTGCTCGCCAATAGCAAGGAGGATCTCGATGCGCGTAAGACCGGGCGGGAGTTCCCAACATCGCCGCCGGTGCGTGAACGGCTTGACGATCGATTGCTGAAACAGGCACAGGCCGCCGGCCTCCCGGTAGACCCGAATCAGCCCGAGTTGTCGTGCTTCGCACTCGGGCCGAACAGCAGGGACTGGCAGCTCCACCACGCCGCTCCCTATGCGGTGGTGCGCTGGACCAACATTTTCGATCCCGCGCGTGACATATTCCGCGGCGATATCATCTCCGGTCCGCTCGCGCCCGTTTTTGGTCCAGGCATTGTCGACATCGATCTGCGCGCACTTCGCGGGCAGTCCCAATCCTTTACGCACACCAAGTACTGGGACATGGAAAACACCACATCGGTGCCGCCGCAGGTTGCTGAATTGCGCAAGGCCCTGAACCTGGCTGGACAGGTCAGGGACTTGTGATCCTGTGCTGCTGCTCAGACCACCAGCGTCCCCACGCTGGCTCCGCCGCAAACATAGAGCACCTGCCCGGTGACGAAGCTTGCCTCGCGCCCAGCGAAGAACATCACCGCGTTGGCGACGTCCTCCGGCTTGCCCAGCCGGCGCACCGGGATCTGCTGCGCCAGCGCGGCCTCGCGCGCGCTGCCGGCGGGCGTGATTTCGTGAAACATCTCGGTGCCGCCGATCGGGCCCGGCGCGATCATGTTGACGGTGATGCCGTGCGGGGCAAGCTCGAGTGCCCAGGTGCGGCCCATGCCGATCATGCCGGCCTTGGTGGCGGAATAGGCGGAACGCGTTTGCAATCCGAGCGCGCCTCGCGAGGAGATCAGGATGATGCGGCCGAACGCGTTGGTCTGCATGGCGGGCAGCATCGTCTGAACCAGCAACAGCGCGGCGCCGAGATGCAGCTGCGTAAGCTCGTGCAGATCCTTCGTCTTCACGTCTGGCAGAAGTGCCGGGCGGATCGTGCCGGCATTGTGCACGATATGGGTTACGGCAAAGCGCGCGGCGACATCGGCTGAAGCCTGCTTGGTGGCTTGCTCATCGGTGAGATCGACCTCGACCGCGTGCAGCTTGTCGTCCGACCAGTCCGGCTTGCGCAGCGCGAGCGAGATCACCTCGTATCCATCGCTGAGCATGCGCCGGGAGATTGCGGCGCCG
>JAFAXD010000373.1 GCA_019241285.1 Xanthobacteraceae bacterium | reverse complement strand
GCGCGCGTTGCTGGGGACCGTGCCAGGTCTAAGATTGAAGGAAATGCCGGACGCCGAGATCTGTTGCGGGTTCGGGGGCATGTTCTGCGTCAAGTATCCCGAGATATCCAACGCGATCGTGGCGAAGAAGGCAGCTAACATCCGGACAACCGAAGCCCATGTTCTGCTCGCCGGTGACCTCGGCTGCCTGATGAACATGGCCGGCAAGCTCGCGCGTGAGGGAAGCAATGTCGAAGTCCGTCACGTTGCGGAAGTCTTGGCCGGCATGACGGACGAGCCTGCGATTGCGGCGCCCCGAACCAAACACGGGGTCACTCACTCATGACCCAGGCGACCTCGCAACAGTTCAAACAGAATGCCCACGCCGCGCTGGCGGATGCGGACCTGCAGCGTTCGCTCGGCGTTCTGGAGACGAACTTCATCGCGCGACGCAAGTTCGTTGCCGACAAGCTGCCGGAGTTCGACGCGCTGCGCGATGCAGCGCGTGACATCAAGAATCACACGCTGGCGCATCTCGATCTTTATTTGGAGGAATATGAATCCCGCGTTGTTGCTCAGGGCGGGCATGTTCACTACGCGGCGACGGCCGCCGACGCGCGCGCTCTGGTGCTGGATATTTGCCGGAAACTGAATGCCGCCACAGTGACCAAGGGCAAATCGATGATCGCCGAGGAGGTCGGGCTCAATGATTTCCTCTCCGAGAATGGCATCACACCGATCGAGACCGATCTCGGCGAATACATCATTCAGCTGCGCCACGAGATGCCGTCGCACATCATTGCGCCCGCGGTGCATCTGTCCAAGGCGCAAGTCGAAGCCGACTTCCGTCGCGTGCATACGCAACTGGCGCCGGACCGCGACCTGACGCAACCGGAGAAGCTGCTCGCGGAAGCCCGCGCGATCTTGCGCGAGAAGTTCCTGACTGCCGACGTGGGTATCACGGGCGCGAATTTCCTGATCGCGGAGACTGGCACGTCGATCATCGTTACCAACGAGGGTAACGGCGATCTCACGCAGACGCTCCCGCGCGCGCACATTGTGCTGACCTCGATCGAGAAGCTGGTCCCCACCTTGGAGGATGCTGCGCAGCTTCTTCGTGTCCTCGCGCGCTCCGCGACCGGTCAGGAAATGTCCGTCTACACGACGCTCTCAACGGGGCCACGCCGCGATGGTGATCCCGATGGTCCGAACGAGTATCACGTGATCCTGCTCGACAACGGCCGCTCGGCCATGCTCGCAGGTGAATTTCGCGACATGCTCCGCTGCATTCGCTGCGGCGCCTGCATGAACCACTGCCCGGTCTATCAGGCGGTCGGCGGTCATGCGTATGGCTGGGTCTACCCCGGACCCATGGGCGCGGTGCTCACGCCGAGCCTGATCGGTATCGACAAAGCCGGCCATCTGCCGAACGCCTCGACGTTCTGTGGCCGGTGCGAGGAAGTCTGCCCCGTGCGGATTCCATTGCCGAAGCTGATGCGTTTTTGGCGCGAGCGCGAGTTCGAGCGCCACTTGTCGCCCGCCGTCGTGCGCAGCGGCTTGGCGCTCTGGGCGTTCTTCGCCCGGCGGCCGCGGCTCTATGGTTTGGTCACGCATCTCGCGGCACGAGCGCTTTCACTGCTTGGCAGGGCGCAAGGCCGTTTTCGCTGGCTGCCGTTCGCGAGCGGGTGGACCCGCGATCGCGATTTTCCGGCTCCGGAAGGGGCAACGTTTCAGGCGCTCTGGAGGAGCCGCCGATGAGCACGCGTGATGTTGTGCTCGGCTCGATCCGCCAGGCCCTCCGTGTCACCGGGCGGGAGGCTCCTCGCCGTAAAGTCGTCGCGGATCGGTTGGAGGGGCATCCAACGGGAATCGTTCCCGAGCGCGGTCAGCTGGAGCCGAAAGCGCGCATTGCGTTGTTGGCCGAAATGATAGCTGCGGCAGCCGGTAGCGTGGCGCGGGTCAGCGACCCGGCGGGCGTTCCCGGCGCGGTCGCCGATTTCCTGCGCCGTTTCAATCTGCCGCTCAGCGTTCGGCGCGGACATGACGCACGTCTCGCGGCCCTGCCATGGCAGCTTGAAGGCGCGCTGGAGGTGACAGCCGGCGCTTCGGACGGGCAGCAGCTCGCTTCCGTCTCGCATGCGTTCGGTGCAGTCGCGGAGACCGGCACATTGGTTCTCACGTCGGGCACCGATAATCCGTCCACGCTGAACTTTCTGCCCGACAATCATATCGTCGTCGTGGACGTGAACGATGTCGTCGGCGACTTCGAGACCATTGTGGCGCAACTGCGCCGTCATTTCGGGGGGCGACAATTGCCGCGCCTGGTCAACTTGATCACCGGGCCGTCCCGTTCCGCCGATATCGAGCAGACCTTGATCCTCGGGGCGCATGGACCACGGCGGCTGCATGTCATTCTGGTGGGAGAGGCTCGCGACTGAGGTGGAACGGCTCGCGGACGGCGCGGTTGCCGTGTCAGGCATCACGATAGGGCTGGACCCCCCATGAGCAACGATCGCGACGATCAGTCACGCAAGGCCACAGACGCAAAGGAAAAGCGGCGCCTGGACGAGGCGCTTGAGCGGGGACTGGAGGACAGCTTTCCGGCCTCAGATCCAGTCAACGTGACGCAGCCGCCGCCGTCAAAGGACGACCATAAGGAGAAACGGGACTGACTACCCTCCTGCGGACGTGCCCTGACGCTTGCGCCATTTAGCCGGGACCCTCGGCGAGGCGCTCCATGCTGCTGAGTTAACTATATTTTTGGTTCCCTGCGACACTCCGGGCTGAGGGTGGGACGGGCCATCGCATTTTTTGCACATTGGTGAGCCGAATTTCGTACTATCCAGCCCGCAGATTGGGGGCGGGCTCGGCGGGGGCAGACGATATGGCAGCAAAGTATTTCGGTACGGATGGCATCAGGGGCCGCGCGAACGGCCT
>JAFAXD010000298.1 GCA_019241285.1 Xanthobacteraceae bacterium | reverse complement strand
GAGGCGGTGCAGTTCCTGGTGGCCATCAAGGAGGCCCTCGAAGACCCGGGACGGATGCTGCTCGGGATCTGAAGCGCCGCCTCAGAACAGCTGGCGCACCAGCCAGTACAGCGCACCCGAGAGCCCCACTGCGGCCGGGAGCGTCAGCACCCAGGCCACCGCGAGATTGCGCAGCGTCGCCATCTGCAGTCCCGAGCGGTTGGCGGCCATGGTGCCGGCGATGCCCGACGAGAGCACGTGCGTCGTCGAGACCGGCAGGTGGTACTGGTCGGCGGCGATGATGGTGGCCATGGCGACGAGCTCGGCGGAGGCGCCCTGCGCGTAGGTGAGGTGGCTCTTGCCGATCTTCTCGCCGACGGTGACGACGATGCGCTTCCAGCCGATCATGGTGCCGAGTCCGAGCGCGATTGCGACCGCAACCTTGACCCAGAGCGGGATGAAGCGGGTCGCCGCGTCAAGCGATTGCTTGTAAGCGGTGAGGGTGGCGACCTCCTCCTTGGTGAGGTCGTTCTCCTTGTCCTTCATCAGGAAGCGCAACGCTTCGGAGGCGAGATAGATGTCGTTGCGCGTGTTGCCGACAGCTGACGCCGGGACCTTCGCAAGCGAGCCATATTCATTGATCTGCTTTGAGATGTCTTGAATGAGCACGGCGAGAGAAGGATAGGTGCCTTCGTTCAGCTTCCGGTGCGACACGAACTGCGTCACCGCCGGCCGGGGGTCGCCCATGACGTTGTAGCCTTCCGCTTTTCGCTTGACGATCTCCGCGGCCGCAACCGACGTCGTTCGGAACTGCTCCATTTGCGAAGCCGGCAGGGCGCGGTTGAGGGCGTAAGCGGTTGGCACCGTGCCGATCAGGATCAGCATGATCAGGCCCATCCCCTTCTGCCCATCGTTAGATCCGTGGGCGAACGAGACGGCGGTGCAGGTGAGCATGAGAATGCCGCGGATCCACCAGGGCGGCGGCTGGTCGCCCTTCGGCGCCTGATAAAGGGCCGGATTGTGAACGACCAGCTTCAAGAGCAGCAGCAGGATCGCGGCAAGCACGAACCCGAACACGGGTGAGAGCAGGAGCGAGTAGCCGATTTCCGTGGCCTTGCTCCAATCCACCCCGGAGGTCCCATCTTGGCCGCGCATCAACGCATTGGCGATGCCGACACCGATGATCGACCCGATCAGCGTGTGCGAGCTCGACGCGGGAATGCCGAGATACCACGTGCCCAGGTTCCAGATGATCGCGGCAATCAACAGCGCGAACACCATGGCGAAACCGGCCGCACTGCCCACCTGCAAGATCAGCTCGACCGGAAGCAGCGACACGATGCCGAACGCGACCGCGCCGGATGAGAGCACCACGCCCAGAAAATTGAAGAAGCCCGACCAGACCACGGCGACCGGCGCCGGCATGGAATGGGTATAGATCACGGTTGCGACCGCGTTGGCCGTGTCGTGAAACCCGTTGACGAATTCGAAGCCGAGCGCAATCAGCAATGCCACGAACAACAGCAGGTAAGGCAGGATCGTTGTCGTCTTGGTGCCGCTGTCCTCGACATCGACGACGAGACTGTAGGCGACATAGAGCACGGCGGCCGCCAAGAGCCCGCCGAATATGATGATGCTCTTGATGTTGCCGAAACCTTCGAGCTTCGGTCGCGGGTCAGTTGATACGCCAGCGCCGGCATGAGCGGCGAGATCGGTCATAGCTACCTCCAAACGGACCACCCAGCCGGATGATGAGAGGCTTTTTGTTGCACGCATATGACTGTGCGCCCATCGCGGACCGGTCTTGCGTTGCGTAACCGGTGCTCCCCGCATTTCTCGGGCGGAAAACGCAAGCGGAAACCTGTTGATATCATCGAAGTGTCATCCTGCCTTAATCTTCGCTTGCAGGGGTCGCGGCTGGGACAACCTTTACCGTCAGGTTTGAGCATGACTCGGGGAGAAGGCGTGCCGGTGCCGGGAGAAGGCATGCCGGTGCGCCTGGGGCAGAGAGCGGCCGGATCACCCGGTGAGACATTCGTTGCAGCTGATGCGAGGGAGAACAGAACCAGCGCTGATCCCGATGTGTGGCGCGATCGTGCCGAGCGGGCGCGCGCCCATGCCGGGCGGCTGCGGGACCCCAATATCCAGACCGCGCTGTTAAGCATCGCCGAAGGGTTGGACCGCCTCGGGCTGCGTGCCCGGGAGGCACGCCGCACGGAGCCGCTGCTCGCCACCCCGCAGCGGGATGGCGCGTCCCACAGCAGCACGACCGCTAGCGGCGACGCAACCCCGGCCACCTTCGATCTCAACGGTGGATTCGGGGCTACAGCGCAACCGGTCCCCACGCGCCAATCTGGGGAGGCAATGACCGATCTGCGGGACCCGGTGCAGCTCAAGCCGGATGACACGGACCGCACGGATTTGAGCCTGGCGGACACGTTCGGCGCCATGAAAGCCCTCGTATCCAACCCGCAATCGCCCCCGAGCGCCAATCCGGATCGGATCGAACGCGTGGCCCGCGCCCTCTGCCAAGCCGATGGCCGCGACCCCGACCGTTCAATCGAGACGGGGCAATGGGAAACGGTCCTCTCAGGTGGGCATCAGACGCAGCGCCCTGTGACGCTTCGGGGCTGGAAAGTTTACGAGAAAGACGCCAAGCGATTTGTGGCCGCCCTGGACGCCGCCCTCGATCGCTCATGAGTGTCGGCGCTCGTGAGATTCGCGCGGACGAAGCTGCTAAGCTTGGCCGGGCGGGAATTTGCGATGGGTGACCATGGATCCGGAAAAGCTGATTTTTTGGCTCATGCGATGGGGCTGGCGTGGTCCGGCCGCATTGGCGCTCGTCGTGCTCGGCGTCTGGCTCTATTCTCTGTGGAAATATTGATACCGGCCCAGCCCGTCACCGCCACATGCTTCTGAGCCGGACGCCGATATCAATGCGCGCCGTCGGGCCTCGCTGTGCCCCCGCGGGGGTAGAGTTGGCGGCCGGCCAGCTGCGGCCGTCGAACAGATTGAGGATTGCGGCCGGGATGAACCGCGTTCGCGTTGCATAGAGATGACGGTCGCCGCGGTTGGTCTGCTGATGCACGTAGAAACGCTGTGGCATGATCAGATGAAGGCTGTCCTTGGCCCGAGTCATCGCCACATAGAGCAGCCGCCGTTCCTCTTCGATCTCGGCAGTGGTGCCGGTCGCAAGGTCAGACGGAATGCAGCCGTCGACCGCGTTGAGAACGAACACCGACGTCCATTCCTGGCCTTTGGCCGAATGGATGGTTGATAGGATCAGATAGTCCTCATCAAGGTGTGGAGTGCCCGCCTCATCGCTGGTGGCGCCGGGTGGGTCAAGGGTCAGCTCAGTCAAGAAACGCTCACGCGACGCATACGTCGAGGCTATCTGGACGAGTTGCGCCAGATCGGCTCGCCGCACAACGGCATCCTCGTGCCTGCGCTCGAGATGCGGGTCATACCAGGCACAGACTCGTTCGAGCTCGGCGGGCCAGCCCGGGCTCGCATGCTGGAGTTCCTCGATCGCGTCAACAAGCGACGACCAGTCCTCGGCGGCGCGCGAAGGGGGTGTCGCGATGCGCAGCGGCGTCGGCCCCGGGCCACCCGCCGAGAGTTCATCGAGGATCCGTGCCGCCGAAACGGGTCCGATGCCCGGGAGCAACAGCAGGATCCGAAATCCGGCCACGCGATCGCGCGGATTTTCCACGAACCGAAGCAGCGCCAGCACGTCTTTGACGTGAGCCGCTTCCAGGAACTTCAAGCCGCCGAATTTGACGAATGGAATGTTGCGCCGCGTCAGCTCGATCTCGAGCGGTCCGCTGTGATGCGAGGCGCGGAACAGAACGGCTTGCGCTTTCAGGGCATTGCCGCATTCGCGGTTTGCAAGCACTTGCTCGACCACGTAGCGCGCCTGCTCGCCTTCGTCGCGAACCGTGACCAGGGCCGGGCGTTCGCCGGCGCGGCGTTCCGACCAGAGATTCTTGGTGAAGCGCTCTGCCGCCAAGCCGATCACCGCATTGGCTGCGGCTAGGATCGGCTGCGTCGATCGATAGTTTTGGTCAAGCGTGATGATCTCTGCCCGGGGGCTGAACTGATCCGGGAATTCAAGGATGTTTCGAACGGTGGCAGAGCGGAAGGAATAGATCGACTGTGCATCGTCGCCGACGACCGTGAGACCGCAACCATCCGGCTTGAGCGCGAGCAGGACCGAGGCCTGCAACCGGTTGGTGTCTTGATATTCATCCACCAGCACATGGTCGAAACGGCTGGCAACATCTGCCGCGATCGCCGGCTCACGCATCATCTGGGCCCAGTAGAGCAGCAGGTCATCGTAATCGAGCACGTTTTGAGACTGCTTGGCTTCCACATAGGCGCCAAAGAGATGCTTGAGCTCGGACTCGAAGGCAACGCACCAGGGAAATGACGAGCCAAGCACCTCGCCCAGCGCCGTTTCGGCGTTAACGACCCGGGAGTAGATCGCGAGGCACGTGTGCTTGGCCGGAAACCGTGAGCCGGTCTTGGACAATCCCAGCTCATGGCGGATCAGGTTGATCAGGTCGGCGGAGTCCTCGCGATCATGGATCGTAAAGGCGCGGTTCAGTCCGATCTGGTCTGCATATGTGCGCAGGAGCCGCGCCCCGATCGCGTGGAACGTTCCCGACCAAGTCAAGCCATCCGCGAGCGCGCCGGCCTGCGTCCCTGCAGTCCGGGCGGCGACCCGTTGGACCCGGCGGGTCATTTCGGCGGCGGCGCGGCGCGAAAAGGTGAGCAGCAGGATCCGACGCGGATCCACACCACACATAACGATATGTGCAACCCGATGCGCCAACGTATTGGTCTTGCCTGATCCTGCGCCCGCAATGATCAGCAGCGGCGCTGACCCTTTCGCAACGGCCGCGCCGCCGTGTTCCACGGCCCTGCGCTGCTGCGCATTGAGTTGAGCGAAGGAGGACGCCGACATCGGGCACGCACCGAATCATGGTTAACGGAAACGGCCCAGTGAGCACGTTTCCGGTTTTGTTCGCAATGATAGGGGAAGACTATCTGATCGATCGGACGCAGATCACATCTCGGCGCCGCCCTTGTGTGGTCATGTGAAGCGTGCAGAGCAGGCTTCCAAAAATCAACAACTCAAGCGCGAATAGTCATTGTCACGTCTTACGTGCTCGATATAGCCTAATACCGGTGGTGGTGGGATGTTGCTGCAGATTGAAATGAGTGAGGACGTGATGCTGCAAAACCTCTCGGAGCGCCACTTCAACAGCGTTTTGTTATACGGAGCGATTGCCATATCGGCGCTGGTCGGAACCGCGCTGTTTTCAGCCCTCTCCGCTGTCCCCTAGGAAAGTCAGTGAGGGGTTTACGTGCGGATGGCAATGACCGCGCTGCTTTGCCTGCTGAGCGGACAGCAGGTGGCGGCTCAAGACCTGGCGGATTTAGCTGGCCGGCCCGACATTCTGATGCAACGAGCTTACGTGGATTACATCTGCGTAAGGGGCTGCCAGCAGCGCCAGCAGACGAGAACGAGCTTCGTATCCTCTGACGATTTCATCTCATTCGAAGAGATGCGAAGAGCTCGTAGCGAAGTCAGTAGTATCGAGCATATGTTGATACAGATCGATCCAAAACTCGATCTCGACACACTCTGGAAAAAGGCAGCAAATAGTCGAGAGTCCCAGCCTGGAAGCGGCAGCTTCGCAGCGCTGTTGATGTTGGGGCTCAAGTCTAACAATGAGCGGTGCAGATACTATCTCGACGATCTCGAGAGAGTCGTCGGCCTGGTGCCGCATCTGATGCGCGCCGACAAAGATTTCTAAAACAGCAATGCCGGGGTCCTAGCGATACGAATCGCTTCGGCCCCCGCTATCGCTTGCCTAAGCTGCGCGGTTCGAAGCAGGTGACGCGCCGGCGCGTCCGGCTTTGGCGATGGCGCTGTGCGTGAGCATCGCACTCCCGAACCAACCCCAATAAATGCGGTGGTGCCGGATCAATCCATCGACAATATCCATCACTTCGAGAATATCCACTTGGTCGCCGTCCGGCGCGGCGCGCGGATATTCCCACACCAATAACCGCTCTCCATCGGTGAGCCAGGTGCCGGTTCGATACCAGCGGACAAGCTCGTTCGGCCTGCGCCGCGCGCCTTCAGCGAAGAATAGGCGCAATTCGTCGTGGCCTCGCACGATTCCGCTGGCGCGGCCGTCGAGGATCGCAGTTACCAGCGGGCTCTCGAGCACCGCGTCCGCGGCGTAAAGAGCAACGAGACCCTCGGTGTCGAGAGTTTTGGCGCGCACATGCCATTCGCGGTGGATGCGTTCGCAGTCGGATAGGAACGTGCTCGCGTGAGAAGTTTGTTGCTGGTCCATTCAGGTCTCCGTCAGCTGAGCGACAGGACCCTAAGGCGGCCGCGGACGCGATTGTTTCGGTCACGAACGAAATAAGAGCGGTCCCCGCCATCAAGCAGGCCATGCCCTTCAGCGAGGACCGCCACCGCCCCTGAAAAGGGCCGGCCCTGTGCACCAGAGCACAGCCCGCTTTTGCGGCTTTGAGATGGATCAAGAGGTGTGCATCTCGTCCGCCGCGGCCTTACTGATGGCGCACGCGGCCGAGAGCTGCTTGCAAAATCTTGGCGCTTTTTTCCAATCCGCTATGTTCTTCATCGGACAGTTCCGGTTCGAACACGCGGACAACGCCGCTGCGTGCGACCACGCTCGGCAGTGACAGCGTGACGCCGAACTTCTTTTGGAAACTTCCAATCGGAACCACCGCGCGCTCGTCTGCGAGCACCATCTCGGCGATTCGCGCCGATACGATCCCGATGCCGTATTGGCTCGCGTCGTTGCCTTCAATGATGGTGATGTTGGCGTAGCGGACATCCTTTTCGATGCTTTGGCGCAGCTCCTTCAGGTTCTCGCCACGCTGTTTGAGCAGATGGGCGAGGGGAACTCCGCCAATCCGCGCCGAGGACCAAAGGAACACTTGTGCGGTGCCGTGATCGCCGATCACTTGCGCTTCGACATGGGCCGGGTCGACGTCAAAGTGTCGGCCGAGATGAACGCGAAAGCGCTGACTATCGAGATAGGTGCCGGTGCTCAGCACGGCGGCATGCGGGCACGTATCGCGGGCCACATCGGCTAAAGGATCGGGCGGATCAGTTACGACCAGCAACACGGCTTGTGGCGCGGCAGCCACGATCCTGGGCACGATGTCGCGATAAATCTTGGCATTGGCATCGAGCAGCCTTAGTCGACCCTGCGGATCGCTGCGGTCCGTGGCTCCGCCAGTTTTCTCGTTGACTCCGGACGTGATCAGAACGATCCCGGCGCCCTGGAGCGCGCCATAGTCGCCGTCGACGATGTCGACCTTACGTCCCAGCGGAACGCCATAGCGAATGTCGGTGGCGACCGCCTCGGCCGTCTTGCGCGTGCGGTTGACCAGTACGATTTCGCGCGCGCTGCCGCGAATGACTGTCGCCATGGCGCAAGCACAGCCGACCTTTCCGGTTCCGACAATGCCGATCTTCATGGTGGCCTCCGTCAGCTGGCGTCCGCTACCAACGAATGAGGCCATGCGAACGTTCGCCGGCGCATCAAGCTTTGTTGCGGGCCGCCAGCATTTCGCGGATTTTCAACACCGTCTTCCAATTGCGGCCCGTCGTCGGGGATCCGCACGCCTTGTCGATCAACGATGGGGTAAGTTTTGAGCCGGCGACACCGGGGGCGCCGTAGTCAATCCAGAGGGCGCCACCGGCAATGTGGATGCGCTCGCCAGTGCGCGCGCGTTCATTGAGCACGTCGGCCGCCTGCGATGTCAGCGGATCACGTGAGACGTAGAGATGCACCATCTTGTCCTTTGCGGCGGCATCGTTCGCGAACGGGTTGGCGGCCACATAGGTTACCCAATTGGACGCGCCACGCACCACGACGTCGACCGCAAGGCCAAAACGGGCAACGAGCTCCGGCTCGAGAACACGGCGCACGTGCGCTCCATTACCTCGTGCGTCGACGATGAGGTTGCCGCTCTGAATATAAGTCTCCGGGCGCGTCCATCCGAGTTTCAAACAAATCGCGCGCAGGTCCGCCATGGGGACCTTTCTGGTCGAACCGACATTGATGCCGCGCAGCAGGACCACGAACGTCTGCAGCGATGCCCTTTTGCTGGGTCTCATGCCTGTTACTCCGAGATAGGCCGCACTATCACATTCGCCGGCCGCTAACCCAGGCGTTCACAAATTCGGGAAGAGGAGGGCTTTGACACTGGCCATTAACGTTGATATCAACTTATTATCTCGGAGCCAAGGTATTCAGACATGAAGCATTCCTATGGTTGGGTCATCGTCGGGGTTGGTGCGCTGATGACCTGCGTCGCCATCGGGGCGATGTTCTCGCTCGCGGTTTACCTGCAGCCGATGTCCGTCGATACGGGCTGGTCGCGCGCCGGCATATCGAGCGCGATGACGCTGGATTTTCTGACCATGGGTGTTGCGGGTTTCGGCTGGGGTGCGGTGAGCGACCGGTATGGCACACGCCTCGTTGTGCTGATCGGCGCGCTGCTGCTGGGCCTCGGCCTCGTGTTGGCCAGCCGTGCGACGTCGCTCCTGGAGTTTCGGTTGGTCTACGGCGTCGTCATCGGCGTTGCGGCGGGCGCATTTTTTGCGCCGATGATCGCGGCGGCGACGCGCTGGTTTGAGAGCAACCGCAGCCTCGCGGTGTCGCTCGTTTCCGCCGGCATGGGCGTTGCCCCAATGACGATCTCGCCGTTCGCGCGCTGGCTGATCTCGACTTATGACTGGCGCACAGCGATGCTGACCATTGGCATTGCCGCCTGGATTCTGCTGATCCCCGCAGCCCTTTTGGTGCGGCAGCCGCCTAAGACCGCCGGGGCGGCAGGTGTTGGGCCCGGCCCGCAGGTCGCGCCGGCTGGACTTGGCCTATCCGCTGCCCAAGCGCTGCGCTCGCCGCAGTTCATCATCCTCGCACTGACGTTTTTCTTGTGCTGTGCGGCCCATTCCGGGCCGATCTTCCACATGGTGAGCTATGCCATTGGTTGCGGCATTCCGGCCATGGCGGCGGTCAGTATCTACAGCCTGGAAGGCTTGTCCGGCCTTGGTGGACGCTTGTTGCTCGGCATCCTCGCCGATCGGATTGGCGTGAAGCAGGTGCTCGTAGGTGGGCTCCTGGTCCAGGCTTTGGCAATCGGTAGCTACCTGTTCGTCAGCAGGCTCGCGGAGTTCTACACGCTCTCGCTCGTTTTTGGCTTGGCTTACGGAGGCGTGATGCCGCTTTATGCGGTGCTGGCGCGCGAATATTTCGGCCCGCGCATCATGGGCACGCTGTTTGGCGCAGCCACCATGGTATCGGCCCTCGGCATGGCGTTGGGGCCCATCGTCGGCGGGTTGATCTTCGACAGCTTCAACAGCTACGCGTGGCTTTATATCGGCTCGTTCAGCGTTGGGCTCGGGGCTGTGGCCATCGCGTTGGCCTTCCCGCCGCTGCCGGTGCGGGCACGCAGCATCCCGCAGCCGGCTTCAGCATGAGGCCATTTACGCAGCCGCCGCGGCGCTATCCGCGACGACCGGATTGCGCATTCCGATCGCCAGGCGGTTCCACAGGTTGATCATGCCGATCAGGATCGTGAGGTCGACGATCTCCTTCTCGCTGAAATGCGGGCGCAGCGCCGCGTAAACATCATCTGGTGCGTGCGTCTCGGCAACGTGGGTCAATGCCTCCGTCCAGGCAAGGGCGGCGCGTTCGCGCGGCGTGTAGATCGACGCTTCGTGCCAGGCGTTGAGCACATAAAGGCGTTGCTCGGTCTCGCCCGCGCGGCGCGCATCCTTGCTGTGCATATCGAGGCAATAGGCGCAGCCGTTGATCTGCGACGCGCGCATCTTGACGAGCTCGATCAGCGACTTCTCAAGCCCGCACTGATGCAGGTAAGCCTCGACGCCGCGCAGCGTCTTGTAGCCGTCGGGCGCGATCTTCGGGGCGGATAGTCTCTGCTCGTCCATCATATTGTCCTTTCCTGTGCGGTCGCCGCCAAGCTAAGCCGCGATGGCCTATTCGCCAGGGCCATGGATGGATAATCTGAATGGGCCATGGCACCCTCCAAAGATCCCAGGCTGATTCTCACCCGTGGCGGGGGTCCGCTCCATCGCCAAATCTACGACTATTTTCGAACCGCCATCAGTGCCGGACAGCTGCGCCCAGGCGATCGCTTGCCTTCCGCTCGCACACTCGCGCAGCAGCTGATGGTCGCGCGGGGGACCGTCGATGCCGCATACGCGATGTTGGCTGGCGAGGGCTATGTCATCGGTCGCCGGCCGTCCGGAACCATCGTGTCTCCCGGGCTTCCCGGCATGGAGCACGCCGCAGCAACAAGCAAGCCACGCTCGCGGGTCGCACCAAGCATTGTCCTGACCGGTGCAGCCAAACCGTTCCAGCTTGGGTTGCCGGCGATCGATGCGTTTCCGCGCAAGCTCTGGTCGCGGCTGGTTGCGCGACAGGGACGCGACCTGTCCGTCGCGGACATGGGATATCCGGAGCACGCGGGCTATCGGCCACTCCGTGAAGCAATCGCCGCTTACCTGGCGGTCGCGCGCGGCATCTTATGCGATGCGCGGCAGATCGTGATCACCTCAGGCTACCAAGGTGCAATCGATACGATCGGTCGCGTCCTGCTCCGTCGCGGAGACAAGGTTTGGTTCGAAGATCCCGGTTACCACTTGGCCCGCGCGGCGCTCGAGCGCGCGGGCGTACCCCTGGTGCCGGTCCGAGTTGACGCAGATGGATTGCGTGTCGCTGACGGCGTGGCCCGCGCGCCCGATGCGCGGCTCGCCATTGTGACACCGTCGCATCAGGCGCCGCTTGGGGTGGCGCTCTCGCTGCCGCGGCGGCTTGCCCTTCTGTCGTGGGCGAGCGAAGCGGGCGCATACGTTGTGGAGGACGATTACGACGGCGAGTTCCGCTACACCGGCCGGCCGCTCCCGGCGTTGAAAAGCCTCGACCGCGCGGATCGGGTTCTTTACGCGGGCAGCTTCAGCAAAGTTCTGTTTCCCGGGCTGCGGCTCGGATACCTGGTGTTGCCGGAGGAACTTGTTGAGGCGTTCAACAACATAATTCTGATCCGGAGTGCGGGCGCATCCACCTTCGAGCAGCGCGTGATCGCAACCTTCATGCGCGAAGGCTACTTTGCGCGCCACCTCAAGCGCATGCGCAGCCTTTACGCTGCGCGCCGCCAGGCGCTGGCCGAGGCTTTGTCTGCGGTATTTGGCGAGCGTCTCGCCGTCGATTTGGAGCCGGGCGGCATGCATCTGGTTGCGCGAGTGGGCGGCGGTGCGCGCGATATGGATTTGGCGCGCAAGGCTCAGGCTGCCGGCTTTGCCATCGATTCTCTTTCCAGTCGCGTGATCAGATATCGCCGCGAGGGCGGCCTGCTACTGGGCTTCACCAATATTCCTGAGGCCGATGCGGTCAGTACGTGCCGCCGCCTCGAACGCGTGATCGGCGTGGATTTGCTTAGTTTCAACATTTCAAATTGACGCTTGACATGTAACCGATAGGTTCCCTATAAGAGGGAACCAAATGGTTCCCTATTGTTCACATGGATGACGACGCTGTGTTTCGAGCGCTGGCCGATGCGAGCCGCCGGCAATTGCTGGACCGGCTGCACCGGAGGAATGGCCAGACGCTGGGCGAGCTGTGCGAGGGGTTGGAGATGACGCGTCAGGCGGTGGCTAAGCATCTGGCAATCCTGGAGGAGGCAAACCTCGTCTCGTTCAAACGCCAGGGCCGCGAGAAGCTGCATTTCATCAATCCGGTGCCGATCAACGCGATTGCCGAGCGCTGGATCAGCAAATTCGAGCGCGGGCGCCTGCGCGCGCTCGCAACCCTTAAGAAAGCGCTGGAAGGAGAAGAACCGTGACCAAGTCAACCGAGAGCCGCTTCGTTTACGTCACTTACATTCGCACCACGCCTGAGCGCGTGTGGTCGGCACTCACCACCCCGGAATTCGCGCAGCAATACTGGCGCGCGGTTCGGCCGGACGCCGAGTGGAAGATGCGCGGGGCGCGCCCAGAAGCTGACTGGAAGGTGGGCGGTGCCTGGAAACTCATTTTGCCGGACGATCGGGTTGCGGACACCGGCGAGATCGTCGAGTTCGACCCGCCGGCGCGCCTTGCGATCCGCTGGCGCAACGAGTTCCGGCCGGAGCTGAAGGAGGAAGGCTGGTCGCTGTGCGTGATGGAAATCGAACCCGTAGACAGCGCGATCAAGCTGACGGTCACGCACTCGATCGAGCGGGAAGCCTCGAAGTTGATCGAGGCGGTGTCCGGCGGTTGGCCACAGGTTCTGTCCAACCTCAAGTCGCTGCTCGAGACCGGGTCGATCGTGGTGCCGGCGAACACCTAAAACGCGCCGGTTCCGTAACACCCTGCGCCAACACCTCAGGTCGCGATCGCCGGGCAAGCCCGGCGATGATGAATGAGAGAGAAATCGGAGTTGGTCGGGCCCTTATGGCTCGGTCTTCTCCGACACCTCCGTCACGCCCTCGGGCAAAGGCGCGGGATCGGGTTTGATCCCGGAGAGCAGCACCGAGACAAATGCATCTGCCAGCGCGGGATCCCCGGTTCCAGTTCCCGGAGCATAGGCCATGCGCGGAACGATCAGCGTACGGCCGGCCGCAATGTGCTCCTCGGCGCTGACCTTGTTCAGCTGGGCCACGACCCAGGCCGGAACCCCGTAGCGGCGGCCAACCGTGTCGGCGGTATCGTCCGCACTGGCCGAGACCTGCATGCCGCTGTCCCACACTTCGATTGGCGCGCCGGCGGGCACCCGATACTCGATGCCGATGCGCGACCCCGGGGGCGGCGAGTGATAGCGGGCCGCTTCGATGAATTTCGGAATGATCGCTTGATGCAGGGCTGGGGCCTTGTCGATTGTGACGTGCGTCATCTCGATCCGCTCGGCGAGATTCACGGTGGCATAGGTGCCGTGGAAAGCGCGCGTTGGCTGTGCGGCCCCACCGCCCAACATGTTGTTGGACTGATAGAGGTTGATGAAGCGTTCGACGTTAGGCGGGATCTTGCCGACCACGCGGGTCGGATCAACGGCGACCGCGAGCGCGACCGGGACGTGAGCATCGTGCAGCCGCCAGGACATGGCGACCAGCCCGTCGCCCCCGCGCGAGTGGCCGGCCAGCATGATGCGCGCGTGCGGATGGGCCCGATAGTAGGCGATCGCATCGTCAGCGAGCGCCTTCCAGTTCTCCCAGGGATAGACGCCGGCGTTGAGCCCCCGCTGATTGAGCTCGGCCGCGAGATAATCCATCCCGGTCGAGAAGAAGATCCCGAGATCGCCGCGGAAGATGTAGACGCGGGCGTCCACATCCGGGCCGGGATCGGATCCGGCAGGCGCGGCAAGCACGGAACCGCTGGCGCTGCCCAGAATCATCAGCAGCGCCGCAACGGCCAGTCTCTTCCACATGGCAGTGACCCCCAAAACGGTCTTATTGGATTGAGCGGCACGGGAGCCACTCGCGCGTCGGATGCGTGTCCGGCGCGTCGTGGAGCGATGACATCGCTCAGCAGTCGTTGCGCAATTGTTAAGAAGCACGGGCCCGTCGGCCCGACCGGAATCCCCCACCGCCAGTCCATCCCCACTTGACCGAGCCCCCGCTCGGCACCGTGGTACCAAATCGAAAAAATGCGGCCTAAGTGGGGTATGAGGGAGCGGATAGAAGGGCAACTCGCTCCCAAGGGGGTGCTGGTAGAAGTGACTACGCAGGCGTTGGAAGCGTAGGGTCTTCTCTTTCTGTCACAAAGGGTTACCAGATGAATCTTAACTCGATAGTGCGCAAGCTCCAAGGTCGGAGTCGATCCCTCGGAGCGCGGCAGCGCACCCCCCGGATCGCCGTAATGGAGCGCCGGATCCGGTCCTGCCAGGCGCGATGATCGACGTTTCGTTTGCCAAAAATTTCTATTTTGGCGCTTCACCGCGCCGTACGCGACGCGCCAGGATTTGCCGAAGATGGAACGGGCAGGTGTTGAGCGAAATGACAATGCGTGTTTAGACGTGGAAATGAAACGATCCGTTCTGGCCATCATCGCCTGTACAGCCATAAGTCCCGCATTAGCCGCGGCGTTCGATGCCAATACCCCCTGCAGTGTCGCGCTGGAGGCATTCAACTCGCCCAAGCGGGCGGGCGAGGTTCTGGCTGGCGTGCCGTCGCCGCAAGAGCAGGAAGTCGGCGACTATATCCTCGGCGTCATGGATCGACTCGATCGGACCTATACGGATGCCGGCAAACCGGGAGTTTGGTCGAGCTTCTCCGATGCCGGCAAACGCTCAATCGCGGCAAGCGCGGTCGCCAATTGCCGCCTGCATCCGGAGCGGACCATCAACCAGGCGGCAGAAGCCGTGTATGGCAGCGTGCGCGACATCCACATCCAGTTGGGGATCGTAAAATAGCCGCGCGCCGTGCTTACTTCCCCGCCAGTGCCGGCATGATGGCAGTGCTGAACAGTTGCAGCGAGCGCAGCGCATCCGCAAGTGGCATGGTGCCGAACATCATGTAGGTCAGCAGATAGTTGATCCCGAGTTCGGCAATCTGTTTTTCGATCTCCGCTCGCACGGTTTGCGGATTGCCGGCAATGATCGTCCCTTCCTTCAGCGCATCCTCGAAGGTTCCGGCGATCGGCACATTCTGGCGCGCGGCGAGATCGTCGCCGATGTTCAGGCGCCACAGGTAGAGCAGGTTGGCATGATAATGTGCGAAGGCCGAAGCGGCGATCCTGTGGGCCGCCTCGTCCGTGTCGGCGACGACGATCTGCCGGCTGATGCCGACCGCGATGCCGCCCGGAAAGTCGGCGCGTGGTGACGCAGGGCTGCCGCGTTTCGCATAGGCTTGCTTGAATGCCGTGATGTTCGCCTTGGCACGTGTGGTTGCGCCGTTGGTGACGAAGTGCAGTCCTTGCTCGCCGGCCCAGGTCGAACCCGTCGCATTCGACGAGCCGTACCAGAACGGGGGATAAGGCGCCTGCAATGGGCGCAGCGGAATTGGGACATTTTTGTACGTGTAATACTTGCTCGTGTAGGTAAGCGACTCTGCCTGCAGCCCGGTGGTCAGGCAGTTGAACGCATCGATGAAGATGTCGCGCGATTCCGCGTGGTCGATTTTGTGGTGCATGAGCTCGAACGGCGAGACGCCGCGCCCGACGCCGACCTCGAGCCTGCCGCCGCTCAGATGATCCAGGATGCAGATTTCCTCGATCAACCGCAGCGGCGAATAAAGCGGCAACAGATAGACCAGCGGACCGAGATGCATGTGGCGCGTTGCGCGCGCGACGGCACCCAGCCACACGCCAGGCACAGGCACCGTGTTGAGCGGTGAGGCGTGGTGCTCCGCGACGTGGTAGCAAAAGAAGCCGGCCTCATCGGCGGCAGCGATGAAGCGCAAGCGCTCGTCGAACTGCGTTGCGAGCGGGCGGTCGTTGCGGTCGACGTGATCGAACAGTCCGAATTTCATAGTCGTGTCCAGGTGCTCGGTGACGGCCCATTGGAGCCAGAGCCGGGCGGGTAGGATTTGATCCAGCGCAACGCTACCTAGCCTTAGCGCGAGATGATGTCATTCGCCGACGCCGCATTGCTGCCTTTTCATCCGCGCAAAGCGTTGTGGCAAGGGGGCGACTTGAAAAGCGCCCTTGGTGACGATCATCATTGCAGGCGCCGCGTGCGCATCCCGATAGCGGCATCCGTCTGTGGACAAGCCGGCAGGCGTTTCGTCGCACGCCGGTCGTCATTAACTTCGCTTTCACGCGCCCGAAGCACACTCGGCCGGTCGAATTTCGGCTCGAACCGCAGCACGAGAATCATGTAAGTGCTCGTGTGCTTTTGCGCCTGACGTTCACATCGTGGGTACCGCCCGGTACTCGGAGCCTCCGGTAGCAAAGCATTAACCTGAACATGGACGACAGAGGGGTGGGGCAAGTCGATGGTTGATGCGTCGGGTAAGTTTGTGTTGGTCGTGCTGCGCCGTGACCAGGTGCGCGTGCATCACAAAAAAACGAAACATGAGTACAGGTTTACTCTTGGCGGCGATCCGCTGGAAGTCGGGGCTTGTACGTTTCATCCGAATCCAGCGGGGTTGGTCGATCCGAGAGAGTTCGCGGATGACGCCAAGGCCGCTGCCGAATGGTTCGTGGCCAACAAGCGTGACGCGTTTCGCCGTCCGGCCCCCGAAACTCGGGCTGGCGCTGGCCATGGCTGGGTGAATATCTAGCGGGAAGAACTGGGGTGGGCATTTGCGCCAGGCTCGCTAGTTACTGCCCTTGCCGATAGAGGCTGATGCGGCCGATGCTGACGTCGCTCTCGCGCCCATGACGCAAGATGAAGCGCAAAGTAAGCTCATTGAGATCGCGCGCGCCCCCGAGATGGAAGCGATCGATTACCTTGGTGATCTCCAGCACTTTGTTCAACCCGTTCCCGCCGTGTTGGCGATCTAGCGCACAGGCTTCGTTCAGCCCAAACAGTGTGACGATCCCGGCGAGATTTTCTGGATGCTCCTGCGGGGTCGCGTCTGGTTTCAGATCGACATAGACCTTGAATGAGGTGGCGTCGCTCGAGCCCGTGATGTTCTCCAGGTTCAGGAAGATGCGGTCGGGCTCGCTTGCGCCGCGGGCGGCAAGCTCATTGGGCTGAAAGCTTCTCAGGACTTCATGGCTCGCACCGGAGTCGAGGTGCACGCGTGCGGTCATCTCGGCGCCGGTGAAGTGAACCACATCGGTGTTGGCTCCCAACAATTCGACCTGTGGCTCTTTGGCGGTCGCGGGTTCGGCGGTGCGTGGCATCGTCAGGCGCAAGTGCTCCATCCGCCGCGCGATGCGGTCAGCTCCCGGAAACGGGTCGCGTATATCGTCGTAGACGTAGTCCAGACTCGACGTCGTCGTATCAAGCATCTCGCTCGGATGAAACGTGGTGCGCGTCTTGTTGTCCGGCTCGGGCATCACGAACGGTCGGGCACCGTCCGGGCCCTGCATCCAGGCTGCGTCTTGCGTCGGGTTCACGTGGCTTGGTCGTCGTTTGAGCCATACCTCCCACAGCCGGTCGATGTTCGCATGGTGTAGCCAGAAGATCGGGTCGAGCGCTGCCGTGCAGGGATTCGACATCAATCCCTGGGCCAGCCTGTTGTTGAAGACGTTGTTGAGGGCGCCACCAATATCGCCGTGGACGTTGTCATGCGGACTGTGCTCGAGAAAGCCCTCGTCGCCGTCGTCCGCAAAGGGGTGCTGGAGCACGGCTCGTCTCCCGCCAAATCCCGGTGAGCCGCCTTTTGCGGTTCCGACGAATCGAGATTGGGTCAGCGCCGTCTCCAGTTCGACTGCGTCGGGGTCAAGCTCGATCGGTTTTCCGGTGTTGCCGGTGCGGCCATAGCGAGCGGCGACGAACAGCGGATTGGTTCCCCGATCGGGCCAGGCCGTCGAGCCGAATGCCGGCGGAAGCTTCAGCCGGTTCGGGTTCTGCTCGTCATTGTAATTCCAATACGGCAGCGCCCAGTCCGCGGGCCCGCCCAGTTTGGCAATGGCATGGGCGACGATTTTTTCGAACGCGCGCAGATAGCCGCGATGCCACGGCAGGAAATACCAAGTGTGATGCTGGCACTGATCCTTGTCCTGGCGCTGGAATGCCGTCGTGGTCGGCAACGTTTCTCCGGACGCGAGATAGCCGTTATGCCGCCATAGCTGCTCGGACACGCCATGAATGGCGGCCAGATAGCGCCAACTCGTCATGTCCACGAACGGCCGGCGCCGGAGCTCCTTCACGGCCCGAGCATACCAAAGCAGCGTTTCGTCCCAGTCGCTCCCGAGCTTCCAAACGTCGCGGCGAGTTCGGGGCATCTGTTCCCCCTTGGAGCGCACCGGTGGACAACCCATCGGCGTAGTCCGGTTGCCGGTTCTAGTTGCCCCCGATCACGGGATCGTCACGAACGGGTCGGGGGATGAGCGGTATCGCAACAAGGAAGCAGCCAACCCTCGGCGCGCCCGACCGGGAGCGGCGGAGGGGCAACGCACGCCTAGCGATAGCCGCGCTGAATGTTGCCCTTGACGACGGCGATTTTGGAGCTGGTCGTTACGGCGAAGGGCCGGCCGGTGCCCTGCAACGTCAATCTCTCGGTTCGCAATCACCTCCCAGCGGCCGCATATCCTGCTCGCATTGCCCGATGCTCTGGTACACGCACTCCCGGGTGCTGGAATAGGGGACGCCGCACCAGGGCAAGTTCGTCCCGCTACGACCCGGATCGGCGCTGACCGCAGTGCTGCGGTTCCTGAGCCCTGCAGAGGCAAAGAATTCAGGATGGGATTTCCGCCACTCCTCGTGGCGTCCACGATTTTCATTGAGCAGCATTCCGAACCGAACACAGGCCTTTTGATCACCTTTGTCACACAGTCCGTGCAATCGTTGGCCCTCCCGTTCGGGACGGTCCTGCGCCTGAGCGGGCAAGCTGCCAAGCAGACCTGCGCTGCCAATGACTATCGCTGAAATAAACGTCGATTTGATCTGCACGCGTTGCCTCCCGTTTACCGTTTCACCACACATAACCCGAGCAGCGCGGTTTTATTCTGCCCTGTCGGCACGCCCGTGGGATCCGAGATGGGCGACTCATCATCCCCGGGAGGCCATGATCTGCAAGACCAGGCTGGTCAATTCGCTCTGACGCTGCGTGTGGGTCTTTTCGAACACGTGCTGGAGATGCGTGCGCGCCGTCGTCACCGCAATGCCGAGCTGCTGCGCGGCCGCGCGCAACCCATGCCCCGCCACGATGGCCAGCGCGACCTCGGACTCGCGGCGCGTGAGGCCGAACAGGTCGATCAGTAGTTCGGCATTGGCGCTGTGGGCATCGCTCGGATCTTTGACCAGCACAACGACGCGCGGTCGCGACGGATCAGCCCTTTCTGCGGTGGTGGTTGTAAGTTGTGAAACAATCAACACAAATGGCTGCCGCAGGGAAGGGCGGTGCACGATCGTGACGCCCGACGCAACATTGTGATCGTCCGTTATGGCATTGGCGATGAGCCGGTCCAAAACTTCTGCCTCGCCGCTCGCGGCGGCACACAGCCGCGATTTGGTCAAGCTCAACCCGTCGGCCTGACGGATGATCTCCGCAGCGTGCTGGTTGCATACGATGACCTCACCGACTGCGTTTATGAGAATCACACCGATGCCAAATCGATATGTTGGCCCGATCAAATCCTTTGCGTCCTCGATTGTCGGATGACACATCTGTGACGGACGGGCTTGTGTAAGGTCTGGCGCGAGCATGGCGACCAAGTTCGGCAAAGCACTCGTCTTCTTCTTAGCGGAATCGGTAGCGTTGCGCTGTGCGATGCATCACACGGGCTGCATCGTCGGGGCGTAGTTTCATACCTCGACTGTTGAATGAATTGAGGGTCCGATCGATTTCGCTCAGCGCGCGCATCAGCAAAAAAGTTTTCGTTGATCATCAGTTCGTATGACGCGCTGTCAGGACGAATGAAGCATGTTTCGCGCGCGCAGGATTCGCGGGAGCTGAGTATGCGCAGACCCTTTCAATACACATTCACCGCGGCCGACAGGCGCATGTATCAACAATGGTTGGTCGGCGTGTCCGCATTCTACGGCTGTATCGCGCTGATGGTTCTGACGGTGATCCTGATCCGCGCTTACGTCGGCCACGCGGAGGACGGGACGGCGCTCGCGCTGCAGTCACGCCATGGAAAATGTCCATTCTCAATCACCGAGGGTCGGCTCCAATGCGAACCATCAATCATTTCAGGGCCGGCGATGCATGTTCCAAACCAACGCGTTGATTGATCTTGCAACGGGAGAACACAATGGCTGACGTCTATCGAACCGGAACGGCACCATCCCTTCGCGGCTCAGCAAAGTCTTATGATTGGACGATCCTTATTTCGATCGCGGTGGTCGCGATCGGAATCGTCGTAGCGCTCTGCTTGCTCACGGGATCCTCGGCGGGTTACACCCCCGCTGACCTCGGCATGATGAACGCGTATCCGTGATGCGAGCCGGCCCGTTCTGAACTGGTCCCTACGGCTACAGCTCCCAAGCGTACGTGCCCTACAAGACGGAGCTTCCTCGATCGACGCGGAGAGCTGCGCCTAGCCATCGATCACCTCGTACACGGGTGGTCGATTATTAACAGCCAAGGCGCCCGTCGGCTGATGATGGCAACAACCTGTCCTCGGCCCATCCAGGTCATAGTGTGAGACCCAGTCGTCCACGTTGCGGCCCGCATTGAAAAATTCGCGAAAGTCGTCTCGCGTGGCTGGGGAACTAGGATTCGAACCTAGATTAACGGAGTCAGAGTCCGCTGTTCTACCGTTGAACTATTCCCCAATCTTGGCGCTTGGTCAAAGGCTTAGGCGATGATCCTAAACCGCAATATTGACGATCTGGGCGCGCCGAGGACTCGGCTGAGATAGCAAACGGCTGCGAGAAATTCCAGCGTTGCCGTGCGGGCGTGTGGGGCGGGCTTGGCAGGCTTCTGCACCCTCGAGTGTTGCGCCTTCGCCACATGCCGCCACCGAACCCAATCCCATCCGGAACTGAAAACGAAACCACTCGTTAAGCACGCGACGTTCGGGGTGGGGAAATTCCGAATGTCGGATCGACGGCACAGCGGCCGGCACGATGGACACGGGGGCGAGGACCATCCCGCCGACGCTGTGCGTCGATCACCTGCACCAGCTTGGAAACTTTTGGGGAGGGGTGAATGTCGAATTGTCCCGATTATCTGCAGGGGTGCCGCGCGACGGGACGGCAACGCGATCTGACGGCGAGCGAGCAACTGCGCATCACCGGTCCGGCCGCGGCGCTCTCGGGGCAGGCCCAGATGTGCTCCTACTGTGGGCTCGTCTACACGAAATTGTCGCCAACCCGCCGGCTTGGATGGCTGGACGGGATGATCGGGCTTGGGTTCACGGCTGCCGCCGTGACGGGCCAGGCCCAGTTCGAGTGTGCGTGAACAACTGTCGCTCGGTTTGGCCCCGACGGAAGATCGGGGCCACCCCTGTCGCGAGCGGGTCACGACCCGCGCTGGAGGGCCCATGGATAGCAACGCACTCTATAAATCGCTGTCAGCTCGGATTACGGCCGAGGTGCTCGGTCGCGACAAGGAGAATTGGCCTAGCTACTTCGACGACTTGCGCGCGCTCGTCCGCCGGGTGGTGAGTGAAGCCGATGAGAGTGGCCTGTCGGCGGACGAACGCAGCGCGCTCACCCAGCAACTCATCGAGCACGTGATGTCGCTGGAAGCGTGCCTGCCAAAGCTGCGGCCAACCAACGCGGCCCGGCTCGATGGCGTAGGGAGCGCTTAGTTCGGGCTCGCTTTACGCGTACACCGTCTCCGCCATTTCGGCCTCCACGCGGCGGGCGATCTCCGGGGCGCGCAAGACGCTCGGTGGCTTGAGCATGTGCCACACTTCCGTACGCAGTCTTTGCACCTCCTCGTCATGCCCGGCGAGGCGCATCAGCGCGTGCTGGAACGCGAGCGATCGGTTCAGGTCCGCCGGGCGTTCGCCGCGTACTTCGGGGAAGGCCAGGTCGGGAAGGGCGGCCATGGTCCACGGCGTCTCGATGAAGGACCCAACCTCGCGCAGGAATGCTCGGCTCAGCCCGCTGAACGGGTCCGGCGCCGGCGCATGTGTTGCGAGGACGCGGCGAAGCAGGGCTGCCTCCTTGGCGGCGACGCTCATGCCCTGGCCGTAAGCCGGATTGAAGCGGCAAATTGCATCTCCGATTGGAAGCAGATTGTCAGGAAAGTCCGCCACACCCTCGAAATGGCGCCAGACACTTGCCGGCAGGCCAAAACGAGCGACCCTGTCCTTGGGACGGAGTTTGCTGACGGCGTCGTAAATCGTGCGCGTGGTGAGGTGCTGCAAGAAGGACAAAATCGCGCTCCAATCCGCGGGCGGATGATCATCCCGATAGCCCAGGGCGGTCATGAGCCAGCGGTTGCCTTCGATTGGTAAAATCACCGCGCGGCGGCTCAAGTATGGGGCCTTGTTGTGCGTGATCACCGCCTTCCAGTCTCGCGAGACGTCCTCCGGAACATCAAGCACCGCGGTGCTGTATCCAATATCGATATTGATCTCGGTTTGCTGAAACGGCCGTCCTGTCGCCATGAGATAGCCCACGGTGAGTTGGCCGCGCCCGGACGCGTCCACCACAAGGTCTGCCGGCAATATATGTGACCGGTTGTCTGTTACGCCTTCGCAGCGGATCGCCTTGATACGTCGGCCGTTTGGCTCGGCGAGGAGGTCCACCACACGCGTGCCATCCTGGATGATGATGTTTGGTTGCTGGGCAAGCCGTTGCCGCAACATGTACTCAAGTCGTGGACGGGTGAGCGCGAAGCACGTCAAGCCGAGGTCGCGTTGCGGTATCCGCCGGCCATCAGGTAATTCTTCGCGGAGATCGCGATTGACCTGCAACGGGACGCTGCCGGCCGCGATGAAGTCGCTGTCGAGCGCGGGGAACAACTCCTGGAGCGCACGTTGGCCGCCGAGGAGCAGCACGTGCGGATGCCTGGCCTGGGGCGTCCCGGTGCGATACGTCGGGGCATCATGCAAAAAATCGCGTTCCAGGAGGATGACTGTTTCAAACCAGTCGGCCAGCACCCGCGCGGCAGCGATGCCGGCGATACCCGCGCCGACGACGACCGCTTGTGCGCCGATGGACGCGGGGCGGATCCAACTTTCAGTCGCAACGCATTCCTGATGCATGTCGAGCTCCTCACGTTGTTTCGCGAGGATGCTCGGTGCAGGGCGTTACCGGCCGATGTCTGAGCGCGTGCCAAGCGCTACACGCGTAATACGCGGTGTTGTTTTAGATCCACAGCGAGTGGTCAGGCGCAATCGAACCGCGCAGTGTCGGTTCGACACTGCGGCGGAGCAACGGCTGGGCGCTCGAGCATTAAGGCGCGGTCAGTCTCCGTGCGCGCGCTTCCAATGCAGCATGTTGTCGGCCACGAGCTGCGTCGAGCTCTTGGTCGATTTGGTCAGCTGTGCGTATTCGGAGATCTCGCGTTCGAGCCGCTCGCCTTCGCTCGCGAGAAAGTCGTGCAGTTGCTGCAGTTCTCCGATCAGGGTTTGCAGGTCGCGCAACGAGGCGGCGCGCCCGACCAGCGAATTGACGTTGGCCGTGGTCTCGCCGGTATCCTTTGCCTCGGTGTTGGTATTACCCATATCCTTGCGGACAAACTCGCGAATTGCGCCTTCGATCTCCGCCACGGGTTTCACGTTGGTCGGCTCGGATGACTCGGGTGCCAGAATGTTGGTGCGCGCAAAGGTGTTCTGCATGGTTCTCCGCCTCGTCAGCGTTTGGCCTTTGGTTGGCCCAAGCTCGCGTCAATACATTGAGAAAGCATTAAGATCGCGCGCTTTTGCTGGGTATTGTGCAGCTTGAGAAAGATGTCGCTCTAGCGTGCCAGCGATGGCCGCAGCACCAGCGCCGGAACGAGCGTGAAGAGCGGCATCAGAGCGACGATCGCGAGCGTCATCGTTACGCCCAGCGCATCGCCCACGAGCCCGAACAATACTGGCGCCGCCGCGCCGGCGCCAATCACGCCGGTGTAGAAAATGCCGAACGCGCGCGCCCGCTGCTCGGCGCGCACAAGCACCGGAACCGATCCATACAGCACCGATGAGGTGCCGTTGAGCGCCAGTCCCAGCACCGGCAACAGCACCAGACACAGCTCGAGGCGCAGCGGCAGCAGGGCGAGGATCAGGGCTGTGGTGAGCCCCTCGGTGAGAAACACGGTTGCGACCACGCCGATGCGGGCGCCGATGAACGCGCAAGCGAGTTTGCCGGCGGCGCCGCCGGCGAACACCAGCGTGAGCGCGATGCCGACCGTGGCGACGCTTGCGCCCTTATGCGTGAGCAGGAAGGGCAAGTAGGTCAGAAACGCCATGCGCGTGGCGCTGTCGAGCAGTCCGATCGCGAGTAGCAACGCAAAGCCGAATTTCTGGGGCGGATCGGCGGACAGCTCCGCAGCGCCGGCTGCAGGACCCGAGGTGTTTGTTTGGCCGAGCCGTGGCATCAACAAAAGGATCGCGGCGGCGCCGGCAATACCGAGCGCGCCAATAATGGCAACCGTCGGCCGCCAGGGCAGCAGCAGGAGCAGCAGCGACGCCGCCAGCGGCACGGTCATCTTTCCGAGGTCGCCGGTGAAGTTGTAGGTGCCGAGCGCCCGGAGCGAGCGCGGTCCGGCGAACGCTTGTGCCACGAGGGCCGACGCGAGGGGATGCTGCGTACTGGACCCGATGCCGCCGAGGATCAGCGCGAGCACCAGAACCGGCAGACCCGGGCTCAGTCCGGCGAGCAGATAGCCGGCGCCCGCAAGCGCGGTGCCGGCGGCGAGCACGCTGACCGTACCCAATCGATCGGCCAGCAACGTCGCCGGCACCTGGAACGCCGCCATGGTGCCGGTATAGAGCGCACGCAGCACGCCGACCGCTGCAAAGGAAAGGCTGAACTCCGGCTGCCAGATCGGCAACAAAAGGTAGATGAGATCGGTGTATCCGTCGTGCAGGAGGTGCGCGCCGCCGGCGACCGCCAGCGCGCGGCGTTCGTCGCGCGTATCCTGAGACGACTCAAGGACATGGGTGGCCATGCCCTGATCGTAAGAGGTTAGCCAGGGCGGTGCCACCCGCCGGCAGGGAAGCTGGGTTGCGGGCGGTGACACCGTACGGCAAGCTGCCGCCGCGGAGGGCTTCTGATGAGTCTTGGTTGGATCATCCTTGCGGTCGTTGTCGCGGCCGCGATCTACGCGGTTTTCGTCTACAATCGCCTGATACGGCTGCGCAACATGGTGAGCGAAGGGTTCAGCGGCGTCGACGTGCAGCTGCGCCGGCGCACCGACCTCGTGCCCAACCTGGTCGAGACCGTGAAGGCCTACGCGGCGCATGAGCGCTCGGTGCTCGAGGAGGTCGCTGCGACCCGCGCGTCGAGCATCGCCGCCAATGACGTGCCTGGACAAGCCGCGGCGGCGCGCGCCCTTCAGGCGGCGCTCGGCCGGCTGTTCGCGCTGGCTGAAGCCTATCCGCAGCTCAAGGCCGACAAGAACTTCCTGGAGTTGCAGAACCAGCTCGCCGAAATCGAGGATCAGCTGCAAATGGCACGGCGCTACTACAACGGCGCGGTGCGGGACCTCAACATCGAGATCCAATCGTTTCCGAGCTCTCTCATCGCCGGCGCGATGCATTTTACGCCGGCGCCGTTCTTCGAGCTCGATGATGCGGCACGCGCTGCCCCGACGATCTCGTTTGCTGCGAGCAAACCATGAGCATCCTGCGGCGCACGAGCCTCGCGCTCTTCCTGCTCCTGGCGGGGCTGGCGCCGGCGCTGGCGAACGAGCGCATCATCCGCTTCATCAGCGATGCGGAGGTCGAACGCAACGGCGATCTCCTAGTCACCGAAACGATCCGCGTCGAGGCCGAAGGAGATCAGATCAAGCACGGGATCTTCCGCGATTTCCCGACCAACTATACGCGCCCGGACGGAACGCGCGTACGCGTTGGCTTCGACGTCCTGTCCGTCAAGCTGGACGGTGCGTCCGAGCCGTTCAGCACCGAGCGGGTCGGCAACGGCGAGCGGGTGCGTATCGGCAAGGCCGATACGATGCTCAGCAACGGCGAGTACGAGTACGAGATCCGCTATCGTACGACGCGGCAGATCGGTTTTTTTGCCGACTATGACGAGCTCTATTGGAACGTCACCGGCAATGGCTGGCTGTTTGCGATCGACATGGCAGAAGCGCGCATCCATTTGCCCGAGCCCGTGCGCTTCAACCAGACCTCGTTCTACACCGGCCCACAGGGCGCATCAGGCAAAGACGCCCGCGTGGTGAGTGAGGAGCCGGGCACGGTCGTGTTCCGCACCACGCAGGTGCTCCCGCCTAACAATGGGCTCACCGTTGCTGCTGCCTGGCCAAAGGGCATCGTCGCACCGCCGGATGAGCCGCAACGCACCCATTCATGGCTCGGCGACAACGGGCCGCTCGTTGTGGCCGGCTTGGGACTTCTCGCGGCGTTTGCCTATTACTTCTATGCGTGGCGGCGTGCCGGGCGCGATCCCAGTCGTGGCACGATCATCCCGTTGTTTGCTCCGCCCGAAAACATGTCGGCGGCGGCGGTGCGCTATGTGCGGCGCATGGATTTCGATGAGCGCTGCTTCACCGCGGCAATCGTCGATCTCGGCGTGCACGGTCATCTCAAGCTCACTGAAGGCGAGTCGATCATGACGGTCGAGCGCCGCAGCAACGGCAAGCTGATCGCCGGGGCTGAGCTCGCAACCGAGGACAAACTCTTCAGCGGCGGCAGAACCGCGCTGACCCTGATCCAGAAAAATCACGAGGTCATCAGTGAGGCGAAGGATACGCTCGCCGAGCGGCTGTCCAACGCTTATGAGGGCAAGCTTTTCCACGATCATTATGGTTGGTCGCTCGCCGGCGCTCTGTTGTGTCTCGCGGTGATCGGGCTCACGATCCTGTCGATTGGCATGGCTTGGGGCGCGGACGAAGCCGGCGCTTTCTTCATGGGAATGTTGTTTGTCGGGCCGGTGGCGCTCGTCATCAGCTATTTGGTTTACGCGGGACTCCTGCGCACCATCAAGCATTTGGGAAGTCTTGTATTTGTTGCCGTCTTCATCCTGTTCCTCGCAACCAAGGTCGGCGATGCGTTCAACGCGGACGATATCTTCGGCGTCGTTCAAAGCACGCTTGGGCTGTTGCCGCTCGTAATGCCGCTCATTCTGTTTCCGCTCGCAGCGTCGGCGTTCAACTGGATGAAGGCGCACACGGTGCACGGCCGCAAAGTGGTCGATCAGATCGAGGGCTTTCGCCAGTACCTCGGCGTTGCCGAAGAGGCGCGGCTCGAAGCGCTCAATCCGCCCAATAAGACACAGGAATTGTTCGAGCGCTTCCTGCCGTACGCGATCGCGCTCGATGTCGAGAACCATTGGGCGAAGCGCTTCGCCGGCGTGCTCGCCGCCGCGGCTGCCGCAGGCGCGACCTCGAGCTGGTATTCAGGCAGCTCCGACTGGAGCGGCAATCCGACCGGCCTCGCGCACCATCTCGGCAGCGGGCTGACCAG
>JAFAXD010000364.1 GCA_019241285.1 Xanthobacteraceae bacterium | reverse complement strand
GCCTTGGCGCGCTCCACCTTGATCACGTCTGCGCCGAGGTCAGCGAGAAGCTGGCCGGCCCATGGCCCAGCCAGAATACGCGCGAGTTCGAGAACACGAACGCCTGCCAAAGGTCCCGGCATGCCGCCATCCTTCCTAATGCCTATTCGCCGGTTCTGTGGCCCGCCCGAGGAATTTTGTCTATACCTGCGCCCCCGCTTGTCACTGGAGCGCCGATACCATGAACGAGATCAGCCCAACCACCGCCGCCATATCTGACCAGGCGCTCGACCTCCTGTTCCGGACGGCGCGCAGCTATACGGCGTTTGCGTCCGGCACGATCTCCGATGCGACGCTGCGTGCGCTCTACGAGCTGATGAAATGGGGGCCGACCACGGCCAATTCGCAGCCGCAGCGCATTTTGTTCCTGCGCAGCCAGAGCGCCAAGGACCGGCTTGCGCCGGCACTGTCGAAGCAAAATCTGGCTAAGACCATCGCGGCGCCTGTCGTGGCGATCCTGGCTTACGATCTGAAATTCTTTGAGCACCTGCCGCGGATGTATCACAACCCTGCGGCCCGTAGCTGGTACGAGGCGCCGCCGGAGCACGCCCAGACAACGTCGTTCCGCAATGCCACCCTGCAGGGCGGCTATTTCATCCTTGCGGCGCGTGCGCTTGGACTCGATGCCGGGCCGATGTCCGGGTTCGACAACGCCAAGGTGGATGCTGAGTTCTTTCCCGACGGGCAGTGGAAATCGAACTTCCTCTGCATTCTCGGCAAGGGCGAGCCGGGCAGCGCGCCGCCCCGCAATCCGCGCTTCAGCTTTGATGAGGTCTGTAAGATCATTTAGCTGGCGGTCATACCCTGCCATAGACCGGAACGATCGCCCCGCGCGTCACTTGGTTTTCCGGCGAGGCGAGGAACGCGATGGTGCGCGCAATCTCGTCCGGCTTCGGCCAGGCTGAATGGTCGGCCTTCGGCATGGCGGAGCGGTTCGCCGGCGTGTCGATGATCGAAGGTGCGACGGCATTCACAAGAATCCCGTTCTTCGCCACCTCCTCGGCGAGCGCGACGGTCAGCGCCGCCACCGCCGCCTTTGTCGCCGTGTAGGCCGTCATCCCAGCGCCGGTACGCCATTCGAGTGCCGGGCGGGCGGCGACGTTGACGATACGGCCGCCGTTGCCGTGCCCGCCAATCACCCGCACCGCCGCTTGGCAGCACAGAAAGCTTGTCACCAGGTTTAGCTCAACCTGATGCATCAGATCCGTCCGCTTGGTGTCGACGAGCGGTAACGCCGCAAAGCCGCCGGCGAGATGGATCGAAGCCCACAGGTTCGGCACGGTCTCGTAGAACGACGCAACGATATCGTCGCGGGTGAGATCGATATCGGGCGTGAGCCGCACTTGCGGATGCTCGCGATGCGCAAAATGTTGCAGCTCGCGCTCGGCGATGTAGGGCACGTGGCAGGTTGCCCCCGCGTCCAGCAACGCGCCCACGACCGCTTGGCCCAGTCCACCGGTGCCGCCGGTGATCACCACGTCGCGATCCTTGAAATTCATCGCTGCGCTCCTGTTGCTATTCTTGCCGGCCGGATCGAAACCGATCGCGAAGATTGAAACAAGCTCCCTTGAGCCTGGCGCACCGCCGCGCCATGGTTCGCCAATATGGATGCACAATCTCCCCCGGCTGAGTTCGACCTTGCCATCATCGGTGGCGGCATCAACGGCGCCGGCATCGCGCGGGACGCCGCCGGGCGCGGGCTCAAGGTCCTGTTGGTCGAGCAGAATGACTTGGCATCCGGCACCTCGTCCGCCTCGACCAAGCTCGTGCACGGCGGGTTGCGCTATCTCGAGCATGCCGCATTCCGCCTCGTGCATGAGGCGTTGATCGAACGCGACGTGCTGTTGCGGATCGCCCCGCACATTGTGCGACCCATGCGCTTCATTCTGCCCGTCGGCGAAGGCCAGCGGCCGTCCTGGATGATCCGCATCGGGCTTGCGCTCTATGATTGGCTCGGCCGTCACAAGTCGCTGCCGCGTTCGCGCCGCCTCGATCTCGCGCGCGACCCGGAAGGAGCGTCGCTGCGTGCGGGTTATCGCAGGGGGTTCGACTACTGGGACTGCGTGGTCGACGATTCGCGGCTGGTTGTGCTCAACGCCTTGGATGCGGCGCTGCGCGGTGCCGACATTCGTACCCGCACCCGCTGCCTGCGCGCAGAACGCAGTGATATCTGGCGCCTCACGCTTGAAACCGACGGCCGCCGTGGCGTCGTGACCGCGCGCGCGTTGGTGAATGCAACCGGTCCGTGGACCGCGCGCTTCGCCGAGCTGGTGTTGCGTCTGACGACACCCGAGCCGGTGCGGTTGGTGAAAGGCAGCCACATCGTGGTGCCGCGGCTCTATGCGCACGCGAGCGCGTATATTCTGCAACACCCGGACCGCCGCGTGGTCTTCGCCATTCCCTATCACGACGATTTCACGCTGATTGGCACGACCGATGAGAACTTCACCGGCGATCCGGCTGCGGTGACGCCGAGCGCCGCCGAAATCGCGTATCTCTGCGAGGCCGCGACCCGCTATTTCCGCGCCGAGGTCTCAGCTGCGCAAGTGGTGTGGGCATTCGCCGGGGTGCGCTCGCTCTATGACGATGGGTCCAGCCAGGCGCAGGATGTGACGCGGGATTATGTGCTGGCGCTCGATGCCAATCCTGACACGGCGCCGTTGCTCAACATCTACGGCGGAAAGATCACGACCTATCGCCGGCTCGCCGAAGCGGCGCTGGCCAAGCTCTCGCACGTGTTCCAGATCGACCCGCCCTGGACGGCCGGCGCGCCGCTTCCCGGCGGCGATCTGAGGGGCGAAACCATCGCTGACTTTGCCCTGCGTTTTGCGCGCGAGCACGGGTTCCTGCCGTCAAGCCTCGCAAATCGGCTGGTCGCCGCGTATGGCACGCGCGCGCTTGATGTGGTGGCTGCCGCGCGCGGTCTTGATGATCTCGGTCCCCGCTTCGGCACGGACCTGACCGCCGCAGAGGTTCGCTATCTGATGCGCTTCGAGTGGGCGCAGACGGCTAACGATGTGTTATGGCGACGCTCGAAACTTGGGCTGGGTCTCGCCAAGACGGATGCCCAACGGTTGGCGCATTTCATGGCCGGCGCGACGGCGGGGGCCGATCATCCATAAGGGTGTATGTTATTGACGCGGCCCCGCCGACTGTCCGGCAGCGCCAGACAGCCGTTCGATCGCGCTGCGCACGGCATCGGCGGGGCTCTTGCCGCGCACGGCGTTCAGCAACGGAGCGGCGGCCCCGGACCGGCTAATCAGGCTCTGCGTATCCGGCAGCATGATCGGGTCGTCCCAAGGACCCTGCACCACGAAAGGCAGCTCGAACGACCCGCCCGCATCGCCGCCCGAGCTGACGAGTTGCGCGGTGCCGGCCAGGTCGACGTCACGCGTGGGGATGGAGGCTGAGCCTCCCAGTAGCAGGCGCACCGCCGCTCCCTCGACCCGGATATCTTCAATACTGGCGATCCCGTTCGTGAGCTTGAGCGCAACGTTGAGCCGGTCATAGGGCGTGCGGCCGTTGCGAAGATCGCTGGCTCCCCCGGAGAGCGGGCGACGCTCGAGCCGGCGCAACACCTGCTCGGCATTGAACCCCAGCAAGGCGCCGTCCGTCGAGGTAAGGCTCGCAGTGCCGGTGAGGGTCCGGGTCAGGGCATCCACGCTCGTGCCCATGCCATCGACCATGAAACTCAAGTCGCCCTTGCCCTCGATCCGGTGCATGCCGACGAGGTCGCCGAGGCAGCGCTCAAGGTCGACATTGGTGAACTGCATCTGGGATTTGAACTCGGCGCCCTCTTCCGCCTTGGCGAGGGCAACCGAGCCGGTGATCATACCGCCAAAAGCTTGCGACTCGCCGATCGTCAGCGTCACGTCCGGGCCGCGCACATTCACTGCAATCGCGGTGCGGCCGATGTTGGTGGCGCCAACCGTGACGCGGGCTGCGGAGAGGCGCAGGTCGAGGTCAGTTCCGGCGACGTCTTCGAGCGCCAGCGGCCCCTGGTTCCAGTCGCGCGCATTGGCGGCCATCAGATGGAACGCCGAGAGGTAGGGCGTGAGATCGAGACCTTCGACCGCGAGCGTGCCTTTGAGCAGGCGCCGCTGCTCCGTGCTGAAGGTCAGCACGCCCTCGGCCACGTTGCCGTCGAGGGCGATGTCAACACCGGTGAGCGACATCTGCCCGCCGCCCACATTGGTCTGCGCCTTGAGGGTGAAGCGTCCGAACCCGCCCTCCGGAAGGGGCTTGGTGCCCATCCATTCCAGCGTGTCGCGCATCGAGGCGGCATCCGCCGCCAGCGTGCCGTCGATCTTGAGCGTCGGGCGGTTGCTCATGACGCCGTCGAACGCCACTTTCAGCGGCTTGCCGTTCAGCCGCAGCTTCACGCCCGCCGGATCGCCGATCAACGCCGCGTAGAAATCGCCGATCGTCAGGCTCGCCTCGACCGGCTCCTTATGCCAGGCAAATTGGCCGGTCGCGGCAAATGTCTTGGCGATGGAGGGCCAGGCCAGCGACACGTCGACCTGACTGATCGTCTCGTTGAGGTTTGCATTGGTCAGCTGGACGGTGCCGTCCTTGATATGGATTTCGGAAAACGACAATGCGGCCCGGTCGGCGTCGGGTTTGAGCGCGCTCGCCAATGACTTGAGCAACGGCGCCCAGTTGGAACGGCCGTCGGAATCAAATCGAACGGCGATCCGGGGCCGCTCAAGCGATATATCGGCGACCTCGATGCGGCCGGTCAGCAGCGGCAAGAGGCGCAAGTGTGCGACCAGACTCGCCGCGGTCAGCATCGGCGCATTCTGCGCGTCTTCGAGCGCGACGTCGCGCAGTGTCACAGTATCGGGAGGAAACAGTGATACGCTCACGCCGCCCTCGATCGTCGGACTGAGGCCGGTGGCGGCATGGATCTGCGCCTTCACGGCCTCGCGGGCTGCGTCCGTCGAGATCAGAAATGAGGAAACCCCGATCGCGCCCAGGCCGATGACGACCAGTGCTGCAAACGCGAGTCCGATGCGCTTAAATCCCATGACCGTTGTCACGAGCACCGATTCGGAATGTCGCCGGGCCGGGACACCCCGGCAAGGAACCGGGACGCCCCCCGGCAGAGAAGAGGAAACCCTGTGACGGCCGTCTGTGTCGCTTTCGTGGCCGGATTTTTGCCTGCCATCGTACTGAACGATCGGCAGGTTTTCAGGCTTCGGCCGCAACATAATTTACACTAATACTAGGCGGGCTGCATCTAAGGGGAGACGTGATGAGCGATCAGCCGTTGTGGAGCCCGTCGCCGGAGCGGGTTGCCGCCACTCGGGTCATGGCTTTTTTGGGCGAAGCGAACCGCCGGCATCAGCTCAGCCTGGCCGGTTATCGCGATTTGCACGCCTGGAGCGTCAAGCATCCTGACCTGTTTTGGGACCTGCTGTGGGATTTCGGCGGGGTGATCGGCGAGAAAGGTGGGCGGCTCGCCATTGATCTCGATGCGATGCCCGGGGCCAAATTCTTTCCCGATGCCAAAATCAATTTTGCCGAGAACCTGCTGCGACGAACCGACGCGCGCGAGGCTGTGGTCTTCCGCGGCGAGGACAAGCGAACCGAGCGCATGACTTTTGCGCAGCTCGCCGCGCTGGTGTCGCGACTGCAGCAGGCCCTCAAGGCTCAGGGCGTGGGCGTGGGTGACCGCGTCGCCGGTATGATGCCGAATATGCCGGCGACGATCGCCGCCATGCTGGCGACCACATCGCTGGGCGCGGTCTGGTCGTCATGCTCCCCCGATTTTGGCGAGCGTGGCGTGCTCGATCGGTTTGGACAGATCGAGCCCAAGGTGTTCTTCACCGTCGATGGCTACTGGTACAACGGCAAGCCCCAACGGATTGCCGAGAAGCTCCGCCCGATCATCGAGCAGCTGCCGTCAGCGAAAACGGCGGTGATCGTGCCTTATCTCGATGAGGCCGACGAGGTCGCCAAGGCGCTGCCACGGGCCACGACGCTGGACGCTCTGATTGCGCCCCATGCGTCGCGGCCGGTGACCTTCGAGCGGCTGCCGTTCAATCATCCGGTCTATATTATGTTCTCATCGGGCACGACCGGGATCCCGAAATGCATCGTGCATGGCGCCGGCGGCACGCTGCTGCAGCACATCAAGGAGCACCAACTGCAGTGTGACCTGCGCGAAGGCGACCGGCTATTCTACTTCACCACCTGCGGCTGGATGATGTGGAACTGGCTCGCCTCCGGCATTGCCTCCGGCGCCACGTTGATGCTCTACGATGGTTCGCCGTTTGCGCCATCGCCGGCGGTGCTGTGGGACTATGCCCAGGCGGAACGCTTCAATATTTTTGGCACGTCGGCCAAATACATCGATTCCTGCAACAAGGAAGGAATTGAGCCCGGCAAGACACATGATCTTTCATCGATCAGGCTCATCACCTCGACCGGGTCGCCGCTCGCACCCGACAGTTTCGATTACGTGTATCGCTCGATCAAATCAGATGTGCCGTTGACCTCGATTTCGGGCGGCACCGATATCATCGGCTGCTTCGTGCTTGGTGACCCGACGTCGCCGATCTGGAAGGGCGAGATCCAAGCTCCCGGCCTCGGGATGGCGGTCGATGTCTGGTCCGAGGATGGCAAACCCGTGCGCATGCAAAAGGGCGAGCTCGTCTGTACCCGCCCGTTCGTCTCCATGCCAGTCAGCTTCTGGAATGATCCCGACGGCAAGAAATATCGCAGCGCCTATTTCGAGCGTTTCCCCAATGTCTGGTGCCACGGCGATTTTGCCGAATGGACCACGCATGGCGGGATGATCATTCACGGCCGCTCGGACGCGACGCTCAATCCGGGTGGAGTTCGTATCGGCACCGCCGAGATCTATGCGCAGGTCGAGCAGATCCCGGAAGTGCTGGAGGCGCTGGCCATCGGCCAGGACTGGGACAATGACGTGCGCGTGCTGCTGTTCGTGCGGCTCAAGGAGGGCCACGCGCTCGACGATGGCTTGCGCAACGCGATCCGCCTGAAGATCAGGACCGGCGCCAGCCCGCGTCACGTGCCGGCGAAGATCGTACAGGTTGCGGATATTCCGCGCACCAAGTCAGGCAAGATTACCGAACTGGCAGTGCGCGACGTGGTGCACGGCCGGCCGGTGAAGAACACCGAGGCGTTGGCCAACCCGGAAGCGCTCACGCTCTACAAGGATCTGCCCGACCTGCGGACCTAGAGCGTAATGAGTTTCTCGACCTCGTCATTGCGAGGAGCCAACGGGTCCGGCCCGAAGTGGCCGGCCCGATGACAGGCTCCGCGACGAAGCAATCCAGCCCACGTCCCGTGGCCTCTGGATTGCTTCGCTTCGCTCGCAATGACGACAGATTTTTGGGCGACCGCTCGATTCAACCTAAACACATACCGGTCTAGCGCAAAACAACTTCTTACTGCGCCGCCGCTGTGTGCTGTGCGCCGTCGGCGGCGGCCACCTCGGCCACCAACTTGTTGAGGATCGCCTGGCCGAAGGTGTTGAAATTCTCCGCCACCATCACGAATGAATTCGGCCCGCCGGTGACGTTGTTGCGATAATAGACGTCGAGCCCGCCCGGCGGGTTGGTGTGGTCCGCATTCCAGGACAGCGGCTGCTCGCTCAGGATCACGAGCCCATTGATGGTGACGCCCTGGGCAAGGGCCTCGTCGCGTGCGGCGGTGACCTCGCGCCCCGAGTTGTTGGTGCCGTCGCCTGACACATCGATCGTTCGGCGGGTGGCTTGAAACGGTGCGCGCTCGAGCTGCGTCATGGCGAAATCGATGCCGCCGCTGATCGAGGTGCGATCCGCGAACGAGCGTTGTGCCTCGTCGAGCTGACCTGCGAAATCTTGCGCCGCCTTGGCGCCGTCGATCATCATCCAGTCGATGACGACTTTCTGCGCGCCGACGCCCGACCACTCGATAAAGCAGATCGCGATGCGGCCGTGCGGCCCGGATTTGATCGCTTCGATCACGCGCGGGTTGCTGATCGCAGCCACGTAGCCGTCGCGCTGCAGTTTGAATTTCGCGGCGTCGACACTGCGCGACACATCGGACGCCAGCACGAGCAGAAGATCAACCTGCTCGGCAGCAATCGCCGGCCCGACAAAGACGATGGCGGCGAGCACCGCCAGCACGAGACGCACTCTGCGCATAGGCACTGTCCTTGTTGCGCCCCCGCTCACGGGTGCACAGCGTTCATGATAGAGCATTTCGCAAAGCATATCCTGCGCCAGCCGCGGCAAAAGGCGTCTACGTGCAACGCAGGTGCACACGTGCTCGATAGCGAACCGCCTTGGCGCGGTGCGATAGGGAACGCTGCTCAACACGAGGTATTGGTTTGCAAGGCGGCGGCCGGGATGAAATGATGGCTGTCGCGCGGGTGTGATGTCGGGAGCGTAAAGCAGAAAGAAGACCGGACCGAGGAGGAATCCCCCATGCAGATGCAAAGCCCTGCTTCGTCGTTCGAAGTTCCTGCCGAGATGCGTGCCTTTGCGGAGCGCAGCTTCGAGCAGGCGCGGATCGCGTTCGACAAGTTCATGGAGGCGGCGCAGCAGACGATGAATACCTTGGAGGGGCAATCCAAGGTGGCTCAAGAGGGCGCGAAGGAAATCAGCCAGAAAATCATGGGCTTCGCTGAGCAGAACGTCGCCACGGCGTTCGACTACGCGCAGAAACTGGTGCAGGCCAAGGATCCGCAATCGCTGATGGCGCTGCACGGTGAATTCGTCCAGGCGCAGATGCAGGTTCTGGCCGACCAGGCGCGCGAGCTCACCGATATTGCCACCAAGGCCGCGCGCGACAGTGCCAAGTCGACCCCTTGAGGATCAACCGAGGTCCTAAGCCGACGGTCCAGGTGGTACGCATCCGGAAACCACGCTTGTCCGGTTGCCGCGTGTAGAGTTCGGCAACCGGCGCTTGCGGAAAATAAGCCTAATTCGGTAATTCATCAAAATAATTTATTGTGCGTTGCACAATGCGTGTTGCAACGCACCATGGCTCGTGCTATTTAGTGTGCAGTGCGGTCAGGGACGCGCCAAAGCGTTGCTGGCTGTCCCAAACATCGAAAGCACACCACCGGGACCGTTGCCGCGGGCGGACCGGGCAGGTGAGCCATCCCGCGCCGAGAGGATAGTCCCATGTCCGTTGAACCGCTCAAGTTCGACATGCCGAAATTCGAGTTCCCCAAGTTCGACATTCCGAAAATGGAAGTGCCAGCCGCTTTCCGCGACTTCGCGGAAAAGAGCATCGCCCAGTGCAAGACCGGCTACGAGAAGATGAAGTCGGCGGCCGAAGAGACCACCAACGTGCTTGAGGACACCTACGCCAAGGCCAGCAAGGGCACGACCGAATATAATCTCAAGCTGATCGAGGCCGCGCGCCACAACACCAACGCCGCCTTCGATTTCGCGAGCGAGTTGATGAGCGCCAAGTCGGTGTCCGACATGGTCGAGCTCTCGACCGCCCATGCCCGCAAGCAGTTCGAAGCGCTGAGCGCCCAGGCCAAGGAATTGACCTCGCTCTTCCAGAAGGTTGCCTCCGAGACGGCCGAGCCGATCAAGGAAGGCGTCGGCAAGGTGTTCAAGCAGGCGGCCTGAGGCCCCTGTCTGGTTTGCTTTTGTAGCGTGGCGTCTGCGTAGCGTAACCGCGTACACGACCTGCAGCTGGAGCCCGAGCCGGTCCGCTCGGGCTTTTGCTTGTCTGCCGCCGCCCCGGTGGGCTGCCGGCCCGGAACTCTTGCCCGCGAGCCTTGTCAAGCCGCCCGCCAGCCCCTAGGTTCGCGACGCCGCGTGCAGCTGTAGCTCAGTTGGTTAGAGCGCCTGACTGTGGATCAGGAGGTCGGTGGTTCGAGTCCACCCAGCTGTACCAAGTTATCATCATTCGGGTCTTCGTTGTCGCTGGTTCTTGCCGGCGCGTCATGCCAACGTCCGGCGATTGCATCAGGACGGCGGTTGATGGCACGGACAGCACGAACATCGCGACGAACCCATGCCGAGCGCCGCAGCGCCACCCAGGCCGCGATCTTGGCTGCTTCGATCAAACTCCTGATCGACGACGGATATGCCGGCTTCAAAGCGAGTAGGGTCGCGGCGCGCGCCGGGGTCTCGCGCGGGGCGCAGGAGCACTATTATCCGAAGAAGATCGATCTGATTGGCGCGGCGACGCGCTTTGCCATGGACGAAGCGGTCCACCATGCCCAGTCGCTGGCCGCGAGCGCCGCGCACTCGCCCGATCCGATCGCGAAGTTCCTGGCCGATTCAGAGCACTTTTTCTTTGCGCCGATCTATCGGGCGCTGGTCGAGATCATGATTGCCGCCCACTCGGATCGAGCGCTGGCGCGTGTGATCAATCCGATCGTGCGGGACGCCCGCCACAAGCTCAACGGCATCTGGGCGGATACCCTCGGTGCTGCCGGGTACCCGCGCGACAAAGCCCAGCAATTCATCGAGCTCACCCACTACATGATGCGCGGCGTGTTCCTGGTGGGCTACTGGCTGCCCTATCAGGTTGATCGCACCGCCGTAATGGCGGCGTGGCGTAGCCTCACACCCGCGATCCTGGAACTCCGCCGCTCCGCGACACCGCGCCGGCGCTCCGCCCGACTCGATGACGGCTTGATGGTATGAGGCTGTTAACCCTCGTCCTGAGGAGCGAGGCCATCGGCCGAGCGTCTCGAAGGACGGCCGGGGGGACGCGCTTCGTGTTGTGGCCATCCTTCGAGACGCATGTGCGCTCACGCGCACATGCTCCTCAGGATGAGGTCAGAGACTACAGTTACTGCAAAAACAAGGAGTACTCCTTGTAAATTGACTTGAGCTGAGTTTCGCATACACTCGCTCGCAAATCGGCGGCACGAACAGCCGCAGCTAGGAGGGACGCCGTGGCATTGCAACAGAACACCGATCGCATTCAGACGACCCATATCGGGAGCCTCCCCCGCCCGCACGCCCTGCTTGACCTGATGAAGGCGAAGTTCGCCGGCCAACCGGTTGATCAAGCAACTCTCGACAAGGCGACCGCCGCCGCGGTCATGGACTGCGTGCGCAAGCAGGCCGAGTGCGGCATCGACATCGTCACCGACGGTGAGTTCTCCAAGCCAGGCTTCTTCACCTATATCCAGGAGCGCCTCGAGGGCTACGAGCCGCGGCCTGGCCAAAAATTGTTGTTGTTCCAGAAGGAGACAGCGGCATTTCCGGAGTACTATGCGCAGTACTTCAAGGAAGCCATGATGGGCGGCACCATCGTCCCGATCGTCCCTGTGATCTGCACCGGTCCGATAAAATATCGCGGTGAACGTGCCGTCCAACGCGACATCGACAACGTGAAAGCGGCGGCCAAAGCTGCCGGAATCGACAACGATCACGTGTTCCTGCCGGCGACGGCGCCGTCCGGGGTCGGCATCAACGAGTACTACAAATCAGACGAGGAGTACTTCCACGCGGTGGCCGCGGCGCTCAGCCAGGAATACAAGGCCATTATCGACGCCGGCATCCTGCTGCAGGTCGACGACCCGTTCCTGCCCGACATTTTCATGGAACCCGATCTCGATCAGGCGCAAATGAAGCGGCGAGCCGAAATTTATGTCGAGGCGACCAACGCGGCGCTGAAAGGCATCCCGGCCGAGCGCGTGCGCTTTCATACCTGTTACGGCGTCAACGAAGGGCCGCGCATTTTCGAGGCGGCGCTCGCGGACATCATCCACTACGTGCTCAAGATCAACGCCGGCTCGTACAGTTTCGAAGGCGCCAACCCGAGACACGAGCACGAATATCACTTGTTTGAAAAGATCAAGATCGCGGACGGCAAGGTGCTGTGCCCGGGCGTGATCACGCACGCGAGCAACATTGTCGAGCACCCCGAGATCATCGCCGAACGGATCCTACGCTTCGCCAACCTGGTGGGGCGCGAAAACGTCATGGCGGGAGCTGATTGCGG
>JAFAXD010000205.1 GCA_019241285.1 Xanthobacteraceae bacterium | reverse complement strand
TGCAAGTACCGCTTGCCAAGCTCGACGCCTGCGGTGCCAACAAGCAGGCCCGCCGCGATTATCTTGGCAACGTTTTGCTTGCCGCCATGGATGGCCCGCCCGATGGCGCCTCGTCCGATGCCTGAGGCACTTGCAGCCCTCGTCCTGAGGAGTTTGGTCCCGGAGGGACCAAACTCGAAGGACGGCCCCAGGCGAGGCCTTCCCCCGTGGCCATCCTTCGAGACGCATGTGCGCTTGCGCGCACATGCTCCTCAGGATGAGGGCTGCGGTTGGTTGCGGCGCTTCAACAATTTTAGCCCTCACCTGAGGAGCCTGGACCCGCCAGGGGCCAGGCGTCTCGAAGGATGGCCGCGAGCAACCAGCCGCCGCAAACATTCACATCCTCTGCGGATGAGGTCTGAGGATTAACAATCAGCACAAGGCAGCGATTCTGAAATGCCAATCCGAGCAACCTACGTGATGCGCAACGGCCGCCTGGTGCGCAAGCGCAAGAACCCGTCCCTTTCGAGTGGCGCTGCTGGTCCGCAGATCATGTCCGATATTGCGCCTTACCGCACCGCCGCCACCGACGTTGCGACCGGCAAACGCGCTGTCATTGGTGGCCGGCGCCAGCACCGCGAGTTCCTGCGTCGCAATGGTTATGTGGAGCTCGGCAACGATTATGTGCCGCCGCAGCGGGATGAGCTCAGCCGCACGGACCGGGTTGCGGATATTCGGCGGGTGCTGGAGCGGTGAAGCAAACCTACTCAGCCGCGATCTGATACTGGGGCTCTTTGCCGCGCGGCTTGTGCCCACGTCCCGTCAGCCAGTTGTTGACGCGATCCAGGTAGAGATAGATCACCGGCGTGGTGTAGAGCGTGAGGAATTGCGAGACTAGGAGCCCGCCGACGATGGCGATGCCGAGCGGGCGGCGCAGCTCTGATCCGGCGCCGTAGCCGAGCGCGATTGGCAACCCGCCGAACAGCGCTGACATTGTCGTCATCATGATCGGCCGGAAACGCAGCAGGCAGGCTTCGTGAATCGCTTCGATCGGGCTTTTGCCCTCCTTGCGCTCGGCCTCGAGCGCAAAGTCGATCATCATGATCGCGTTCTTCTTGACGATGCCGATCAGCAGGATCACGCCGATGATGGCGATGATGCTCAGATCGTAGCCGAGCAGCATCAGCAGGATCAGCGCACCGACACCGGCCGGCGGCAGGGCCGAGAGAATGGTGATTGGGTGGATATAGCTCTCGTACAAGAACCCAAGCACGATGTAGACGACGAGGATCGCGGCCGCGACGAGCAGCGGGGTCGAAGACAGCGATTGCTGGAACGCCTGCGCAGTGCCTTGGAACGTGCCCTGGAGCGTAATCGGAACGTGCAGGTTGCGCTCGACCGCCTGAATTGCCGAGACCGCATCGCCAAGCGAATATCCCGGCGCCACGTTGAAGGACAGCGTGACCGACGGAAACTGGCCTTGATGATTGACGGTCAGAGGCTCGATCTTGGTCGTGAATTTCGCGATCGTGCTGAGCGGAACGCGCGCCCCGGTCGGTGTTGCGATGTAGATATTGCCCAGCGCTTGCGGGTCGCTCTGATACTGCGGTTCGACCTCGAGAATCACTTTGTACTGATGGCTCGAGGTGTAGATCGTCGCCACCTGACGCTGGCCGAATGCGTCATAAAGTGTCTGGTCGATCTGTGACAACGTAAGACCGAGCCGATACGCGGCGTCGCGGTCGATGTCGATGGCGATATGCGGCGACGCGATCTGCTGATCCGACGCGACGTCCTGCAGCTGCGGCAGCTTTTCCATTTCGCGCTGCAGGATCGGAGCCCAGTGATTGAGCTCGGCTGTGTCGGAATCGGTGATTGTGTATTGGTATTCGGTCTGCGTCAGGCGCCCACCGACTGTCACGTCTTGGCCGGCCTGCATATAGAAGTTGGCGCCGATCACCTGCGCGACCTTGGGCCGCAAGCGTTGGATGATCTCCTGGGCCGAGACCTTGCGCTCCGACAGCGGCTTGAGCTGGATGAACAGCCGGGCCGTGTTCTCCGCGGCGTTGCCCCCCGTAGCGCCGGCAAACCCGATAACGTCGGCTACCGCCGGATCGGACTGAATCACCTTGGAAAATTCGTGCTCAAGCTTGGCGATCTCGGCAAACGACGTATCTTGTCGCGCCTGCGCTTGGCCGAAAATGAAACCGGTGTCCTGTTCGGGAAAGAATCCTTTCGGGATGTAAACATACAGGAAGCCGGTGAGCACAATCAGCGCTAGCGTCGCGATCAGCATCGAGAGCTGATGCCGCAACACCCAGCGCAAGCCACGGTCGTAACCCCGCACCATCCATTCGAAAAACGCTTCGGCTGCGCGGTTGAACCGTCTTTTGGGGCGATCGCTTTCGCGCCGCAGGAACAGTGAGCACATCACTGGGGTCAGCGTCAGCGAAATCAAACCGGAGACGAGGACTGCGGTGGTCACCGTCATGGCGAACTCACGGAACAGTCGCCCGACAATGCCGGCCATGAACAGCAGTGGAATAAATACGGCGACCAGCGAGATGGTGATCGAAATGATGGTGAACCCGATCTGACCAGCGCCCTTGATGGCGGCGTCGAACGGTCGGTCGCCTTGCTCGAGATAACGGACGATGTTCTCAATCATCACGATCGCGTCGTCGACCACGAACCCGACCGCAATGGTGAGCCCCATGAGCGACAGGTTATCGAGGCTGTAGCCAAGCGCGTACATCACTCCGAAAGTCGCCACCAGCGACAGCGGCACCACCACGCTCGGGATCACGGTCGCCCAGAAATTGCGCAGGAACACGAAGATGACCAGCACGACAAGCGCGATAGTCAGGACGAGGGTGAACTGTACGTCATTGACGGACGCGCGGATGTTCTCGGATCGGTCCGACACCAGCGCGACATGGATCGAAGGCGGGAATGATGCCTCGAGGAGGGGGATCTGGGCCTTGATCTGATTGACCACGTCGAGCGTATTGGCGCCGGCCTGACGGCGCACCATGAGCAACTCGGCGGGCTTTCCGTTAAACCAGGCGCCGGTGCGTGCGTAGACAGACGAGTCGACTGCATTACCGATGTCCTTGATGCGCACCGGAGCACCGTTGCGGTAGGCAACGATCACATTGTCGAAGGCTTTCGAGTTGAACAGTTGATCGTTGGTGTCGAGGGTGACGGCCTGTTGCGCTCCTTCGAGATTGCCCTTGGGTTCGTTGAGGGTCGCGGCCGCAAGCGCGTTGTGCACATCCTCGAGGCCGATGCCGCGGGCAGCCAGCGCCGTCGGGTTGACCTGTACGTGCACGGCATATTGTTGCTGCCCGGCAATGTCGACTTGCGCAACACCGGTGATCTGCGAGATGCGTTGCGCCATGACGGTGTAGGCATAGTCGTCCACCCGATAAAGCGGCAGCGCGTCGGAGTAGACCGCATAGATCAGGATCGGCCGGTCAGCCGGATTGGTCTTGCGATAGGTCGGCGGGTTGGGGAGATCTTTCGGCAGCAGCCCGCTCGCCGCGTTGATGGCCGTCTGCACGTCGCCGGCGGCACCATCGATATTTCGGCTCAGCTCGAACTGCAGCGTAATGGTGGTGGTGCCGAGCCCGCTGGTTGACGTCATCTGCGCGAGACCCGGGATGGCGGCGAATTGTTGCTCGAGGGGCGTCGCCACCGAAGAAGCCATGGTGTCGGGACTCGCGCCAGGCAGGTTTGCACTCACCGTGATGGTTGGGAAATCCACGGTCGGCAACGCGGCGACCGGCAGCAGACGATAGCTCGCGATCCCGAATACCAGGAGACCGGCCATCAACAGAGATGTGCCGATCGGCCGGCGAATAAAGATTTCCGAAATATTCATTGCGTGGGCTCACTCGCCGAGCCCGCGACCTGATTGGTCGTCTGCGTCGAACCCTGCGCCACGTTATCGGTGTTTGAGCCCGGCCCGCCGCGGATCTGCAGCTTGCCGCCCTGGGTGACCCGATATTGACCTTCGACAACAACGTGCTCGCCGGCCGCAAGTCCCTTGCCGATGACTGCGCGACCTTCCTGTGTCATCGCCACCGTGACCGCGCGCCGCTCAGCTGTGTCATCCGGCTTGATCACATACACGTACGCGCCATCAGGCCCCTGCATCACGGTTTCGGCCGGAACCGTCACGGCGTTCTTTTTGGTCGAGAGCACCAGGCGGGCATTGACGAACTCGCCGGGCCACAGCCGCAGATCGTTGTTGTCGAACGTTGCCCGCAAGTGGAACGTGCCGGTCGCGACGTCGACCTGATTATCGATCAGGGTCAGCTTGCCTTGAGACAGGAGTGTTTTGTTGTCCTGTCCGTAAGCATCCACCGCGAGCTCGCCGTTTTGATTGGCTTGGCGTACCGGATCAAGCTCGGTCTGCGGCAGGGTGAAGCTGACATAGACCGGTTTGAGCTGAGTGACTGTCACCAGATTTGTGTTCTGCGTTCCCTGCACGTAGTTGCCGATATCGATCAGCCGCTGCCCGGTGCGGCCGTCGATCGGTGAGCGAACCGTCGCGTAATCGAGGTTGAGCTGCGTGGTATCGATCTGCGCCTGGTCCGCCTGCACGGCGCCTTGGAACTGGCCGACCGTCGCCTTTTGCTGATCGTATTGCTGCTGGGTCTGGAACCCGGAGGGCAGCAGCTTGGAATAGCGCTGCAGATCGAGCTGCGCGCCCTGCAGGCTTGCCTGGTCCTTGGCCTTGTTGGCCTTGGCTTGATCGAGCGCCGCCTGGAATGGGCGCGGATCGATCTGGAACAGCGGGTCGCCGGTTTTGACGTCCTGCCCTTCCTTGAAGAACACCTTGGTGATCTGCCCATCGACGCGGCTGCGCACGTTGACCGTATTGAAGGCCTGCACCGTGCCGAGCCCCTGGATGTAGATGGGGATGTCTTGTGCCTCGGCGACGCCGGCCGTAACCGGAACCGCGGCCGCGGCGTGAACCGCAGGGGGGCCGGGCGACATCAATCCGGGGCCATAGCGCCACCCCAGAGCTCCCGCGATCGCGAGTGCCGCAATTCCGATCAGAACAGTCCTTCTCTTCATCTCGGTCCCGCTCGAAACCGATCTCGCGCGCACGCGTTAATGGGGCGAACCCTTCGGCCCCGGTCCGAACCGGCCTCTCACGGGAACGCCGGTAAAGCGGACGCGTTCCGTGCAACCGCTTGGTTGGGCTGCCACAACGGCGCCAACCCTGGATTACGTGGGGAGCCGGGCGCACGAACTCAAAATTAGGTTTTGGTATGGTGCGCGGACGCGCGTAGAGGAAGACCGTGAGGGGTTTGCAGAGCCCGTAGGTCCGTCACCCTTTCTCTCTTCGTGTCTCTCTGTGAAACAAAATCCTGCGAGGCAGCTTTTGTTTAGTTTTGAGTACTCTATTAAATCCATAGAAAAATACTATAGATGTGCCCTATGCCCCTGTGCAATTCCCCCTTGGGAGGTTCCGAATGAATCGCCGGGAAGCGGTTTGTGGGCTGGTCCTTGCCGGCTTCGCTTCGGCACTGTTGGCGCGGCGCGCGGCCGCGCAGGTCAGCAAGAAATTGCGCATCGGTTATCAGAAGAACGGCGTGCTCGTTATCGCGCGCAGGCAAGCTGTGCTTGAGAAGCGCCTCGATCGCGACGGCGTTGGCGTTGAATGGGTCGAATTTCCCGCCGGTCCTCCGCTCCTCGAAGCCATGACCGCCGGCGAGATCGATGTCGGACAGGTAGGCGACACCCCGCCGATCTTCGCCCAGGCCGCCGGTGCACCGATCGTCTACGTCGCCGGTCAGAGCATAACCAACGGGCAGGGGATTCTGGTTCGCTCCGATAGCGACATCACCGCTCTGGTGGGTCTCAAAGGTAAGCGGATTGGGTTCACTAAAGGGTCCAGCGCCCACAATGTTGTCCTGCTTGCACTGGAGAAAGCAGGGCTCACCTACGGCGACATCGTCCCGGTGTACCTCAGCCCAGGCGACGCGGCGGCGGCGTTTGCCCGCCGGAGTATTGATGCCTGGGCAGTTTGGGATCCGTACTACGCGATAGGTGAAAACGTTGGCGGCGGACGAGTGCTGGCCCACGCCAGCGCGCTTGGAAAGACCAACGCTTTTTACATCGCCAACCGGGGTTTTGCGGCGCGCGAGCCGCTGTTGCTGCGCTCAGTCCTCGACACATTGGGCGAAACAGCGCAATGGGCCGAGGCACATCGCGACCAGGTTGCGCAAGCACTTTCAGACGTCACGGGCGTCGACCTCGCGATCCAAGCGATCGCCGCTCGGCGCTCCTCCTTCGCAATCGGCAAGCTGACCGATGACATCATCACAACGCAACAGGGCGTCGCCGACCGTTTCTTCAAGCTTGGTCTGATCCCCAGGCCAATCGTCATCCGCGAGGTCATTTGGGCTGCCCCACAGTCCTGACCTCGCAGCGGCGGCCTGACTCCTTCCTCCTCCCGGGAACGTCGCCGCCGCGCCTATTCGCAGTGAGAGGATCGTTCGATGAGATCGCGCATCACCATCATAGCCCTGAGCCTCGTCGTCTCAGCGCTGATGTCATTCACCGCCGATGCGGCGGATAAGGTCATCCACATCGGGTATCAGAAATATGGCAATCTCGTCCTGCTCAAAGGCAAGGGCGATCTCGAACGGCGCCTCGCCCCGCTGGGCGTTCAGGTTGCGTGGACCGAGTTCCCGGCTGGTCCGCCGCTGCTTGAAGCGATCAATGCCGGAGCAATCGATTTCGGCAGCGTCGGCGAGGCGCCGCCCATCTTTGCCCAAGCCGCGGGCACGCCATTCGTCTACGTAGCGCACGAGCCTCCAGCGCCCAAAGGCGAGGCGATCCTGGTTCCCAAGGACAGCAAGATCGCAAGCGTCAGCGACCTCAAGGGCAAGCGGGTTGCACTCAACAAGGGCGCGAATGTCCATTATTTGTTGGTGAAAGCCCTTGAGCACGCCGGGATCAAATATTCCGACATTGAGCCGGCGTTTCTCGCCCCCGCGGACGCGCGAGCGGCATTCGAGCGCGGTGTTGTCGATGCCTGGGCAATCTGGGATCCATTTCAAGCCGCCGCTGAAACGACTGCCGGGGCGCGCACTTTAGCCGATGGCACTGGGCTTGTGGCCAATCATCAATTCTATATCGCTGGGCAGCAGTTCAATGACGCCAATCCACAGATCATCGATGCGGTGCTGGCCGCAGTTGGCGATATCGATCGCTGGACCAAGGACAACACCAAAGCGGTTGCTCAGGAGCTGAGTCCGTCGATCGGCATTCCGGCGCGGATCCTCGAAGTTGCGCTTGCGCGGCAGACGTATGGGGTCAAGCCGCTCGATCCGGAAGTCGTCGCCGAGCAACAACGCATTGCCGACGCCTTCCTTGCTCTCGGTCTAATCCCCAAGCCGATCGTCGTCGCCACGCAAGTGCGGAGGACCGGATCATGAGCGTGCAACAGCCCACGCACGCCCAAGTCCTATGGTTTCTGCCGACGCACGGGGACGGCCGTCACCTGGGAACATCAGTCGGGGCGCGCAACGTCAACCTGAATTACCTGCGCCAGATCGCGCAGGCTGCGGATGAGCTCGGATATTTCGGCGTTCTATTGCCGACTGGGCGCAGCTGCGAAGATTCCTGGATCATTGCTTCAGCGCTGGCTCCTCTGACCGAACGGCTGCGTTTCCTGGTGGCGGTGCGGCCCGGATTGCAAAGCCCCAGTGTGGCGGCGCGCATGACCGCCACGCTCGATCGCGTTTCCTCCGGCCGCCTCCTGATCAATGTAGTGACGGGCGGTGATCCGATCGAGAACAAAGGCGACGGCATCTTTCTGTCGCACGATGAGCGCTACGAGGTGACGCGCGAGTTCCTCGCCGTCTACAAGGGTCTGCTTGCCGGCCAACGAGTCGACTTCAGTGGGCGTCATATCAAAGTGGAAGACGCACGCCTCTTGTTCCCGCCGACACAGGCGGGGGGGCCGCCGCTCTATTTCGGCGGATCTTCTGATGCCGGAATAGACGTCGCGGCTGACACGATCGACAAATATCTAACCTGGGGCGAACCGCCGGCGCAGGTTGCCGAAAAGATTCGCGGCGTTGAAGCCGCCGCCCGGATGCGCGGCCGCAAGCTCAGCTTTGGCATCCGCTTGCATGTGATCGTGCGCGAGACCAATGCGGAAGCCTGGGAGGCGGCCGAAGACCTGATTCGCCACGTCGACACCAAGACGATCGCCGGTGCGCAGGCGATTTTCGCGCGCATGGACTCGGTCGGGCAGCGCCGCATGCTGGCACTGCACCAAGGCCGCCGCGACAAACTCGAGATCAGTCCCAACTTATGGGCGGGCGTGGGGCTGGTGCGCGGCGGTGCCGGTACGGCGCTGGTTGGTGACCCGCAAACGGTGGCGGCGCGAATGCGGGAATACATGGCGCTGGGGATCGATACGTTCATCCTGTCGGGCTATCCGCATCTCGAGGAAGCTTACCGTTTCGCCGAACTTGTATTTCCGCTACTGCCATTGGCGCAGAAGCTTGAGGATGTGCCGGCTACGGTGAATACCGGTCCATTCGGCGAGACCATCGCCAATGATCTGCTCCCGCCGCGCCAGCAAACGGCCCAGTCATGAGCGGGCGCTTCGCGTTGCCGCGGCCGGACCAGTTCATTCAGTGGCTGTTGCCGGCCGCGATCATCCTGGTCTGGCAAGCCGCGTCGATGCTGATTGCGACGCGGTTTCTGCCCGCGCCGACTGATGTCGCCGCAGCCGGATGGCGCTTGCTCGTGAGCGGTGAGCTGTTCCGCAGCATTTGGGTCAGCACGTGGCGCGCGCTTGCGGGTTTTGTTATCGGCGGCGCGATCGGATTTGCCTTTGGCCTCGCCAACGGCCTGTCGCATCGCTGCGAACAGGTGTTCGACAGCACGTTGCAGATGGTGCGCAATATCCCGCATCTGGCGCTGATTCCGCTGGTGATCCTTTGGTTCGGCATTGGTGAGGAAGCGAAGATCTTCCTGGTGGCGCTGGGCGTGTTCTTTCCGATCTACATCAACACGCAACACGGCATTCGGTCCGTTGACCCGCAACTGGTGGAGATGGGGCGCACCTATGGGATGTCGCCGCGCAGCCTGTTCCTGCGCGTGATCCTGCCCGGGGCTTTGCCCTCGATCTTCGTCGGTTTGCGCTACGCGCTTGGCATCATGTGGCTGACACTGATCGTTGCCGAAACGATCGCAGCCTCCTCGGGCATTGGCTACATGGCGATGCA
>JAFAXD010000003.1 GCA_019241285.1 Xanthobacteraceae bacterium | reverse complement strand
CGATCTTTGCGGGAATTGCGTGAGCTGGGCCTGATAAATATCACGGGCAATTTGCTCACCATCCACGATTGGGAGGGATTGGCTCAGCGCGCCGAGTTTGATCCGACCTATCTGCAGCTCGGCGGGGAATAGCCTGCATGTGACGGTTTGAACCTCAAATCAACATCACACGTTACGATGCGGATGGGCACCTCGCGCTGCGTTGGAGAGACGGGTCGTTCGAGTCCGTTCCGAGGTCACCCCCTTGATCGCTTCAATCAACTGATCGTCAGTAACCGGCTTCGACAACACGGGGGCTTGGGCAAAGGCCGTCGGCAACCCGGCACGGCCATACCCGGTCACAAACACGAACGGAACCAAGCGCCGGGTCAGCGCGGCGGCAATCGAATCAACAGGTCGGCCGTGCAGGTTGGCATCCAACAGGGCGCAGTCGAATGTCTCCTCCTCAACGGCCTTGAGACAAGCCTCCTCGGTGCTGACAGCTCGCACGCTTTGGCACCCGAACTTCTCGAGGCGATCGATCAAATCGAGAGCGATCAGCGATTCGTCCTCCACAACGAGAAGCCGTAAGCCGGCGCACGGAGCTGGTGATTTCATTGCGCCCGGCTGCTGCGCCGGCGAGGTTCTGCTGATCAAAACGGGTTCCGCTTGTTGTGTGGCCGATTGGGGTAGACGCATCGCGATTTTCCAGGTGAGTCCTTCGGGCTCGATCAGCTGCTCGGCCTTGCCACCCTCGCTTTTCGCGCTCTGCTCGATGAGGGTCATGCCGAAGCCGCGCCGCGACGGTGCCGACACCGTCGGGCCGCCGCGCTCGATCCATCGCAGGTTGAGCGTTTCTCCGGAAACCGTCCAGCTTACCGTTACCCAGCCTTTTGCCGCCGAAAGCGCGCCGTATTTGATGGAGTTGGTGCCAAGCTCGTGCAGCATGACGGCGATATGCACCGCCATCTGCGGTTCGAGTTGGACCGGCGGTCCCCACGCCGTCAAACGCGACTCGTCGACGGATCCCTGCAGCAGCTGGTCGCGGATGAGCTCGCGCAAATCCGCGCCCTTCCAGGAGGATTCGGTCAGCAGCGCATGCACCCGTGCCATCGATTGCACGCGACCGGAAAACCGCGCTGCGAACTCGGATGGATCTCTGGTATTTCGGAGGGTCTGGTGGGCAATTGCCTGCACGCTTGCGAGCGTATTCTTCACCCGGTGATTCAATTCCAGGAGCAGCAGCTGCCGCGTTTCCTCCGCCCTGACCTGGTCGGCGATGTCACGGAAGTAGCACACCACCCCATAGGAGCCGTCCGGCAGGGTTATTCGTTCCACCCTCCATTCGTAATATTCCAGTCGGTCGCGATCGATTCGAAATTCATCGCGTCGTTGCGTTGCGTAAGGCTCGCCCGTTCGCAACGTGTGCCTGAATATCGAAACCACCTCGTCGGCGTATTCTGCTTCCCAGGGCGTGTGCACGACGTCATCGAAATCGCGGCCGGTAATGCCGCCAGGCAGGTCGCCGAACACGGCGAGAGCAGTGGGATTGACCTCACGAATCCGAAACTGCGCATCAACCAGATAGATACCGAGCGGCGCCGTGTTGACCAATGTTGCGAGCTGTTCACTGGTGTACTGCAGCGCCCGACGCGCCCGCTCGCGTTCCTCGTCCGCTCGCTTGCGTTCCAGATAGTCCGTCACTTGCCGGCCGAGCAACTCCAGGTGCCGCAGCTGCCGCTCGCTCGGCCGATGCGGTCGGGCAAAGTGCGTGGAAATCATTCCGATGACTTCGCCTGCCGCGTTCAGCAACGGGGTCGATTGTACAGCGCGGATGCCCGCCTCGAGCAGGACATCCAGGGAGCTCTGTCCGGCGAAGATGTCGCTCTGCGTCACGTCCTCGACCACGACTTGCCCGGAAGCCTGCATTGCGGCGCCGCAGGCCAATGCGTCGCCGGGCGGGACGTGGGCAAAGAACTCAAGAAATCGTTCTTCAAAACCACGCTGGACGGTCAGTTCGAGCGAGTTGGATGCCGGGTCGAACAGCTGAATGTTGCCCTTATCCGCGCCCGTGATTTCGATCGCCGCATCCAGGATCGCCTGAAGAGAAACATTGAAGGGCTCATTGCCGCGCAGCAGGCGCAGCGCGATCTCGTTGACGCGCCTGGTGTCGCGCAAGTCCAGGGCAGCCTGCTTGCGCAGCTTGGCGAGATTGAGATTGGCCCCGATGCGGGCCAGCAGCTCGCGGGCATTGAAGGGTTTGACCAGGTAATCATCTGCGCCCGTGTTCAATCCTTGAAGCTTTGCTTCTTCATCAGCACGTGCCGACAACAGCACGACCGGAACATCGGCGCGAGCCGGATCGCTGCGAATCGCGCGCAGCAGCTCAAATCCGTCGAGGCGAGGCATCATGACGTCTGTGAGGACAAGGTCGATAGGACGTGTGTGAAGCGCCTCGAGGGCGGCTTGTCCATCGGCGACCGCTTCGAGCTGGCAATACGGTTCCAGCAGGCGACGCACATAGGCGCGCATGTCGGCATTGTCATCGGCAAGGAGAATTCGTGCTCCTGCAAGCTGCGGCGGAGGGTTTTGGATCGGCTCGGACCCTGCAGCTTCCGCCGGTGCCTCCTCGCCTCCGAGCCAACGGACCGCCTCATCAATGTAGGTTCTGGCGCGAACCGCCGTTGACGCGATGTTGCGCTCACCGCCGATGCGATCCTGCGGCAGGTGCGTGTGACCGAACGCAATGCTGATCGTGAAGGTGGTGCCGCGGCCCTCGAAACTTTCTGCGCGAATGCTGCCGCCGTGCAGTTTCACCAGCTCCTGCACCAACGCGAGCCCAATCCCGCTGCCCTCGAAACTGCGACCCTTCTGACCCTCGATACGATGAAAGCGCTCGAACAAGCGCGGCAATTCCTGCTCCGGTATTCCGACGCCGGTATCGCTGACGGTCAACTCGGCAAACCCATTGACGTCACGCAAGCGGACGGCGATCTCGCCCGCGAGCGTGAACTTGAACGCATTGGACAGCAGGTTGAGAACGATCTTTTCCCACATTTCACGGTCCACAAAGACCGTCTCCGGGAGCGGCGGGCAATCCACAATCAGGCGGAGGCCAGCGCGCGTGCACGCGGACTGGAAGTTGCTGGCCAGATCCGATGTCAACGCCGCCAGATCAGTAGCGGTATAACTGGCGTGCGCTCGCCCAGCCTCGATACGAGAGAAATCGAGTAACGAGTTGACGAGCTTGAGCAGGCGGAGCGAATTCCGATGCGCCACTTGGACCAGCGCGCGGTTGTCCGCAAAAACCCGGTCCACAGGCTTTGCAAGGATTTCCTCGATCGGGCCGAGCATCAACGTGAGCGGAGTTCGGAACTCGTGGCTGATGTTGGAAAAGAACAATGTCTTGGCGCGATCGACTTCGGCCAGTGCCTCTGCGCGCCGGCGTTCCTCTTCGTAGGCCTGCGCATTGGCCAGGCTGGCGGCAATCTCACCCGCGGCGAGGGTGAGAAATCCGCGATAGCCATCATCAAAGGGGCGGAAGGGATTGAGTCCAGCAACAAGAACGCCGCGCCTTCCTGTCTCGCCGCGCGCCGGAATGGGAATGAGCACCGCTCGCGTCGGGGCTTCAGTCCAGAACCCCCCGGTCGGAAACACCGGTCCGAAGCGCTCTTGAATATTGTCGAGCAGGCAACTGGTCTGCTCGCCGATCACATTCGGGAAAGGCCAGGGCGAGGGCTCATCGAGGGCGACAGTATCGGGAGCTGCCGGATGATCGCTTCCATGGGTCGAACTCACGAGCGAAAGCGTCTTCCCGTCCGGTTCGGCAAGGTAGACGTAAGCGAATGGCAGGTCGCGCGGATTGGTCGCGAGCGCCCGGGCATTGCTCTCCGACACCTCTTTGAGCGTGCGCGACTCGCTGCCGGCGGCGGCCAGTTCGCGCAACAACGTCAGTTGCCGTTCGCCCACCACACGTTGCGTATCGTCTGTATTCGCGCAGAATATGCCGTTGGTCCGGCCCGTCTCGTCAGTGATCGGCGTGTATGAAAACGTGTAGTAGGTTTCTTCGCGAAATCCGCTGCGCTCCATGATCAGCAGTTGCTCTTCAACGTAGGTTCCTTCCTCGCCGCCCATGGCGTGAGCGAGCATCGGGCCGATGTCCCTCCAGATTTCGCGCCACACGTCCTTGGTCGGGCGGCCCAAAGCCCATGGATGCTTGTCGCCGATAATCGTCTTGTAGGGATCATTATAGAGATACGTGAGGTCCGGGCCCCAGCCGATCCAGATCGGCTGGCGGGACGTGAGCATGATCTGTACTGCCGTCTTGAGGCTCTGCGGCCAGTCCTCGATGAGGCCGAGCGTTCCATACCAATCGTGGGATTTGATGCGCTCGCCGAGCTCGCCTCCGCCCCGAAACGTTCGCGATGTCAGCAATTCGCTCATGACAGCCCCGGTACGGATACACCGATCCCGCAGCGCAACGATTCAATCCTGCACTTGGTTCCAGATTGCCCAAGTTGCCATTCACTTGGAGGGATGCCGGCCGCAGTGTCCTGCCGCCCGTGCTGGGTCGGGCTTGAAATTTTTTTGATTGGGGCTCCGGAAGGTTCTTGAAAGTTCCCGGCCTCAAACCAAATCGAAAGGCCGCCGAGCGCCCCCCGGGGCTCGGTGCGGATGCCGGCCGGTGTCCGGCGCTGCTTTCGTATCCATGTTGCTCAACGTGAGGATGTGGCTATGAAGTTCGACTTTTCCTCTCCCCCGCACTCGCCGATTGATCCCGAGCTCGCCGAATTGTTGCATCCGGCGCAAGCCTTCGATCATCCGGATGATGTCGTCCACGACCCCGACCTAACGGTGAACGAGAAGCGCGCGATACTTGCTTCGTGGGCGTCAGATGCCTGCGCTGTCGAGGCTCTCCCGGCGCTTCGCCGTCCGCCGGGCGGCCGGCAAGTTGTTACCGTGGACGCGGTTCTCGACGCGCTCCGCGCGCTGGACAAGCTCGCGCAGAGCGACACCACGCAGGCCGCTTGGGCCCGCCGCCAGGTTCGGCGCGAGACGCTCGCCGAGTTCCGGCGTCGGCGGATGTCTGACCCAGACGCCGGGCCAAACCTCGCACGGTGATCCCCCGCCGGACGGGTGGCTAAACCGATCCACCTTTCCTATCCGCGAGTGCGCCCGCGCAGCTCGCCTATCGGAGGTCGTTCATGTCGCTGAACTACAATGATCCGTTCGACGCATTGTTTGCGCTGCAAAGGGCGCTCGACGCACGCCGTGGCGCTGAGTGGATCGGACGCGGTACTGCCGCCAGCGGTAGTTATCCGCCGGTCAACATCTTCCAGCAGGGCGATGATTTTATCGCAGTCCTCGAAGTGCCGGGGGTCGGTAAGGACAATCTCGCCATTGAAGCCAAGGAGAACACGATCCGGATTTCCGGCCGCAAGGCTATCAATTATGGGGAAGGCACCAGTGTTCACCGCCGGGAGCGCCTGTCCGGGGTGTTCGACCGCACCATAGCCCTTCCGATCGACATCAACCCGGAGGCCGTGCGCGCCGAGTATCATGATGGCGTGCTGGCCTTGTTCATTCCGCGCGCGGAGCATGAAAAGCCGCGCACCATCAAGATCGGCTGAACGCGGAGGCGGAGGAGATCATGGCGACGCAGCAGGAAGTTCAGGTTCAGCAGAAGCGCGAGGTCGAGAATGACCGCGAGAGTACGGTTCCGGCCCGACGCTTCGTGCCGGTGACCGATATTTTCGAGACTGATCAGGCGCTGACGGTGGTTTTGGAGATGCCAGGCATCGACAAAGGCAGTGTGGACGTACGCGTGGAGAACGACCTGCTGTCAATCGAAGGCCAGGTCGACTTGTCCAAGTATCGGGGATTGGCGCCGCTTTATATCGAATACAACGTGGGCAACTATGCGCGCAGCTTCCAGCTTTCCAGCAAGATCGATCAGGACCGGATCACGGCCGATCTCAAGGACGGGGTCATGACGGTCACGTTGCCCAAGGCAGAGAAGGCAAAGCCGCGCCGCATCAATGTGAGCTGAGGCCGCCTCAAGCTTCAGCGCGCCTACATGGCCGGCGGCATTGCGCCCGATCCGATTGTTCGGAGCAGCCTCGCGTGAAATGCGGAGCCGCAATGGCCGGCCCCGCCTTCGAATTCTCGCAGCGTCAAAATCTGGCAACCAGGGCAATTCCGGCCACCATCAAGAGACCGCCGAGGATCCGCCAGCTGTTCAGGGTGTGAACCGGCATGCCGAACAAACCGAAGTGATCTATCGCAAGCGACATCAGGATGTTGGCTGTAATTGTCAGGCCGGCAAATGCTCCTGCACCAACCTTGTCAACAAACAACAAGCCAGCCACGACGGCGAATGCCCCTATGAGGCCTCCCAGGGGGGCCCACCATGGCATTGTGCTGACCCCTTCCGCGGTGGGCAATGGGCGCGGCAGACAGATCAGGAGAACTGCCAGCAACGCGATGACTGGAAGGAACGAGATCAGACTTGCCAGCCACGGGTTGGTCAGTGAATTGCGTAGGACTCCGTTCATCGGTGGTCCCCACGCCTGCAGCGCTCCTGCAATGAGAATGGCGGGATAGAGCACCGCGACACTCATGTCTTGCATCTCAGTCCTCGTTGTGGGCATGTTCGTATTGGAAAGCAAAAGGCTCCAGTCGCGATCTGGAGCCTTTTGGGAAGCCCGCGCCGTGAAGGCCGCAGGGCACCGCTTGTGGACATAACGGCAACCAAGCTGCTCGGTTCCACCACTAGACAAGCGATCGCCCGGGTTGAACGAGAGTCGTGGCCTTCCGGACACTCCCAAGCGCCTCATGGAACCAATTGTCGATTTTCGGGTTCATATGTCCGCTGTGCAACAATGGTGTGCGGGGAAATGAATGAGCGCGACGGGCCAGTACCCACTCCACGAAGGCGGCGAGCACAGGTTTCCTCTGCCGCAGCTCCCACGGTCGACCGTCGAGGTCAGGAGTGGATCGGACGCCAGCTTCGATCCATGTATGACGACGTCGTGGGGCAAGGAGTTCCCGACCGATTCGCCGCGTTGCTCAGACGAATTGACGAGCGAGTGGCCGACAAAACTCAACCCCACGGTGACCCGGATTCAAAGCTCCGATCGAACTGACGTCGAAGAGAATTCCTCGATCCGCGACGACATCCTTGCGGCAATTCCGCACCTGCGTGCATTCGCAATGTCGTTGTCCGGCAACATCGATAACGCTGATGATCTCGTGCAAGAGACGCTGGTCCGAGCGCTCGCGCATATCGATTCTTTCGAGCCCGGCACCAATCTTTCAGCGTGGTTGTTCACGATTCTGCGCAATCTCTTTCGAACGACGTATCGCAAGCGTAAACGTGAAGTGGAAGACAGCGAGGGCCGCTTCTCAGCAAACCTCAAAACTCAACCCGAGCAGAGCAGCCGACTTGAGTTCAAGGAGCTGCAACAAGCGCTCGCCAAGATTCCCGCAGACCAGCGCGAAGCCCTGATCCTGGTGGGAGCATCAGGCTTCGCATATGAGGAAGCGGCCGAGATCTGTGGCTGCGCGGTAGGCACCATTAAAAGCCGCGTCAACCGTGCGCGGGCCAAATTGGCTGAACTGCTGGAAATCCAGAGCAGCGATGATTTCGGACCCGATCACGCCACCCGCGGCATCATCTGCGGTACGTGGAGCTGAAACTGACGTGATCTGATCGTGTTTGGAGTCTCTGCACAGCTCAGTTTGATGTGACGAGTTTATAGAAACCGACATCGAGCACGCCCGTTTCGAATCCGACTTGGCAATAGGCCAAATAGTATTCCCACATGCGCTTGAATCTCTCATCGAAGCCGAGCGCCTTGATGTTTGGCCAGCCCGCCTGGAAGCGGCGCTGCCATTCCTGAAGGGTGCGGGCATAGCTCGACCCGAAGAATTCGCTTTGCACCAAGCGCAGCCCGGCGCGGGCCGCCTCGCGTTCGATAATCCGGGGCGTCGGCAACATGCCGCCGGGAAAAATATGGCGCTGGATGAAATCCGGCCGCCGGCGATAGCTCGCAAAGCGTGCTTCGTCGATGGAGATGACTTGCAGAACCACGATGCCGTCCGGCCGCAGGCACTCGCGCACCTGAGCAAAGAACGCCGGCCAATAAGCCTCGCCCACAGCTTCGAGCATCTCGATCGATACGATCCGATCAAACTGACCGGTAACGTCGCGATAGTCCTGCAGGCGGAACTCACAACTCTGTGCTGTTTCGCCTGCCGATTGCTGACGCGCGAACGCGAGCTGTTCGGTTGAGAGCGTAAGTCCGAGAACTCGGCAGGAGTGGCTTTGGGCCAGCCGCTGCGCCAGACTTCCCCAGCCGCAGCCGATCTCCAACACCTGCTCTCCGCCGCGCAACGCTAGCAGCTCAGTGACACGATCGAGCTTGGCCTCTTGCGCCTGGTCCAGGGTCTGCGATCTGGCGCTAAACAAAGCCGACGAATAGTTCATTCCGGCATCCAGCCACAAGCCGTAAAACGCGTTACCGAGATCATAGTGGGCCGCGATGTTGCGCCGGCTGCCGCGGCGGGTATTGCGATTGAGCGCGTGACGCAGCCGCCGCGCGATACGCAGTCTCGGCCTCGGCGCCGTCCGATTTTCCTGAGAGATCGCGGAGAGCACCGTCAGCAGCGCATGCAGGTCCGGGGTCGACCATTCGCCCGCCATGTAGGATTGCGCGAATCCGACATCGCCGGACGTCAGTACGCGTTGCAGCAATCGCGGGTGATGGATTGATAGCTGCGCCGAGGGCCCCGGCTCCGTGCCGCGAAACACCAGATAGTCTCGGCCCGGCGTTTCGACCACGAGCTGACCGCACGCGAGCCTGCCCATCAACCACGGCAAGGTTCGTTGCAACAGCGCGGCGATCAGCGATCGCCGTCCAGGGGCCGGCGCGCGAAGCCGTGGGCTCGATTGCTCGACCGTCATGACGACCGCAGCCCACCGTTGCGGACGACGGTTGCGATGGGTGCGGGTGCTGCCGGCCGCGGACGCAGGCGGACGCGCTTCAACCAAAGCCGCAGCGCTTCCCAGTGTATGGCCGCCTTGACCTTGAGGGTGACGGCTCCCATGGACACAAGCGCATTCAGCAACGCTGCGTCGCTGAGCTTGCGGCGCTCTGCGCTGAGCACCGCCACCATGGCGGGTCTTGGTCCGTTACTCGCCCGGATTGCCACCGATATGTGATCGCCGGGTTGGGTGAGGCGGAAATCATAGCGTAGGTTCATGTCCATGAACGGCGACACGTAGAACAGCTTTTGACATTGCTGCCGGACCACTCGGCCGTTCTCTTCGACGGGTATCACATAGCTGTGGCGTTCGCCGAATGTGTTGTGCACCTGATAGATGATCGCTGCCAACGTGTCGTCCGGCCGGCGGCAGAAGTAGACACTGAGCGGATTGAACACATAGCCGAGCGTGCGCGGCATGCAGAAGAGCTCGACACGTGCAACAGCCGCATCAACCCCGTTGTCGCGCAAGAGCGCCGTGATCTGGCTACGAATGGACGTGTCCGAGCCGTCGCCGTGATCGCGATCATGCAGGCTCAATAGATTGAGCTGATTGCATGAGAACAGGCGGGTTGATCGCGCCAGCTCGGGAACCTCATCGAGATCCAGCAACAACCAAAATGCGCGATAGCGAAAATGATGCCGGCGCGCGCCAAACCGCCGATGCATGACGGACCCGACGTAGAGTGCCGACCTTCTGGTCATGCCGGAAGCTCCGCGGCGGCCGCTGCGCGCACGTGCGGCGGCATGACGATCCGCCCGGACTCGTCGGCGACGCGCCAAGGCCGGCGCACCCCGCCGAGCTGTTCCGCCACGGCGAGCCCCGCCTGCAAGCCATCCTCGTGAAAGCCGGCGCCGAAGTAGGAACCGCAGAACCATGTGTTTCTTTGTCCTTGCAGGGACCACAACTCCTGCTGCGCTCTTGCTGCCGCTGCATCAAGAATCGGGTGGTGATAGGTTTCCGTGTGCAGGATGGTGCCCGCTCTTGGCGCGCGCGGGGGGTTGAGCGTGACGAACAGCGGCCGTTCGCTTTCAATCCCTTGCAGGCGGTTCATCCAATAAGTCAGGCACACCCGGTCATCGTCAGTCCGCCCCAGAAAATTCCAGCTCGACCAGACGCTGCGGCGTTTGGGCATGAAGCTTTCGTCCGTATGCAGCACCGCGACGTTGCGGCTGTAGCGAACGGCGCTGAGGAGATTGCGTTCGTCGTCACTTGGGTCGGCGAGGGTGGCGAGAGCCTGGTCGGCGTGGCACGCCATGATGACGTGATCAAACGTGTCGCAACCACCCTGTGAATCCATGGCGCGGACCGAGCCCGGCTCACGTCGTATGCTGTGAACTTCAGCATCGAGCCTGATCCGATCGGCGAAAGGCGCGATCAGGCGTCGCACATAGGTCCGGCTTCCGCCGACCACGGTTTCCCACGGCGGTCGCCCACGCAGGCGCAGCAGCCCGTGGTTGTGGTTGAAGCGCAGGAAAGCGGAGGCGGGATAATTCAAGATCTCGTCAGGTGCCGCAGACCAGATCGCGCTCGCCATCGGCAGCAGGTGATCGCGGATAAATGGCTCGCCGTAGCGACCTCGTGCCAGATATTCGCGGAGACTCAATTGCAGATCGAGCAGCCGGCTGCTGTCGCGCGTGGCCTCATGATAAAAGCGCAACAGGCCGGCGAGCATGCTCCAGAAACGCGGACGCAGAATATTCGAGGTCTGGGCGAACAGTCCGCCGAAACCGCTGCCCGAATATTCGAGCGCTCCGGCGTCAAGCGACACCGCAAACGACATCTCCGAGACCCGTGTCGGGACTTCGAGCAGGTCAAACAATGCCGTGAGATTGGGGTATGTTGTTCGATTGAAGACGATGAAACCGGTATCGACCGGAATGGTCCGGCTATTGTCATCAACCAATATCGTGTTGGAATGGCCGCCGGGGCGATCCGCGCGCTCGTACACGGTGACCCGATGCCGTCGGCTCAGGAGCCACGCCGCCGCCAGACCGGAAATGCCCGCTCCCACGACGGCGATGTTGAGAGAACGGTCGGACGGCATATCCTGCGGGATCCCTGGTGACCGGCGCGCCGCCGCGACGGGGAACGGCGAGCGCCAGGTTGTATTCATTCCATGGTTACGCCGGAAAAGGTCGGCTGGATCACCAAGCGATGATCCAACCGGGCCGGCGCATCGTTATCCTGGTTATGCAACAGGCCCTGCTATGTCTCGATCTGCCGCGGAGGACATCGTTTGCATCGCCGATGCCGAAGGCCCCTCGGGCGCCACAGCGACTAGCGCGAATGCAGCCGGGTAAGCGCGAGCCGGCCGAGGCGCCGCACTGGGAGGTTCTGATCCGGGCAATCGCCGCCGATCAGGACCGGGACGCGTTCGCCCGTCTGTTTGCCTATTTTGCGCCGCGCGTGAAGGCATTTATGCAACGCTCGGGCGTGCCGGCGGATGCGGCGGAAGAACTCGCGCAGGAAACCATGATCAATGTCTGGCGCAAGGCCGCCCTGTTCGACGCGGGGACGGCTGGAGCCGCGGCGTGGATCTTCACCATTGCGCGCAACCTGCGCATTGACGCGTACCGGCGCACACAGCGCGGCATCGACGCCACCGCAGCAGAGTTTGAATTCGAATTGGAAACTGACGACGCAATGCAGCCGGATGCGGCGATGATCGCAAAGCAGGATCAAACCCGCGTCCGCGCCGCATTGGACCAGCTGTCAGCCGAGCAACTGCGCGTCGTGGAGCTTTCATTCTTCGAACAGCAGGCCCATGCCGACATTGCCGCAGCGCTCGGCATCCCTCTGGGTACGGTCAAATCGCGCCTGCGCCTGGCGATGAACCGATTGCGCGATCTTCTGGACGGACAGTCATGAGCATTCAGCATCATCCCGACGATGCCCTGCTGTCGGCCTTCGCTGGCGGAACTCTGGACAGCGGGCAGCACGTGGCGATCGCCACGCATCTCCTGGCCTGTGCACGCTGTCGCAACTTCGTGCGCACGATGGAGCGCGTGGGCGGGAGTTTGCTGACCGACGTGCCGCCGGCGCCGATGTCCAGCAACGCGTTCGCGGCGGTTGAGGCGCGGTTGGGCGAGGCGCCCCCTTCGCGGCCTGTCACGCCGTCATTGCCCGAGGGGGAAACTGAGATTCCAGGATTGCCGAAATTCGTGCGGCGCTATCGCTTTGGTCGTTGGAACTGGGTCGCCCCGTCCGTTCACGTCCGCCCGATCGAGCTGCCGGAGCCAGGGCAGACGCGCGTGTTTCTGCTCAGGTCTGGTCCTGGGACCCGGCTGCTGCAGCACTCGCACACGGGTGTCGAGATGACCTGCGTGCTTGCGGGCGGGTTCAGCCAGGAACAGGGACATTATGGCCCGGGCGATTTCGACCTCGGCGATGAGAGCATCGATCATCACCCGGTCGTCGATGCCGACGGGGATTGTATCTGCCTCGTGGCCATGCAGGGCGAGTTGCGCCTTGCCGGGCTGCTTGGCCGCCTGATGCAGCCGTTCGTGCGGTTATGAGCTTGAGCTGTGAGTCTGCTGCAACTCGTTTTTGTTGCCGCATCGGCAGCGCTGGCGATGAGCCTCATCATGGCGGCCGCGTGGTGGGTGCAATGGAAGTCCGGCAATTCCGGGTGGGTCGACACCATTTGGAGCTTCGGTACAGGCGCCACAGCGCTTGCCAGTGCGCTCGTCGCGCCGGGCGAGCCATGGCACTGGCGCCAGATCCTGGTCGCGGTCCTCGTGGCCTGTTGGAGCCTGCGGCTTGGGCTGCATATCGCCACGCGCACGCGGGCAATCTCCGATGATCCGCGCTACCGCCGCCTGATCGCTCAATGGGGAGCGCGTGCGCGGTGGAAAATGTTCTGGTTTCTGCAGACGCAGGCTCTGGCAAGCGTGCCGCTAGTGGCAGCCATATCACTCGCAGCGCGCAACCCCGATCCATCCCTGCGAGCGCTGGATATCGGCGCGATCGTGCTGTTGATCACGGCACTGCTCGGTGAAGCGACAGCCGATCGACAACTGCGCAAATTCAACCGCACGCATTCGGGGCTTGCGGCCGTTTGTGACGCCGGGCTGTGGCGTTACTCGCGCCACCCCAATTACTTTTTTGAATGGACGGGCTGGCTTGCCTACCCGCTCTTTGCCATCGATCTAGCCGGATATAACCCTTACGGCTGGTTGGCGCTCTCGGCGCCAGTCCTGATGCACTGGCTTCTCGTTCACGTATCGGGAATTCCTCTGCTCGAGCAGCATATGCTGGAAACACGCGGGCAAGCGTTTCGCGCCTATCAACAATCCACTCCGGCATTCGTCCCGCGCCCAATGCTGATGAAAGAAAAAGGGTAAATCAGGCTACGAGCCGTGATATCCAGAACGAAACGCTCGCCGCGAACCCGGCCAAGATGGTTCCCCACGCCATGTCCACAACAGTGAGCGCGAACGACCAATTCCGCAACGTCGCGTAGTTGGAGAGATCGTAGGTCGAATAGGTGAAGAATCCAAACAAGCAGCCGTAGATGAGCGCCGTTCCAATCGAATTGCTTTTCAATGCTGGATTGACAGCAAACACCACCAGGCCAACCGGATACAAAGCATAAAAAGCAAGCGCCGGTGGCAAATTAACGCTCGTCAACAAGATATCCGACAACGTCGGCCGATAGAACCTGGATGTCATCGTGCCGAGCCAGCCCATGTCCGCAACAACAAAAGCCACGAGAGCGGCAAAATAGGCGACGAGTTGTTTCATTGCCCCATCCCCATCCGGTGTTCTCAACTAGACTTGATCAGAGTCCGAGCCGACCATCGACAGAAATTCCTGTCGCGTCACCGCGTTATCGCGAAAGCATCCGAGCATTCGGCTGGTGACGAGGTCCGTCCCGCGCTTGTGAACGCCGCGGCTCGCCATGCAATGATGAACGGCCTTGATGACGACCCCGACCCCGCGCGGCTTGAGAACCTGATCGATCGTGTTTGCGATCTGCGCGGTCAGACGCTCCTGAATCTGCAGCCGCTTCGCGTAAGCTTCCACCACGCGCGCAAGCTTGGATATCCCGACCACACGCCGCTGCGGTACGTAGGCGACCCAGGCGCGGCCGATGATCGGCGCGACGTGATGCTCGCAGTGGCTCTCGAACGGGACGCCACGCAAGACCACCATCTCGTCGTAGCCGTCGGTTTCCTCAAACGTAGTTTGCAGGATCTGCTCCGGATCCTGTTGATAGCCGCAGAAATATTCGGAGAAAGCCTTCACCAATCGCCGGGGTGTATCTCTCAGCCCGTCGCGCTCGGGATTCTCGCCAATCCAACGGAGCAGCACGGAAACCGCAGCTTCCGCATCCGATTGCGGCGGCTGATGGACGACATTGCTGGTCTCGTCGAGCAGCCGAAAGCACCGCGCCGTGTCGGTCATCTGTTGATCCTCGATGTCTCTGCTATACGAAATCAGTCATGATCCGGATCACCCCCGGCGGAAAAATAAAAAGCTGGATCGCCCGCGACGGCGCAACCAAATATCGGGAAGAACCGTTTGTAGGATCGCATCGAGCGCCGCATGACGACCATTGTTTGGTTCCGGCAAGACCTGCGCCTCTATGACAACCCGGCCCTGGCCGCGGCGGCGAGGCGCGGAAGCGTGCTGCCGGTCTACATTCTCGACGATGTCACGCCGGGTCATTGGCGCATGGGAGCGGCGAGCCGCTGGTGGTTGCACCATAGCCTGGCTGCGCTTGCAGCGGATCTGGGAGACATTGTGCTGTTGCGCGGAGACCCACGTGTGATTTTGCCGGCACTCGTCAAATCAACGCGCGCGTCCGCCGTTTATTGGAACCGCTGTTACGAGCCATTCGCAATCGCCCGCGACACAGCGCTGAAAGCCCAGCTCTCGCGTGCGGGGGTTGAGGTTGAAAGTTTCAACGCGTCCCTCCTGCACGAACCCTGGGACGTGGCGACGCGCGGCGGTACGCCGTTTCGGGTTTTCACGCCGTTTTGGCGCACCTCCTCGATGCAAGCCGTTGCAGCCCCGCTGCGGGAGCCTTCGCGATTGAATATCGCCCGGGCAAATGTTGCGGGCGACAATCTGAATGACTGGAGGCTGCTGCCGCGCAACCCGGACTGGGCGAGCACGTGGCACACGTTTTGGCGACCTGGTGAAGCTGGCGCGCTCGCGCGCTTCGATGCATTCATCGCGGGTGGTCTTGCTTCCTATGCACTCCTGCGCGACCGCCCCGACCTCGCTGCGTCGTCATGCTTGTCGCCGCACCTGCATTTCGGCGAGATTTCCCCGCGCCAGATCTGGGCCCGGCTGTCGGTCGAGCAACACGAACCCGCAAAGCGCGCCGGCATCAACAAGTTCCTCAGCGAGCTTGGCTGGCGCGAATTTGCCTACCATCTGATCTATCATTTTCCAACGCTTGCGGATGAGAACTGGCGCGACGCGTTTGATGCCTACCCCTGGGCCAATCACCAATCCGATCTCGACGCGTGGCAGAAGGGGCGCACCGGCTACCCCTTCGTCGATGCGGCAATGCGCCAGCTCTGGCAGACGGGTTTCGTGCACAATCGCGCCCGCATGGTTGCGGCAAGTTTCCTGATCAAGCACTTGCGCATTGATTGGCGGCTGGGCGAAGCGTGGTTCTGGGATACGCTGGTCGATGCCGATCTCGCCAACAATGCCGCGGGATGGCAATGGGTGGCCGGCAGCGGCGCCGATGCCGCGCCCTACTTCCGCATCTTCAATCCGATCACCCAAGGCCAGAAATTCGATCCAGAGGGGGATTATGTGCGGCGCTGGTGTCCGGAACTGGCGCCGTTGCCGTCTGAGCACATTCACGCACCCTTCAATGCGCCTGTCGATTTGCTGAGGCGATGTGGCATTCGCCTGGGAACGACCTATCCGTATCCGATCGTCGCGCACGACGAGGCGCGCCGCGCCGCATTGGCCGGCTATGAGCAGATCAGAGCTTTATCAGATGCCCGGGATGCGAGGGCCTCGGTATGAAAGAACCTTCGACTCGGGAACTGTTTTAACCTAGGTTAGTTGAGGCCCTGCTCGGGGTATGATGATGCGCGAAGGGGACGGCACAGCCATTTCCAGACATTTGCTCCCGAACGCGGACGCTCTCCGCGATGCAGTGCCGGCTCAAATTGCCGAAATAGCCGTTAGCGAACCCGAGGATGTTAATGAACCTGCCGCGCGTGAAGCACTTGCGGCAAGCGAGATGCGTCTGCGATCGGCGCTGGAAATCGCCGAAATTGGTTGCTGGGAGTACGATGTAGAAACTGGCGAAAACCATTGGGATGAAGCGCTGATGCGGATCATGCGCGCTCCCTCGGGGTCAGGAAACAAACTGGGAAAGACCTGGACTGAGGTTATTCATCCAGACGACCGACAACGCGTCATCGAATCGTTCTCGAACGCAATCAAAAGCAGGTCGCCTTATCGGGCTGAGTTCAGAATTCGTGCGTTCGATGGCGAGGAGCGAATTTTCTCGGCGAGAGGCGGTTTCGCTGGCCCGCGCCTGTTCGTTGGTGTTGCCTACGACGTCACAGAAGCTCGTCGTATTCAACGAGAGTTGGAACAAAGCGAAGCGAACTTCCGCGAGACCTTTGACCAAGTTGCAGTGGGTATGGCTCATGTCGGCCTTGACGGCCGGTGGCTTCGTGTCAACAGGCACCTCTGCTCAATGCTGGGTTATTCCGAAGCCGAACTGCTGCAAACAAACTTCCAGGAACTCACGCATCCGGACGATCTTGCCGAAGATCTCGCGAATGCCAGTGATCTCGCAAGCGGCCGACAGGCCACCTATTCGATGGAGAAACGCTACACCCGCAAGGACGGGAGCGTTCTCTGGGCTAATCTGACTGTCTCTCTGCTTCGCGACAAGGACGGCAATCCGCTCCACTACATCTCGGTCGTTGAAGACGCGACCGCCCGCAAAAATGCTGAGGCAGCCCAAGCGCTGAGCGAGGAGCGCTGGCGTACCTTGGCGCATGCTTTGCCGCACTTGGTCTGGACCTGCCGCCCGGACGGCTCGTGCGACTACCTCAGTCCGCAATGGGAGGAGTACACCGGCTCCTCCGCCGAGCAACAACTCGAGTTTGGCTGGATTACTCATGTCCACCCGGAGGATCGCGACCATTTGCTTGAAAAATGGAATGAAAGTGTCAGGACGCAGACGATGTTTGAATGCGAGGCGCGCGTGCGTCGCGCCGACGGCGTTTATCGCTGGTTCAACAAGCGAGCGATCGCAATCAAAGATGAGACTGGCGTTGTTCAATGGTTCGGAACATCGACAGATATAACCTCCATAATCGAGGCGCGGCAAGTTCTGGAGCGAAGCGCTTCCGAGCTGGAAAGCCTCGTCAATGAGCGAACACAAGCGCTTCGCGACGTCAACGATCGCTTGGCACGCACCGAAAAACTCGGTGCGCTGGGCAAGCTGGCCGGCGGCATAGCACACGATTTCAACAACGTGCTGCAAGCCGTCAAGGGTGGGAGCGACCTTATTAGCCGGCGGACGGCGGATGAGAATATTCGAAGAATGGCCCGCATGATGAGCGAGGCTGCCGATCGCGGATCATCCATCACCCGGCGATTGTTGGCTTTCTCGCGCAAGGGTGAGCTTCGTACCGAGCCGGTCGCAATCCCGCAGCTGCTCGAAAGCATCAGCGAGGTTCTTTCCCACACATTTCCAGCAAACATCGCGGTCTCGACGCACATAGCTCGCGACGTGCCGGTTTTGCCAATTGATCGGGGTCATTTGGAAGTGGCCCTGCTCAACCTCGCCACAAACGCTCGGGATGCAATGCCGGACGGTGGCACGCTCACCATCGCCGTGGCGCCTGAGTATATCGGGGAGGCAGGTCGGGACGGTTTAGCGCCTGGCAATTACCTGCGAATATCAGTCTCCGATACGGGGATCGGCATAGACCCGGCGTTGATGTCGCGCATCGCCGAGCCGTTTTTCACGACCAAACCCGAGGGCCAAGGAACCGGACTGGGCTTGGCGATGGTGCGGGCATTTGCTGAGCAAATCGGCGGTCGCTTCATCCTGGAGAGTAGCCGCAACGTAGGCACCAAGGCCACGCTGGTCCTCCCGGTGACGCGGTCGGCGCTCGATCAGGAAACACCGCAATTGCCGCCCGGCAAAACCGTGGCCAGGGTGCTGGTGGTTGATGACGATCGGTTGGTCCGCGAGCTCTTGATGACACAGCTGACCGAAGCAGGCTACGAAGTTTTGGCCGCTGACTCAGCCGAAACCGCGATGGTTATCATTGAAGACGTGCCCGATATAGACGTTGTTGTCTCCGACTATGCCATGACCGGCATGGACGGGCTCGGATTGATCAAACAACTCCGAAATATTGGCAACGAAGTCCCGGTTCTTTTGCTCACAGGAAATTATGCGCGCGATCCAGAACTGATGGAGAACTTCGGGGCACGTCTGTTGAGAAAGCCCGCTTCGATTCTGGAACTCGTTCGCGCCATTGAAGATCTCGCCCCGAGTTCGGCCGGGTCCACGCCCAATAGCGAGATAGTTTCCGAGCGCCGTTGACCAACTAACGGCAAGATCGCGTGTTTTTAAGTCCGGCTAATGGCCGCAAACGCCCAGTTGCGTCCTTTACCCTGCGCGAGCGCCTGATTGATCCAAACCATGCCGTAGGGTTCGAGCAGGCGCGCCTTGGTTAGATCGCCTGCGTCGAGCGGCTCGAACCCGATATCCGACAGCAGGGCAGACACCGCCTCCTTGGCCGCACGATCGTTGCCCGCCATGAACATCACCGGGCGATGGGGCAGATCCGCATTGTCCGCCATCATCTCCGCGCCGACCTGATTCAGGGTTTTGACGATGCGCGCTTCTGGAATCCAGCTCGCCAACGTTTCCCCACCAGACGTGCTGAAACCGCGATCCAATCCCAGCTTGCCGTTCTGCATCGCGAGCGGGTTCATGCAGTCGATCACGATCTTGCCGTTCAGGTCGCCCAGGGCCCTCACCGCGTCTTCTGCTGCGCTCCAGGGGAGGGCCAACACCACGATGTCGGCGCCCTGTACGGCTTCGGCCGCCATTTTAACCTCAGCTTTGACCTCGCGGGCGAGTGCCGCGACCTTTGGATCCGTCGGATTGCGCACCCCAAGCACAATGTGGTGTCCGGCGCGAGAGCAGGCTTTCGCCAGCGCACCGCCGACATTTCCCGTTCCCACGATGCCGATCTTCATCGGAGCTCTCCTTGTCGGATAGCTTTCTAGCACACTGTCTATAACATGAACGTTGCGGCCGATGAGCTCATTTGGCTCATCGGCCGGTTCAATGTTCGGAAACTGTCAGCTAGTCGGCGCAGCTTACATCTTCGGCATGATCACTTTATCAATCACGTGAATGACGCCGTTTGACGTGTCGATGTCGGCTTTGACCACCTTGGCGTCGTCGATCCGCACTCCATTGGTGGCATCAACTGCGATCTCACTGCCCTCGACCGACTTCACCATCATTTTCTTGCCGGCGATGTCCTTCGACATCACTTTGCCGGGGACCACGTGATAGGTGAGGATGGCCACCAGCTTGGATTTGTTTTCCGGCTTGAGCAGGTCCTGCACCGTTCCGGCAGGCAGGCGCGCGAACGCTTCGTCGCTCGGCGCGAATACGGTGAATGGACCCGGCCCCTTGAGGGTGTCCACCAGGCCAGCCGCCTTCACTGCGGTGACGAGGGTGTTGAAGTTTCCAGCGCTGCTTGCCGTATCCACGATATCCGACTTCGTGCCGGCAGCAGTGGCGACTGACATTGCCATCGCAATTGCGACGGCTCCGACTGTAATGGACTTCAGGATATTCATCTCGTTCTCCGTCTCAGGGATGCAGGTCAACTCGCACACCACCAAGAACGAGAACGCCGTCGGCTTGGATCACTGCGCGAAGGGCCGATAACTCCGGATGCTGCAGCTATGCGCAGTGATCCAAACCGCATCGACAAACGTTCCACCCGACGAATCCAGCTGAAGCGCCGATCGGCCTTCGCTTCGCTTGTGGGACATTCAATGTTTGAGGAGGGGTCCGCTTTTAGCGAGCTTGTCGCAATCATTGCCGTGTCGGCGATGGCATTTATCCTCATCCTTGCGCTCTACGGTTGGAGCTGATGCCGGCAACAAATAAAACGGGAGGCCGTCGCCGGTCTTTCGCATCCGCCTCCAGCGATGAGTTCGGTCCGCCTTGAGCTCGCAGATGAAAAGATCCGGCACGAGCCTCGCGCTGAGCAATCTGCGCGCGCTAGTCATTATGGTGGTCGTCGCGGTCCATTCAGTACTTTCTTACCTCGATTACGCGACGCCTCCGTCCAACCAGTTGAATGATCCCCCGTATCGTTGGCTCGTTACCCCGATTGTCGACGACCACCGATGGATAGGCTTTGACCTTTTTTGCGCCTGGCAGGACGTCTACCTGATGTCGCTGCTTTTTTTCCTCTCCGGTTGTTTCGTTTGGACAAGCCTCGAGCGCAAGGGAAGCTGGGGCTTTCTTCGCGACCGGTTCATCCGAATCGGGATTCCCCTCGCTGGGGCTGTCGCGCTTCTCATGCCTCTCGCACTCTTTCCTGTGTATCTGAGCGCCAGCGCAGACCCTAGCCTTTCCGGTTATTGGCGTATCTGGCGGAGCCTTCCCTTTTGGCCGTGCGGCCCTCAATGGTTCCTCGGCGTCTTATTGAGTTTCAATTTCTTGGCGACGATCGTTCATCAATTCGTGCCAGCCATGGGGTCTTGGGTTGGTACGGTTTCGCAGTGGATGGGGAAGCATCCTTTTAGATTTATTGCGTGTATGACGTTTGCCTCGATAATCGTCTATGTCCCGTTAGCGATCATATTCACGCCGTGGGCCTGGATTTCGTTTGGTCCGTTCTCATTCCAGTTGAGCCGACCTGTACATTATGCTGTGTATTTCTTCGCGGGACTTGCCGCGGGCGCAGCGGGACTGAGTGGAGGTCTACTCGCGATTGACGGTGCGTTGGCGAAACGTTGGTTTTTCTGGCTGCTCACAGCGTTTTTCAGTTTCGTACTTTGGATTGCGTTGACTGCCGTTATTATGTCGAACGGGACCAATGCGCCGCTCGGCGTGCAAATACTCAACGATATTGCGTTTGCGGTTTCCTGTGCCACAAGTTGCATCTTTTTGCTCGCCTTGTTCCTGCGGTTTGGCCAGTACCGGGCATGGTGGAGCGACAGCTTGTCAGAGCACGCCTACGGGATCTACGTCGTCCACTACGTATTTGTCGTGTGGGCACAATACATTTTGACCGGCACCGAGCTTGCCGCGTTCATCAAGGCCCCAATTGTGTTTACGCTGGCGCTCGGCGCGAGCTGGCTCGTCAGCGCAGGTGGATCCGCTCTATGGAGCGGCCTTCGACCCGCTCAGGTCAAGGTCGGGGCTGGCTGAGACGGGTTGTCCGCGCGACATTGACAGGCGTATCTTCTCCGCCAACTACATGCTTCCGGCTTTAATTGTCATCCGATCGCGATTCGGTGGGTTGTATCTGCTGCTGCTGTTGGCCAACCTTTTTGTTTGCTTCCGCAAGGCAATCGTCAGCCAAGATACGTAGCAGCCGCGCGATCTCGGGATCACCTGAATCGGCCGCGAGCGCCAAATATCGCTTCGCCGCGGCCTGATAATCGTCCGAAGTCATGCGCTCCACCATACGTGTCAAAAGACACTGTATAGCGCTAGCGCTTGGACGGTCACTATCTAGGTTAAAGCCGGGAAGAGATCGCAAACAGGGTAAAGGATAGAACGGACCGCGAACCAGCGATTTTCCAGCGGAGACATTGTGGAGTGACCGGCCTGAAGCAATGGATAATAGGCGCCGAACCAACCAGGAGGTGAATCCCCTCCTGGTCCGTTCCTCCCGCAAATCACGTCTCTCGGAAACGAAACACTAGGCGCAAGCCTCGAGCACCATATTGAATGGCCCGGCAGTCGCCTTGCGGACCTTGTTGAACCCGCCCTCGCGAATAACTTCGGTGAGCTTGGCCTCACCCGCCTGGGCGCCCAGGCCTTCGCCGACTTCCTGATCCAATGATGTCGGCACGCAGATCATGGTCGAGGCGTTGTAATAAAGGCGCCCGACGGGATTCATGTTCTCTTCGGGCTTATTGCCGGCAATCGGCTCGACGATCATCCATGTTCCATCGGCCTTCAGAATGCGGCGCATGTGCCGTGCGCAGCCCCGCGGATCGCCCATGTCATGCAAACAGTCGAAGCATGTCACGAGGTCGAAGCCGGTCTCCTTGATGGCCTTCGCGCTCGCCTCCTTGAAGCTGACGCGATCACTCAACCCGTGTGCGACCGCATGCCGGTTGGCGTCTTCCACCGAGGGCGCGTGGAAGTCGTAGCCGATGAACTTGCTGTTGGGAAAAGCCTGCGCCATCAGCAGGGTCGAAAAACCGACGCCGCAGCCGACGTCGGCGACCTTGGCGCCGGACTTCAGCTTGGCTGTAACGCCATCAAGCGCCGGCAACCAGTTCTGGACGATGTTGTTCACATAGCCCGGCCGGAAGAACGCCCCGGTTGCGCAGAACAGGCAACCTGCTGAATCGCCCCAGCGCACGCCGCCGCCGGTCCGGAACGAATGCTCGACCTTCGGCTCGCCCTCGATCATGGCCGCGATGATGTCGAACGCTCCGGCCAGATAAACCGGGCTGTCCTGCTGCGCAAACACCATCGCCTGTTCCGGCGACAAACTGAATTTCTTTGCCGCCGCATCATAATTGACGTAGCCATTCGCGGCTTGCGCGAGCGCCCACTCGCGGACATATCGCTCCGTCAGTCCGCCTGCGCGTTTCGCCAATTCTTCGGTTGTTGCTGGGCCGCCCTCATTGAGCGCAGTGAACAAGCCTAAGCGCAGTCCGACACGCACTGTCGGAACGCTGAATGCACCACCGAGATCGCCCAGCATTTTGCCGACGAATTCGTGCAGTTTGTTTTCGTCAATCTGCGGCATGTTTGGACTCCTCTAGAGGTTGCGTTTTTTGAGAGCGCCGAACAACAGGCGTTGTTGGCCGGCCTCACGTTGCGAGCGTCGACAGCCGTGTCGATGTGACCCCGATCACCGCCCGGCAACACGTTTGAGTGAGCTGTCTTTGGCATGCCGGGCGCACGGGCGCGTCCTCCCTTCGGAGGAGCTCACCCCGATTGGCGGAACAACAAGCAACGTCTGGGACTTAATAGCCGGATTCCGACGTTGTGGGGAAACTCGTGCGAGCACCTGTTCTGATCGGGTTGCTTTTCCTGCTCGGCACGCAAGCGGCCGACGCACGCCATTACCGTTTTCATTATCGCCATTGGGGTCACGCCCTGCGATACGGGGGTGCAGCCGCCGTGCGCGACCCTGATGCAACGACGCTTCCGAGCTCGCCTCGGAGCGGGCCTGGGGTCCGCGTCCTCGGCCGCCCATTCCCGCCACCGGACTGGCAGTTGCAACCCGTCGATCCTCAACACACTGGACGCAGGTATCGCTCGCCGGATGGCGCCGCTTCGCTGGTGTTCTATGCGAGCCCGGCCAGCCGCGAGAGCGCGTCGCAGCACCTGAAAGCCATTGCCTTCGTCGACGGAGAAGACGTGCTGAGGCTGGCGGGAACGCAAGGCGAGTTGGTGGTCACCGGTACGAAGCAGGAGCGCATGTTCGTGCGCAAGGCGCGGCTCGCGTGCGGCGGCCGTGATTGGCACCACGTCGTGGTTGACTTTCCAATCAGCGTCCAGCGTGACTATGCAAGGGTCGTGGAGCAGGCGTTGAGCGCGCTCGATCGTGCTGATGACGATGGTTGCACTGCTTCCGTATCAAGCAACGAACCAGCGAGCGCGACCCAACAAACAACCGCACAAACGCCACCGCAGCCGTCGAGCCCCGACGAAGTTCCTTCCGGTGCGCCAGCATCACCGTCCGGCCGCAGTTCAGGTGAGCCTTGAGGGCGCGCGTATTGATGGTGTCGTTGTAGGAGTGCGGCCCGTACGCAGACCTCTCAGCTTGTCATGGCCGGGCTTGTCCCGGCCATCTCGATCATAAGGCAGGACTTTGCCTTCCTAAGCGAGATGGCCGGGACAAGCCCGGCCATGACCAATCGAGAGGTTTTGGATCGAAGTAATGGGCTATGGCTTTAATGAGCCTCGGCATCTTCATCAAGCGCCAGCGCAAGCAGGACGATGGAGCGGGGCTGCACCACGTAGCTCGTTTCCTTCACGACGGGCGCGTCTTCCCACGGCAGAATGTCGTCGGGTGAGGGGAGGGCCGTGTCGATGCAGCGCCGCCAAACGTCCCGGTCGGCGCCTGGGCTCGGCGGCAATTCGAACTGCAACGGCTCCCAATAGGCGTTGAGGATTCCATGCAGCACGAAGCGCGAGCGCAGGCTCCACATCGCAAACGCCAGAGAGTGCGATTGCTCGCCCCAGTCCGGGTCCTTCAATCGGACACCATGCCACTCGATGCGCGCCCGCCGCAGCAGCTCATTGAGGCTAAGCGGACCGTCGTCCTGGACGACATCACGCCGCTGACGAAAGCGATTGAGCTCCTTCACGAAGCGATGGATGTCGCGATGTTGGTCGAGCAGGTCCCAATCAAGCCAGGTCAACTCAGAATCGTAGCAGTAGGCATTGTTGTTGCCAAGTTGCGTGCGGCGCATCTCGTCGCCCATCAGCAACATCGGCGTCCCTGCCGACAGCAGCGTCACGGTGAAAAAATTCTTGATCTGCCGGTTGCGCAGTGCCTCGATCGCCGGGTCGCTGGTGGGTCCTTCGATGCCGCAATTCCAGCTCAGATTATCGTTTGCTCCGTCCCGATTGCCGTGACCGTTGTCCTGGTTGTGCTTCTGGTTATAGGAGACCAGGTCATTGAGCGTGAAGCCATCGTGGCAGGTTACGAAGTTGATGCTCTGCTCGGCTTCGCGCTCCTCATGACCGTAAAGATCGGGGCTGCCCAGGATCCGGCAGGCCACGGCGGAGACCGAGTTGTTGTCGCCGCGCACGAAGCGTCTGACATCGTCGCGAAATTTGCCGTTCCACTCCTGCCATCGGTCACCGAAAAAGCTTCCCACCTGATAGAGTCCGGCCGCATCCCAGGCCTCGGCAATCAGCTTCGTTCCCGCCAGAATGGGGTCCGTTTCGATATCCCAGAGGACGGGTGGATTTGGGATCGGCTGGCCGGTCTCGTC
>JAFAXD010000644.1 GCA_019241285.1 Xanthobacteraceae bacterium | reverse complement strand
ACCCAGCCCAGCCAGGACGCGCACTGCCACAACATCATCAGCAGCACGACCAGCAGCATCCGGCGCGCAGGCCCGCCTAGCTGAAGTTGCCGCCGTGCGGGCGGGCTGAGGGCCCGATTCAATCGAGCTTCCTCGGCAACGGCGCCTGGGGAAAATGTTGCGATACCGTCAGAAGCCAGATCACTCATCGGAGCAGCGTATCTTCGAAATACCTGGACAGAGCTCAAACGAACATCACTCCGTGATCACCTGTGACGACTAGGCAACAGCGGCTGCCCGCCGGCGTGATGTCCCGAGCGGAGGATTGAGCGCTCGTCGAGCGTGACAGACGTGCCGCATGAAAACAATGCAGAGCTGCGAAAAAAGAATAGTATTTCTATAGATAAAATATAAGTGAACTAGAATCCTCCTGGTGGGCGGAAGATCGAAACCGAATTTCACAAGGGTCAGGCTAAAGTCTGTGCGGTCGAATAATACGCTAGCGATGGATGTTTGTGTGAACCACACGCTTATCTGGGCTGCCCGATATCAGCATAAAGCGCGAGCTGAGGTGCGCTTCTCGCGGCGGAACATCGGTCCGCCGATTGTTTGGTTCATCATCGGCGCTGCCGGCCTCACGGCATTCATAATGATTTCAGTTTCAACGTCACGCCTTGGGCCCGCAGACGCGGCACTGGTCATTGCCAGTTCCGGAATGGGCATCCCGGTCGCGGATCTGAGGCGTCGTGCGCAGTGCCACGCTGGCCCAGCTGGCGGTTCGACGCTCGCGCAGAGCGATCATTCTGGCGTGTTGGCCTCGCTCAATGGCGGGCAAGTCGGACGTCAATTCTCGTCGGCACCAGGACGATGACCGCGACATTCGTGGATCTTGGTGCTCGCCGATCCGCCGTGGCAGCGACGGTGGATGCCCCGGTCCATCGCATTGGCGTGGCGGACGCGACGGTACTACGTACAGAATTAGCGGCGCGCGAACGCACGGGCGGGGCGGGATGGTTACTCGCTCTGCCGTGGCTGGTGCCAGCAGGCTTGATCGCGGTTTGGCAAGCACTGGGAGCAACGGGGCGCATCCCTGCCGGTGTGTTGCCGAGCCCATCCGACGTGTTCCGGACGGCGTGGCAACTCGCTGCGCAAGGATCACTGGTCAACGACGTTCTGGTGAGCCTACGTCGCGTCGCAATCGGCTTTTCGGTTGGAGCCGGGACAGGACTCGTGCTCGGTTTTCTGGTCGGTCTTTCGGCGTTCGCGCGCGGGCTGATCGATCGCTCCCTGCAGATGGTACGGACCATTCCGCATCTCGCCCTCGTTCCGCTGATGATCCTGTGGTTTGGCATTGGCGAGGAGCCGAGGATCATTCTGGTCGCGCTGGGATCGCTGTTTCCGGTCTACCTCAACACAATGAGCGGGGTGCGCAACGTCGATCCCAAGTTGGTCGAACTCGGCCGATCCTATGGCCTTGGTCCGCTGCAACTCGTGCGTGACGTCGTGTTTCCCGGCGCACTGCAGCCAATTCTCGTCGGATTACGCTACGCTCTCGGCGTCGCCTGGCTCACTCTTGTTGTTGGCGAGACCATCGCCTCACGCGACGGGATTGGGTACCTCGTGCAAAACGCGAGGGAGCTTCTGCGCACCGACGTCATCCTGCTGGCTATCGTTCTGTATGCCATCGCCGGCTGGCTTGCCGATCTGCTTGCCCGACTGATCGAACGCCGCGTGCTGCGCTGGCATCCGAATTATGCCGGAAAGACGCAGCCATGACCGCGGGTGCCGGGCTGCTGCTCCAATCCGTCGGAAAATCGTTCGGGGATCGCGAGATATTGCGCGAGATCGATCTTGAAATTCCAGCCGGCAAATTCGTGTCGCTCATCGGCCCGAGCGGTGTCGGCAAATCGACTCTGTTGCGGATCATTGCCGGGCTCGAACCACCGACCATGGGCCGCATCGAGCTGCAATCGCGCGACGGTCGTCCTGACGTCAGGATGATGTTTCAGGAAGATCGGCTGATGCCGTGGCGCACCGTGCTGCGAAACGTCACCCTCGGCCTGAAGCGCCGCGAGAATGATGCACGCCGGATGCTGTCAGCTGTCGGCCTTGCCGGCCGCGAGGACGACTTTCCACTGGTGCTCTCGGGTGGCCAACGTCAGCGCGTCGCCCTTGCTCGCGCGCTCATCCACGAGCCCGATCTGCTGTTGCTCGACGAGCCCTTCGGCGCACTGGACGCGATCACGCGGGCCACGATGCAGTTGCTGCTCGAGGAGTTGCTGTCGCGCCGCCCCCGTACGGTCGTGCTCGTCACTCACGACGTTGAGGAGGCGCTTCTGCTGTCGGATCGCGTCCTGCTCATGAGCGGGAGCGGTATCGCGCGCGATCTGCCGATCGAGCAACCGCGTCCGCGCCATCGCGGTGACCCCAAGCTTGCCACTCTCAAGGAAGAGCTGCTCGACGGACTGCTGCTGGGCGGATCCGGGCGCCTTCCTCCTGTTCGTAGTCTCCCACTCAAGGAAGTAACCAATGTTGCCGGCTGATACCAAGGGTTCAAATGCGCGCTCGCGGCGAGATGTTTTGCGTGTCTCGGGGCTCGCCATCCTGACGGCCGCCGGCGGTCTCAAAATTGGCCGCGCCTTCGCCGAGGAAGCAGCTCCCCCGCAAATCACGATCGCGATCATTGGTGACGCCAATACCGGCACCTGGGCATCGTTGCGCGCGTCCGTGACCGGACGCCCGCTCGATGCGGAGCTTGGGACCAAAGTGATCTGGCAGCCCGGATTCACGGCCTCATTGCCCGTCATGGAAGCGGTAAGAGCCGGCGGAGTCGATTTCACCTTCGCCACAGCGACTGCCATCGTCAACGCCGTAGGTGCAGGTGTGCCGATCGTTCCGCTCGCGGCCTTTCCTCTACCGGTCGACGAAGTGGATCTGATCGTTGCGGCCAACTCGCCGATCAAATCCGCCGCCGATCTCAAAGGCAAAAAGGTGGCCCACCAGAACGGCACCACCGGGACTTACAGCCTGATCAAGTTCCTGGAGAGCGGCGGCCTTCGATTGCCCGATGTGCAGGCCGTCAGCCTCAGCGGGGCTGACGCCTTCACGGCATTCGCCCAGGGCAGCGTTGACGCCTGGATTCATTGGCAGCCAGCCACCGCCCTCGCTCTTGCCAAGCTCGGCGAGAAGGCGCGCGTGTTGCCGGGCGTGAAGACCTATGATTACGCCTTCTACGTCGCGCATCCCAAGCTCGCCGAGAAACATACTGTCGCTGCGGCCAAGCTCGTGCGCAGCATCCGCGATACGCAGGCTTACATCAACGCGCATCCGGATGAGACGGTCGCGCTTTGGGCGTCCAAGGGCGGCTTCGCCCCCAACAGCCCCGAACAGAGCGTCTACCGGCAATTGATAATCGACAAGCGCCTGTCTGAATCGCCGGCCGCCGGTCTCGGTCCCGTCGATGCGGCCGCTGCCGCGTCCACCCAGGACCTCGCGGACAACTTCCAGGCACTCGGCGTTCTACCAAACAAAGTTGATGTCCGCGCCTTTCTGCTGTCTCCGAGGTTCGACCAGATCAAGAGCATCGTTGCCGCCGAGCTGGGAGCTTGATCACCATGCCGAACACCACGGACCGCCAACTTCACCTTGCCGCTTTCGTGACGGCCGGCCCGGGTCGCCCCGGCGGCTGGCGTTATCCGGCGTCCGAATCCGGCTGGCTCGATGCAGCCTATTATCAACACATTGCCCGGGTGCTCGAGCGTGGGCTGTTCGACTTGGCGTTCTTCGCCGATATCCTCGCGGTGCCGGACCGCTATCAGGGGACCAATGACACGCAGTTGCGCTACGGCGCGCTCGGGTCGCTGCGCCTCGACCCTGTGGTCGTGCTCACCGTCATGGCGGGCGTCACCCGGAATCTCGGGCTCGCTTCAACGCGTTCCACCAGTCATTACGAACCCTTCGAGGTGGCTCGTTCCTTCGCCACTCTCGATCATCTGAGCGCGGGCCGGGCCGCCTGGAACGTGGTTACATCCTTTCAGGATGCCGAAGCCAGGAACTTCTCCAAGCGGGAGCAGATCCCGCGCCATCGACGTTACGATCGCGCCGACGAATTTCTCGAGGTCGTGTTCCAGCTCTGGGACAGCTGGGATGACGATGCGTTGGTGTTGGATCGCCGCACGCCGCTGTTCGCTGACCCCGCAAAGGTCCACTACATCGATCACGAGGGGGAGTGGTTCAAGGTCAAAGGGCCGCTCAACGTCGCCCGCCCGCCGCAGGGATATCCGGTCATCATCCAGGCCGGGCCGTCCGATCGGGGGCGAGATTTCGCCGCGCAATGGGCCGACGTGATTTTCGTCAGTCACGATTCGTTCGACAGCGCCAAAGCCTTCTACGCGGAGATGAAAGCGAGAACGAAAGCTTACGGTCGCCACCCCGACTCGTTGAAGATTCTGCCCGCCGCAACGCCGCTTGTGGGCGAGACCCCGGCCATCGCCGAGCACAAAAGCAAGCTTCTGCGCGACCTCGTCGATCCCCACGCCGGGCTCTCGACGTTGTCCTATCATCTTGATGTGGACCTCGGTGCCTTTTCGCTCGACGCTCCGCTGCCGGACGTGGATGTGCCGGGCGTCCAAGGCCACTATCAGGAAGTGCGCGAGGCCACAGCGCGCGAGGGCTTGACGTTGCGAGATCTCGGCAAGCGCTATGGCAGCCGCTACGAGGGCGATTTTGTCGGAACCGCGCAGCATGTTGCGGACGGCATGGAGCACTGGTTTCGCAACGGCGCGGCCGACGGCTTTACGGTTGCCGCGCCGTATCAGCCCGGGGGCTTTGAGGATTTCGTCCGTCTGGTGGTGCCCGAACTGCAGCAGCGCGGCATTTACCGGACGGGCTACACCGGCACGACGCTACGCGACAATCTCGGCCTCGAACGTCCGGCGTCCGGTGCCTGGCGATCGCGTCGCGCAACAGCAAAGCTCAAGAGGAGCGCATGACCCAACTCAATCAAGTCAGCGCGGCGGACGGTGAGATCGTGACCGTCGTCGGCACCACGACCGGCGTCCGCGGACGATATCTGATCGACGCCGACGCAAATCACTTTGTGTCCGATGCGAAAGTGTCGACCGGCGGCCCGGGTGAAGCTGTCCAGGCTGGTCAGCTGCTCCTGTCTGCGCTTGCTTCCTGCGCGCTGGCCGTGATCCAGCGCCATGCCGATACACTCGGGGTGCGTTTGGAATCCGGTCGTGTGAACGTCTCGTTCAAGCGAGATCCGAGTGACGTGACCCGCTATGAATACATTCGTCTGCGCGTGCGGCTCAATGGCGTCGACAGTCGGACAAGTGCGGCGCTTGTCAAAGAATTCACCGATACCTGCCCGATCTACAACACGCTTGCACGCGGCGGAAATATCGGGGTGGAGCTGGAAGACATAGCGATTGCGGCTTGAGGTAATTTACGCCTTCAAGCAGCGCTCTCGTGCGTTGGAGAGACTGGATGAGTTCAATCGACAAGCGGCCGAGAGATGCCGAACTACTCGCGATATTCCAACCAATATTCGAACGAATTAGGCGCAATGCCGTATCGCGAGAGCTTGACCGGACTCTGCTTTTTGAAGAGGTGGGATGGTTGCGGGAGCAGAGGTTCGGTGCGCTGCGCGTTCCCGTCGCGCTGGGCGGCTACGGCGCGTCGCTCGTGCAACTCTTTGGCTTGCTGATCGAGCTCGGGGCTGCCGATTCCAATTTGCCACAGTCGTTGCGGCTGCATTTCCATCGAGTCGAGCACCTAATCGTGCATTCAGAGAGGGAGAAGCAAAAGCTCTGGCTTGAGCGCGTCGCGAAGGGCGATCTGTTCGGAAATGCGACGACCGAACCGTCCGACACGCCGATCAGCGAGGTTCGCACCAGAGTCGTGCCGCATGCGGATGGGAATTACCGGCTCAATGGCAGGAAGATGTATGGGACCGGGAGCCTGTACGCACAATGGATTCCTGTTGTTGCCGTCGACCACATCGGCAGGCGCATTACGGTGATTGTTCCCTCTGATCGCAAAGGCGTCACCCTCGTCGATGACTGGGGCGGGTTTGGTCAACGGCTGACGGCGACGGGAACCTCGATTTTCGAGGATGTCATTGTCTACGCCAATGAAATTTCGGGGCGGGACAAACCGATCACAAGAATCGGAAGCGGCTTTCCGCAACTGGTGCATCTTGCGACCCTGGCGGGGATCGCTGCCGCCGCGGCGCGCGATGTGACGGAGAGGGTCGTCGCGCGCCGCCGCATCTATTCAACCGGATCAGGTGATTTAGCCCGGAACGATCCCATCATTCAAACTGAAGTTGGCAAGATCGCCGCTGCCGCGAGTGCTGCGCGTTCGATCGTGCTGGGAGCGGCTGCAGCGCTCCAAGAAGCCTGGAATAGATGGAATGAAGACGGGGAACACGCGCCCACGACGGACGAGGCCTATGTCAAATCCGATATTGCCATTGCCTCGGCACAGGTCGTGCTCGTTCCGCTGGTCCTCGGCGCCACTTCGCAGCTCTTCGATGCGCTCAGCGCTTCGGCAATCGACGCGAAAGTGGCCTTGGACCGCCATTGGCGCAACGCACGCGCCGTGTCCTCGCACAACCCCTATCTCTACAAAGCCCGCCAAATCGGCGAGTTTTACCTGAACGGAAGACCGCCGCCGATCTTCATCGCCGGCAACGATGTCGGTCTCAGTCCAGCGGTGGCCGATGCCTATTCCGTCGTGGCATCACCCAGACAGGCTGTTTCCTAGTCAGGACATTGCTATCGGACCGGGTTCAGCATTAATCGGCCGACCTGAACTGTCTCAGTGGCAAAGTCCGTAACTGCCCGCCATCACGGCCAGTATCGGCGCTGCCGAAAGCGGTACGCGGCTAACGATCTGTCCCGTAGGAGCATCGATCACCAGAACGGCACTGGGATCTGCAACCGGCAGGAATAATTTGCTGCCGTCGGGCGTCACCGCGCCCGGACCGGGCGTTCCGTCAAGCGCAATCGAGCCTCGCGATTGCGCGTGATCGAGGTCATAGACCAGCAATTCGCGTTCAGCAGTAAGGGTCACGAACGCAACCATATCGAACCAGGCGCTGTAGACCCAAGTCATTCCAGGTTTCGCGGGAACGGCTGCGACGCTTCGCAATCCCTCGACGGCAGCGATCGCGATTTGCTGATGAGCGTTGTCGAGCAGCACCAGAAAGCGGCCGGTGCCGGTGACGAAGACCGCGTCGGCCGATGATGCGTCGCGCAGGCGGTCGAGCCGCTCGCCGCGGCGAAGGTCGAACACGTCAATCATTCCGCCCGCGCGCAGTCCAAAGCCCTCGCGCCCGTTCGGTGAGCGTGCGAATGCGGAGAATGGCGCGGTGCTGACCGGCCGCTTTGCGATTGTAACGTGCGATGCGTCGAAAGGCGTGAGGCCGACCGTGTCGGTCGACACGTAGAACATACGTCCGTCATCACTGAACAGAGCTTCCCGTATCGGCCCGAGATCGGCAATCCGCCCGGTCACGGAGCGCGCGGCCGCGTCGATGAATGCTACGCTCCCGCCGATGGTATCGATCGCCACCAGGACCGTGCCGCTGGGGGCGAATAGAATCCGCTGTGGTACGAAATCAAGGGCAAGCATATGCAGTTCGCGATCGCCGAGGTCAAAGAATGCGATGCGCGGTGAAATTCCGTCGGCGATGACCAGCAGTTTGAGCGGGACCGAGACTGCAAGCGCTGCTGGCACCAAGCCAACATCCAAAGTGGCGGCGAATTCGCGAGTATCCGGATCGAGGACGGTGACTTTTGTCGCGCCGCGTGCGGCTATGAAGACGTCGTTCCAAAGTTCCGCCGCCGATGCTGCCGGTGTCGTTGCCAGGCAGGTGGACAGCAGGATCAAACCCGTCAGCCGGCGCAGCATCAAGACACTCGCCGCAAACGCGCGGGACCTCCTCGATCAGACTGGGAGAGAGCGCCCATATCGGCGAGGACCTCTTGACGAAGCGCGATAAACGCCGCGTCGGTCCGCTGGCGCACTGGCGGCAACTCAACGTTGATGTCACGGCTGATCCGGCCCGGATTGGCCTGCATGACTACGATCCGGTCACCGAGATAGATCGCCTCCTCGACGTCGTGGGTGACGAGAATCATGGTGATCTTTTCGGTTTCCCAGATCCGCAGCAGTTCGTCCTGCAGGCGCATACGGGTGAGCGCATCGAGCGCGCCAAGCGGTTCATCAAGCAACAAAATCTCGGGCCGGGTGACGAGTCCGCGGGCGATTGCGGCGCGTTGCGCCATGCCGCCTGACAGCTGGTGCGGATAGGCGCGCTCGAAACCCGTAAGCCCGACCAGCTCGATGTGCGTGCGCACCAGGTCAGTTTTTTCGCGCTCGGACAACGGCACACTCGCAAGCGCGAGGGCGACATTGTCCTGCAGGGTGAGCCAGGGCAGCAGGCAGGGATCCTGAAATACGATGCCGCGCGCGAGGCTCGTGCCTGAGATCGGTCGATCATCGAGCAGAATGTGGCCTTGGTAGTCCGCATCAAGACCAATGATCAGCCGCAGCAGCGTGGACTTGCCGCAGCCGCTGGCGCCGACGATGCTGATAAACTCACCCGGCTCCACCATGAGATTGACGTCGCGCAGCACCTGCAGGGTGCGGCCATCGACGTCGTAGGTCTTGCTGACGTGGCGTAGATCAAGCTGGCCGCGTTGTCCGGCCGGTTTCGTTTCGATTGACTGCGGCATCGTCAGTGACCTTCGAAGCCCTGCTTCCAGCGCAGCAGGCGCCCCTCAAGACGGCGCATTCCATAGTCGATCAGGAAGCCGATAAGACCAATCACGACCATGCAGACCAAGAGCTGATCGGTCATCAGCAGCGCCTGGGCGCGGAAGATCAGAAATCCGATTCCCTTCATTCCGCTCAGTCCCTCCGCGACTACGACCAGAGCCCAGGCCAGACTCGCGCCATAGCGGATACCGACGAGGATGCTGGGCAATGCGCCCGGAATGATGATGCGGCGCGTGAACTGCCAGCGTGTGAGCGTCAGCACTTTGGCAAGATCCACGTATTTCTGCGGGACATTGCGAATGCCCTGCAGGGTGTTGAGAAAGACCGGGAAGAAAACGACCTTGCTGATGACGATGACTTTGCCCAGCGGACCAACCCCGGCCCACAATACGACAAGCGGCAGCCAAGCGATGGGCGGGATGTGTCTGATGCCGTCAAGTGTCGGGCCGAAGACGCGTTCGATCACTTTCGACATCCCGGCTCCCGCGCCCAGCAGCAAGCCGAGCGCGGTGCCGTAGAAGAAGGCCTGGCCGACGATGGACAGGCTGGCGATAAGATCGAAATAAAAGCCCTCGTTGAACAGCAGGTCGAAGAACGAGGCGACGGTTCGCTCCGGCGTCGGCAAGAAGACCTTGGACACCCAGTGCAGGTGCGACGCGATTTCCCAGGCACCCAGGATTGCGAGCGGCAGCAGCAAGCCGATCAGCGAGCTCAGGGCGACGCGGCGACGCCGCGCCGCGGTGGCGGGCTGCCCGGCCCGATCTCCAGCGATCGCACCGGGCAGTGTAACGCTTGTGTTGCTCATGACAGCTCGCGGTGTTGCTCAGTGAGCCGCAGACGCGGCACGCAGATCAGTCCTGATAGACCGAATATTCTCCGCCCTTGAAAAATCGCTTGTCGACGAACGACTCGATTGTGTCATCGGAGAGATGGCGCGAGCTCAGAATATCGTCGCCATGGTCGATATACCATTTCTGGAATGTCTTGATGGCGTCGACAGCAACCTGCGATGAAGGCTCGCCCTGCATGTATTGGAACGAGGACGGATCGGTGATGCCAAAGCGCGCGATCGCGACCGGGATGCGGGTCTCTTTGGCGATGATCGCGGCCGCCTCATCCACATTGGCATTGATCCAGGCATCGGTTTTCTCGCGCGCGCGCAGAAATGCGACGATTGCCTGCGGGTGTGCGTCCACGAACTCGCGCATCACGAAATAAGCGACACGGCCGGCATTGTTGACATAGACGCCGTCTGCCGGACTGCGGCCAATGACCTTGACCTCATCGGTTTCGATCAAGGCGGCGACATCCGGGAGCGCAACATGCGTCGACGTCGCGTCGATGCGCCCGCTGAGTAGCGCGGCGGACGTCGCGACGGTATTGGAAATATTGGTATAGCGCACCTGGCCGCGCTCACGCGCATTGTCGAGGGGCAGTCCGGCGGCGGTGAAGATTTCAGTTGGCGAGGTCCAGCCGCAGGCGACGCGGCTTGATCCGAAGTTTTTGTCTTTGAGATCGGCAATGCTGTTGAGTCCGGAGCTTTTCAGGGCAAGAACCGGCGTCCGGTATTCCGACGACTTGGTCGAGAGCCAAACAATCGAGGCATCGATGCCGTTGGCCTTGTGCACGGTCGCCGGATAGATCATCCGCTGTGCGATGGCGAGGCCGCCACGATCGAGCAGCGCCGATTCGGCGCCGATGAGCTGGGTTGTGCCGGGATCGACAAGGTTCACCTTTGTGCCAAGCTTGTTGTACTCCTCCTGGAGGAAGCCCTTTTTGAGGGCCACCACGGTCCAACCTTCGATTGGCAAGTTAATGGACGGCAGCGGTTGGTCGGCCTGCGCCGGGGAAGACGACGACGGCAGGAGCACCGCGCCGAGGATCAGGGCGGCGAGGGCTGCCTGGGGAACCCGCGAAAGGCTTGTGAACTGTTTCATGCTCAGCTCCGTGTTTGATCGCCGATAGGACGTATAGTTTGAAATATCCGCGCCGTGTCCGATGTTTCCTAGATGTACACGCCGCGCCCCGGGACAACACCATTGAGGTAATAGTTGCCGAGATAGTAGCGTTTCCAACGCAGCGGATCGTGTAGCGAATGGGTGCGAGCGTTGCGCCAATGACGATCAAGCCCATGTTGCTCAAGCGTGGCGCGAGCTCCGGTCAGCAGGAAGAATTCGTTGGCAACTCGCGTTGCCGCTTCACTGGCGAGGATGCGCGCATCCGCCACCGCCAGCCGAGCCGTGAGAATCCGGTCCGGTGTGGGGTCCAAACGTGCCGCGTCAATAGCCTGGGCGGCGTGTCGAAGCATGACCGCGGCACTGCGCACCTGCACCCCATACTCTCCGAATTGAGCGATCACGAACGGCTCTTTGAAATGCTCTTCCGGATTGTCGATCCACGGCCGATTCTGGGTGTGGATGTAGCGCGCGGCGTCGGTGAGGACGTCCTCGGCAATTCCGACATCGATCGCGACATGGATGAGGCTGGCAAGCAGCCCGAACGGGATCGGGTTCCGAGAGGTCTCGCCAATGGCAAACACGTTCGCGTCAGGAACAAAGACGCGCTCGAACACCGTCGTGCCGCTGGCCGTGGTACGCTGACCCATTCCTCGCCAATCGTCGAGAATGGTCAAGCCTTCAGCATCGGCTTCGGCAAAAAAGATACGCGGCCCGTCCGGTCCATTGTTATCAATGAAGGGAACAAGATCAGCGAAAATGGCTCCAGTCGAATAGAACTTACGTCCAGTAATGAGGAAACCACCTTCGACTTTTTCCAGCCGGTGCTCATAGTCGTTCTGGCGGCGCAGAGTTGCTTCGGAGTGGGCATTGCCGATACGTGCGCCCCGCAGAATGCGGGCGTAAAAGCTTTGCGCCTGCGCCTCGGTCCCGTTGCTGATCAGCGGGAGCCAGCAGAAATGGTTCTGCGGAATCTGGCCTATGCTTGGATCGGCGGCCGAAAGAATGCGGAACACCTCCGCGACGGTGACCGCAGAGACCTCCGCGCCCCCATATTGGCGCGGAACGCTGACACCGAAAAAGCCGGCGTCCGTTAATTGCTCAATCTGGTGCCAAGGCAATATCCGGTCGCGGTCGCGCTCGCGCGCGCCATCCCGAAAGGACGCCGCGAGCTTGGTGGTGACTGCAATCGCCTCTGCATCCGAGGTGATGACGCGCGCAGCCGGACGGGGCGCCTTGGCAGATCGACGGGTGGAGACAGAATGCAGGCTCATTGACGCGTTCCGGTAGTTGATATTATCTAGTTAACTAATATACTATTCGCATGCAAGCCCTTACCTGCAGCGCGTCGCCCCAGCGCGACGATGGAGACCAGATGACATCCGTTCTGATCGTCCCGGGCCTTGGCGGATCCGGACAAGAACACTGGCAGTCGCATTGGGAGCGTGCGCTCAGCGACTCGCACCGCGTTCAGCAGCGCGATTGGGATCATCCCAACTTGACCGAATGGAGCTATCGACTGGCGCACGCGGTCGAGCAGCGGCCGGGCGCCATTCTGGTTGGCCACAGTCTCGGTTGTGCGTTGATTCTGCGCGTTGCACTCGCGTGGCGAGACTTGCGCATCGGCGGGGCACTGCTTGTCGCGCCGGCCGATGTCGAGTCACCGCAGCGTACGCCGCGTCACACGTGGGAATTCGGGCCGTTTCCGCGCACCGCGCTTCCGTTTCCAGCCACGGTCGTGGCGAGCAGCAACGATCCCTACATGAGCCTCGAGCGCGCGCATGTTCTTGCCATCGCCTGGCGCGCAAATTTCATTAATCTCGGCCCTGTTGGTCATATCAACGTCAAGTCTGGCTTCGGTCCGTGGCCCGCCGGTGAAAAGCTGCTGGACGCTCTCCGGCGCGAGGTGCGCACGTCAGGCCGACCGAAAGTTGCGGACGCGTATGCCGCGCAGTGACGGCGGCGGATTCATACGCGCAATCTCGATCCACAAGGAACAGACGCCCGATGCTCGCCGCGACCTATGACGTCATCGACTTTCATTCGCATCATATCCCCGCGCCATTTCCGATCACCGCGCATTGGGGTGACAGTCCGGAGCAGCAGCAACGCGGAACGGCGATCAACCGGCTCCTGCCCAGCGTAGACGCTTTGCTCGCGTCGGTTGACGACGGCGACCTCGCGGGTCGCGTGATCAACACGCCGCCCGCGCTGATTGCCAATGCGAACGGCGATGTCGCGCCTGACACTGTGAGGCGGGTCAACGATGCGCTGGCGGAACTGGTGGCACGGCACCCGGGCTCGCTGCACGGGTTGGCCACCGTCGACGCGTATGATGGCGAGCGTGCCGCAACCGAGCTCATTCGGGCCGTCAAGGAGCGCGGCCTGCGCGGGGTATTCGTCGAGAGCGCCAAGCGGGATCTGCTGATCGATTGCGCGCAAGCGCGTCCGACGCTCGCGGCGGCTGCTGAACTCGGGGTTCCGGTGTTTCTCCACCCGGTCAATCCGGAAGGATTGACGGAGAAGCTCGCGCCCTACGGTCGACTCGGAACATTTCTGGCGCGGGGAACGATCAACGCCGCGGCTTTGATTGCTCTCTTGGAAGGCGGTGTATTCGAGGAGAACCGTGGCCTGCACGTTATCGTGACCACGTTGGCAATCGGTGGCCTGATGCTGGCCGGCGGATTCGCCGACGGCGCAAGGTTGCGTCGTGATACCCCGACCGATCGACGCCGCCATGTCTATATTGATACCATGGGCTTTCATCCGGCGCTTATCCGCGCCTCTATCGATCTCGTCGGGGCCGACCATGTGCTGGCCGGCAGCGACTGGCCAATCGTCAGCGATGGTCCGATCGCATCGCGTCTCGCCGACGCGCTGCACGTGGCCGGGGTCACACCCGCCGAGCAGCAGCTGATTGCAGGCGGCAACGTCCGGCGCTTGTTGCAGTTGGTACCCGCCGCTAAGGCGGCGTGATTCAGCTTACCTTGCGGCTTCTGATTGAGGATGCCAGATCGCGACGTCGCCGGTGTTCACTTTGCCGGGGAGCACGCCTTCGGCAAGAAACACATCGGCAATCTTTTGCTGCTCGGATAGACCCTGGGCGGTAACCAGATTGACCTTGTAACTGCGATGGCTGTTCGCCTGAATGATGACGGGAGCTTCGATCCCCCATGCTTTGGCGAGCAGATCAGCCGCGGGTTGCGGATTCTGTTTCACCCACGTCCCGGTCTGGCCGAGCTTGTCGAAAATGATTTGCAGGATGTCGCTGGGGTCTTTGGCAAAGCTCTCGGTCGACAAATAGTATCGCTTGTAATTGGCGAGACCATTGCCGTCCGCCACAACCCGGGCGCCCGACTGCTGCTCCGCGCTTGAGAGAAAGGGATCCCACGCAACCCATGCATCCACGGCGCCCCCGACAAATGCAGCGCGAGCATCGGCCGGCGTCAAATAGGCGGGAGAGATGTTCTTGAATGACAGTCCGACGCTGTTGAGCGCAACAACGAGCAGATAGTGGCTGCCCGCGCCTTTTGTCACGGCGATTCTCTTGCCTCGTAGATCGGCGAGTGATCTGATCGATGAATTGTTCGGCACCAGGATTGCCTGCGCAGCCGGAGAAGGGGCTTCCTCCGCCACGTAAACCAGGCGGGCCCCTGCGGCTTGGGCAAAGACCGGTACGGTGTCGGCAACGTCGGCACTGAAGTCGAGCTTGCCGAGGTTCAGCGCTTCCAGCAGCGGCAGTCCACTCGTGAATTCGTGCCAGCTGATGCGCAAGTTAAGGGGGGCCAGCGCGCGCTCTAGCTCACCGGTCTCTTTTAGCAGCGCGGTGAGTGTTGAGGAGCGCTGAAAACCGAGCCGCAGGTCAGTACGGGACGGCTGCGCAGAAGCGCCACTTATCAGCAATGCCAGAATGCCAAGGACGCGGATGATACGGTGCGCAGCTGCAAGACCCATCGTCTATACCCTCTTCACGCGAATGCTCGGTCTTGCTGAAAGCGTAAATCGGTAAAGGCTTCGATGCCGGCGCGAGCCGGGATTCCGCCCAGCGCAAACTGCAGGTCGATGGCCTTCTCCAGGCCCGCACGATCGAGTTCCGTGTCGGGATGCAGATGCGACAGCTCACGGACAATCGAGCGCCGAGCAATTGCCAGCTCTATCCGATTGTGGCGCGCAACGAGGTCGGCAAACTCGTCCACATGCGCCAGCGCGTAGTGGTTTGCTCGACGCAACGCGCGCAACGCGGCTTGGATCAGCGCTGGATCACGGGCAATGAAATCGGTGTTCGCAACCAAAACCACCCACTGAAAGTCGGGAACGTAGCGCGCATCGTAGACCGCCCTCCAAACATTGATCAGCCCTTTGGCTTCACCCTCGGAAATTGCCGGCTCGGTCGCCAGACAAGCGTCGATCACGCCCTCCTTGATCAAGGCAATGACGCGCGGATAGTTCTCGAGGAGCGGGACGAATGTGACGTCGCGCGCCGGGTCGAGCCCTTCAACGGCCAGGATCCGGCGCAGGAACCAGTCGGGACAGCTGCCAATCGACAGTAGGCCGATGCGTTGGCCCTTGAGTTCGGCAAAGCTGCGGATTCCGGGCCGAACGCCGAGGTACATATGCGCCTTCCGGCGAGTGCCGCTGCCAATGATACGAAAGCGCGCTCCGGCGGCAATGGCCGTGATTGCCGGTGGTGAGCCAATCTCGCCGAACACGAGTTCGCCGCGATCATAGGCGGCGGCCAATGGTGGTCCGCCGAACACAATGCGGACAGAGAGATCGATTCCCTCGTCGCGAAAGAAGCCCTTTTCGATTCCGAGACGCACCTCGGCGGCGCTCTTGTCTGTGGGCACCCCAAATTCAAGACGCATCGTGAACCTCTCTCTGACGCTTACGCGATCGCTACTGATCGTGCGATGGTTGATGCCGGCGCTACCAACAGATGCTTGGCTTGCATCTTGTGTAATACGCCGATCTTGACTCCTCGGCCTGCACAGCAGTTGTTGCCAGCTGAATTGCGACGATTGCCGCGCTCAAGTTGATGCCCTTCTGCGGATCAGGTGTGCGCTATTCGGCGGCTTCGAGCTGGCGCACGCGCGGGAGTACCTCGGCAGCGAAGCGCCGCATCTCGCGCTCGACCGGCTGGAATTGCAGCATGAACAGGTCGATGCCGAGTGCGGCGAAGTGGCGGATGCGGTCAGCCACGGTGTCGTAGCTGCCGACGAGTCCAGCAGAGGTTCCGCCATTGGTACCGATGCGCGGCGACTTGGCGGCCGTCTTGAACATGATTACGTCCGGATCCACGTTGGCGAGAAGGCCGGAGCGCAACGGCACGTCTTTGCGGGCGATTTCGAAAGCATCGGACAAGGCCTGCTCCGCCTCCGCGTCGGTCGCGCGCGCGATGACGAAGGCCGACAATCCGAACCGCAACGGGGCGCCCCGCCGCGGACGCGAGCGGATGTCGCTGATCATGGCGCGCACATCATCGGGTGGTTGCCCGTTGATGAACCAGGTATCGGCCTCGGCGGCGATGAGATTACGTGCCGCTTCGGACTCACCACCAGCATAGATCAACGGTCGGTTGCGGAACGCATCTTTCGGCGAAAGCTGATAATCATCGACCTGGAAATACTGCCCTCTGAAGGATACCCGTTCCCCCTGCATCAGGGCACGGGCGACCTGCAGCCATTCCTGGCCGTAAGAGTAGCGTTGATCGTGCGGCGCAAACCCGATGCCGGATTTCTCGAGCTCCGGCTTGTACCAGGCATTGACCAGATTGATCGCAAAACGCCCGCGGCTGATCTCTTCGATTTGTAGCGCCATCTTTGCGAGGACGACCGGATGGAACAGATACGGCTTGATGGCAGTAATGATTTCAATGCGCTCGGTCACCGCAGCCAATGCGGCGGACGCCGTCCAGGCCTCAAGTTGATCGAGTTGATGACCACTCGGGTTAATCGTGTGTTGGGCTACCAGCGTACTGTCGTATCCGAGCGCTTCTGCCTCCACGATTAATCGCTTGTTGCGGTCCCAAGACGCGTCCGGCGGATCTTCAGGATGGAAACGCGAAGCCCAGGTCCCCTGGACAAGCGCCCAGACACCGAAGCGAGGGTGAATAAGAGACATCGTCATGCACTCAGTGAATTAGGTCGACTTCGATGATCGCGCTGCCGCGTCGTACATTGTGACGAAGGGAGCTGCGCTCGATAGACTCGCGCGAACAATCCTCTATGGCCATCCGCGACAACTGTGAGGCATTATCGAGAAAATTAATAGATTAAGTCAATAGATCGGTTGATGCCGTTTAGGAAAGCAATACGACTGATGTGATGTTGCGCAATCTAGAAAAAAATACTGTAAATCTACTGGCGAGCAAAATGGCTCTCTATATCAATCGCCACTCTCCGTCTTGGCGTGCACGGCAAAGATGAGGCACCCGTGCACGACGAGACCATTCATCACGCCTGAGCAGGGTACTGCGGAACATCGCAAGCGTGACATCGGCGGCCCCGACATCACCACGATCTATCTCGGTTCGCTCGGTGGTGGCCGGATTGCCGTATTTGCCGTCGTTTGTCGCCGCCGAGCCCTTGGTGCATTCGCAATAGTGAGGGCTGTGAATGATCGCGCTCCAGACCCTCGTGCGTTGATCAAGAAATATTTCCCGCTAAGCTTACGCCATGATTGGCTCGCCGTGAAAGTTTCCGGGGACGTCTGCCGGCGACCCGTCAAGCTGAAAGAGCATTGATGTCAGGCCTCTTGGTTCACAACATTGGCGAATTCTTTACCGGCGACATTGCTGCACCCACCGCACAGGTAAAGAGCCTCTATGTGGAAGATGGACGGATCGTGTCGTTCGATCCGCCGTCCGGGAGTGCTCCTGGTGCCGTCATCGATGCCAAGGGGAGCGCCATTCTTCCGGGGTTGGTCGACGGTCATGTCCATCCGGTGCTGGGCGAATGGACACCGACGCAAAACACCATCGGATGGGTTGGGGCTTACCTTCATGGTGGCACGACAACAATGGTCTCGGCCGGCGAGCTCCACACGCCGGGTCTCGATTACAAAAATCTGACGCCGGAGCTGGTTACGTCGCTTGCTGAGGTGACACGGCAAACCACCGGCCGAGTGCGATGGAGCAACGTGAAACTGCATGCCGGAACGGTTTTGCTCGTGCCCGGCATGACGGAGGCACATTTCGACTGCCTGGCGAAAGTCGGCGCCATCCTCGCGAAATTTCTGTTCTACCCGCTGACGGCCGATCCGGAGGAAGCCAAACGCTATGTGCGGCTCTGTCGGGAGCGTGGCATCCGAACCAAGATACATACCGGCGGGGTGTCCCGGTCCGGCGTCAGCCAGATGTGCGGTTACGAGATTTTGTCATGGTTGCAACCGGACATCGCGGCGCATGTCTCGGGTGGACCGATCCCCATGAGCGATGGCGATTTGGAGCGCGTTATCGACAACACCGATTTCTGGCTTGAGATATGCACATCCGGGAATTACCGATCAACTTTGCTTGCCGCGAAAAGGCTAAAGCAACACGGGCAGCTCGCACGTGTCAACTTGGGCACCGATACTCCGGGAGGGACAGGTGTCGGGCCACGCGCCATGCTCAGGAACATTCTGTACCTTGCATCCGTTTGCGGTTTGACGCCGGGCGAAGCTGTTGCCATCGCAACCGGCAATACGGCGCGGGCGCATGGGCTCGACGTCGGCGTTCTCAAGTTGGGTGCCCCCGCCGATTTCCTGATCTGCGGGCCGGTTGAAGGGTCTTCGGGACGAACACTCAGCGATGCGATCGCACACGGAGATCTTCCGGGAATCGCCTTTGCCTTCATTGATGGAAAGATTGTCGTTAATGGCCGCAGCGAACAGACGCCGCCGTCGCGTTTCAAGCTGCATTTGCAAGTGAGCTGTCCCTGCCATGGCGAGACGGCCGGAGCCTTCGGGTGTGATTAAACTCGAGCGCCAGCATGTCACGCACGCCTATTCGAGGATTGGATAGCCAAGATCATTGGCTTCTTGCTCATAGTCAGCCAGCCGTTCGTAGGCTGCCGAATCTACGTTCGACACGGCGGTCAGGCCGAGGGTTTCTCGAATGCTGGCTGTTTCTGCATCCGCGAATAGCGCGCTAAGGGCATCCCGAAGCGTCGTGATGGTCGGCGCATTCGTTGTTGTACTGGTCACGAAGGGCAGCGACGGGCTCGGCGCCGTCTGCGCCAAAATCCGATATCGCGCGGCTTGATCCGGGCGAAACTTTTGCACCAGGCCCCACGTGACGCAGTCAATGGCGCAGAGGTCGATCGTTGCCCGATGCAGATGATCGAGGCTGGCCAAGTGTCCACCCGTCATCACCACCTGCTGGAAGAAAGGCTTGCCCCTAGCGATCCGAGCCAGCGCGAGCCGCGGCAGGTTCATGCCGGAATTGGAGAGCCGGCTGTTGCAGCCGAACACACGTCCGCGCAACTCCTCAAGCCGCCGCGCCGGATCGTTTGCCCGGACGATAAAGAAAGCACAATGATTGGGGCCTTCGCATCCGGCAAATGCGTAAGATGGTGTCGCCAGAATAGCGCCTTGGTCGCGGAAAACCTTGAACAACGGATAGCCGCAGACCTGCGTGAAGAAAACGTGCGGACCGATACCTTCCGGCACGGGCGCCGCAGCATCCGCAAAGATGACATCGTCAATCGCTAGTCCACGCGCGACCAGACGCACCCGTAGCGCATCCCAGAGCGCAGCAGTCGCCGCTGCCACCTCTGGAAGCCGATACATGGGCAGACTTGCCGAGCGCATCATGATGTCCGGGATTCGAGCTTTGCCGGGACGGTCGGTGCATCGCGTAAGGACCTATAGGAATCCTGTCAACGGCCCCCTTGGATTGCTGGGGTCACCCTCGCTGTCGTTGCATCTCGACCCGTGGCCAGGGGATGGACCGGGATGAAATTTGGTCTGACCAGCCACCGCCAGGCGATCTCGCCATAACCCTTGAATACGAACCCGCCATTATGGGCGATGATGCGATCACGATGCTCGCGCCAGATCCGCGGCACCCTATACCAGGGCGCGGTGGGATAAATGTGATGGACGGCGTGGAGGTTATTCCACAGAAAGAGGAGACCGAACACCCAGTTTGATTCGACGACTGCCGTACGCTCGCTTGGCCGCTCGCCCCACCGGTGCTCGGTATAGCTGCGCATCATTCCAAACACGAGGCCTGGATACAGGAAGGTTGCGAAATAGGCCCAGACCGGCATGCCGAACACCGTCGTGACGGCGAGGAGGACGAGCGCAAACGCCGCGATATGGCGCAGCCATATCCCCAGATTTTTGGCGTCCCCAGACAGGATCTTGCCACCCTCCTTCAAGTAGAGCTGGGGCGTGCGAAGAAAAGGGCCGAGGAAAAGGCGCCCCAAAAATGTTTGATTGACGATCAGTAGGCCGCGCCAGGGCCGGCCGAAATCCTCCCAATCCTCATCCTCGTGATAGTAGGATTCGGTATCCTGACCGGGATAGGTGAGAAAGCTGTTGCGGTGGTGTTGCAAATGCGAGCGGCGATAAAGCTCAAACGGAAACCAGGCTCCGATCGGCGGATAAACCAACGCGATCCGCAGCCATTTGGGCAGGCCGCGCATCCCGTGGATCGCTTCGTGTTGCAGCGAAAAATGCCATTGAATGACATAGCCACCGGCGACCGCCAACAGCCACCAAGGGATGCGCTGATGAAACAGGAGCAGCGCGATCCAGCTCGTATAAATAGCAAATGCAACCAGCACGGTTGGGCCATCATGGCGCTCGAACCATGTCTCGCCCTCGAGGTCGGTCGAACGCAAGAGTCGTTCGACGGTCGCATCAGCTCCTTGCTGCACAGGGTGTTCGTTCAAGATGATCACGGGACCCGCACCTCGTCTATAAGTCTATAAATGTAGTAGAAAATCAACCGCTTGAATGGAGTTAAACAACCCAAGTTTTGCCCAAACTCGATGCGGTTGAACTCCGCTCTTATGGATGTTTGGGCAAATTGTTTTTCCGGCAATAATCGGCAGGAGATGCCCCACCGGCGCGTGCGTTGCGAGCACAAATCGTTTTGGCAAGGCGGTCACTACGGAACTGCAGCCGCCATGACAGTAGTCCATTAAATATATAGACAATTGGAGATCGGGGTGATAGGCGGTGATCTTGGCTGGAACATGCGCCGTCCGAACACGGTCCCTGCTTGAGCTGATGGATTTTGACGACACGAGCATGCGATGAGCATCGATTTCTTTTGGCGCCTGCCGACTCAAGGCGACGGACATCATCCCCCGGGGGACAATCGACGACGGGGGGATTGGAACGACGATCCGGCGCATTCGACTGGCGCACTGTCGAACACACGGATCGGCGATCCACTGACTTACATCGACTATTTGGCGCAGGTGGCACAGGCAGCTGAGATCAACGCGTTTCAGGGCGTGCTCATGGTGGGCGGTCCGGCCTGCGACGAGCCCTGGGTCGTCTCCAGCGCGCTCGCGCAACGCACGCGATTGCTCAAGTACATCGTTGCCTTTCAGCCATTCCATGTGCCGCCATCCTACGCGGCCCTGATGGCTGCGACCTTTCAGCGGCTCAGCGGCGGACGGCTGATGTGGAATATCATCAACGGATCGAATGACGGCTTGCAGAACGGCTACGGCGATTGGGAGAGCCCCGATGCTCGTTACGAGCGCACGGCCGAGTATATCGAAATCGTGCGCGGGCTCTGGTCAGGGGAACCATTCAGTTTCGCAGGCAAGTACTACAATATCCGTAACGGTGGCCTGCGCGGACCGCACCTGCAAGCACCCGTTCCTCCGATATGCACCGTCGGGTCGTCGGACGGTGGCAAGCTGGTGGCGGCGCGGCATGCCGATATCTATCTGTTGCGTGCTGAAACACCGGCATTAACCGGCGCAGCTATCGCGGAGATGCGTGCGCTTGCCGCCCGTGAGGGACGTTCGCTTCGCTTCGGCATGTCAGTCGACACGCTGGCGCGCCGCACGGAGGAAGAAGCGCGCGCCGAGGCCCAGCGAATCTACAACGAAGGGGTGGCGCGTGGCGCGGCGAACGCGGCCAAAGCCTTGGCTCGCGCCTCGACGTCCGTTGGACAGAGCCGGCAAGTGCGATTGCAAGCCGAGGGCGACGAAGGGTTCGAACGGTTGTTCAATCACGCGAATGTCTGGAGTGGTTACGGCTACATTGGCATCCCGCCAGGCACCGCTCTTGTCGGTAGCTTCGAAAACGTGGCCGATCGCATCCTCGAGTTTCACGATGCGGGCGTCGATATGTTCATCCTGTCCGGGTATCCGCACCTCGAAGAGGCCTACCGCATCGGCGAAAACGTGCTGCCTTTGGTACGTGAGCGCCTCGCGTCGCGCGCCGCCTTCGTCGACGCCGCCGAGTAACTGCAATCAACAACTGGAGCTCTCGTGAACAAGACCCTTGGTCGTATTGGTATCGCCGGCGCGCTGGCGTTTTGTTGGGTTGGCGGAATGCCGCTCTCTGCCGTCGCAGAGGACCTGCCCAAGGAGATTCGGATCTCCACGGGCGCGGGTTCACCATCGGCAAGCCGTTCTCCAGCGCCAATTCGGGATTGGCCGCCGCCCGTGAGGCGGTTGAGCAAGAGTTCGCAAATGACGGTGTAACGGTCACTTGGCAACACCTCAAAGGCGGCGGTCCGGCCTCCAACGAGGCGCTGGCCAATCGCTCCGTCGATATCGGCTACGCGGGCGAGTTTCCGGCCATATTTGGTCGTGCCGGCGGTTTGAAGACGCGGTTCATCGGCGGCGGCTTCCGCGGCAACAACGCCTATCTTTACGTAGCGCCGAGTTCGACCGTGAAGGACATCGCTGAACTCAAGGGCCGCAAGATCGCAATCCGCAAAGGGCAGCCCTGGGAGTACGGCTTCGACAACCTGTTGCGCAGCCGCGGGCTCAAGCAATCTGATGTCCAGGTCCTCAATCTGAGCGTGCCCGATGCCCGGACCGCCCTGGAGCGTGGCGATATTGACGCATTCTACGACACCTCGAGCTCGTTCAATTTCACCACGGACGGCGTCGCCAAGATCATCTGGTCGACCCGCGATGCGCCCCGGGATTGGCTCTATGTGGCGGATTTCTTTGTGGCCGACGAGTTCGCCAAGACCTATCCCACGGCGGTGACCAGGTTCCTCAAGGCGATTGTGCGAACCAGCCAATGGGCGAGCGACCCGGCCAATGCGCCGGCGGTGTACGAGACGTGGGCGCAGACCGGCTTTCCGCTCGAAAACTTCCGCCGTGAGTATGAGGGAACTGATCTCAAGTTTCGCTTTTCACCCATTCCGGACGAATTCCTGATCACCCACTATAAAAAGGCCTCGGCCTACATGTATGACAACAAACTTATCCGCCGTCCCGTTGACGTCGACACCTGGGTGGATCGCAGCTTCGTGGATGCAGCTATCAAACAACTCGGCTTGATTGGCTTCTGGCCTGAATACGATCAGGACGGCACCGCCAAAATCACGAAGGCGAGTAACTGACGAGTGACGACGAAATCTCAGCCGCTCGATGCTGTCGCTCGACTTGGGCAAGTGGCCACATGGCTTGCGTCGCCCGTGTTGCTGCTCGTCTTATGGTGGTGGCTGACCGAGCGAGAGTTGGTCCCCATCCAAATTCTTGTACCCCCGCACGAGGTGTTCGAGACGGCGCGCGCGATGCTCGCGGACGGGGAACTGGAGGAGGCGGCGCTGGCTAGTCTGTTCCGGGTTCTCGCCGGCTTTGCCAGTGGCGCGGCGTGCGGCGTCGCCTTCGGCACGCTCGTTGCCGTGTCTCCGCGGCTCGATCGTTATGCCGGACCGTTATTCTACGCTTTCGCACAGATGCCTGCTGTGGCCTGGGCGCCCATTGCGATCTTGTTGTTGGGCATTGGCGAGGAATTCAAGGTCGCAGTGATCGGGCTCGCTGTATTCGTTCCGGTAACGATCGGCACCCAGGAGGCCATTCGCGGCATTCCCCAGCGTTATCTCGAGGTTGCGGCGGCGCTCGCGCTGCCTGCCGGACTTCGGTTTCGCCGCGTCCTCTTGCCGGCGACCCTGCCACGCATTGTCGGGGGTCTCCGCATTGGATTGTCCAAGGGCTGGATGGTTCTGGTCTTCGCCGAACTGTTTTGCGCCAATGTCGGGCTCGGCCATTTGATGGATGTGGGTCGCACCCAATTCCAGATGGATCTGGTTCTAACTGCTGTTCTGGTCACTGGCGGGCTCGGGTTTGCGATGGACCGCATGCTGCTGCGGTTCGAGCGATTTGGTTCCGGAAGGGCCGCCGCATGAGCGTTGGTGTCGTCGGCGGCCCGCACCACTTCAAATGGCGATCCTACTTGTGGCTAGTGGCTTCCACGATCGTGTTGACCATCGTGATCGCGGAGATTTCGGTGTCGCAAGTCAGCCTGGCGGTGCCGGGCAGGGGGCTCATTGGCGAGATTGCCGCGGCCACATTGGACACATTGCGACGTCTGCTGGCAGGTCTGTTTGTTGGCATCACAGCTGGTTCTCTGCTTGGCACCGCGATGGGGGCTGTTCCAATTCTCGATCGGTTGCTATCGCCTCCCATCCACGCGCTCCGACAAGTCCCGTTGTTTGGTTGGATTCCGCTGATCGGGCTGTGGGCTGGACTGGGCGAGCCGTCGAAGGTCACGTTTGTGGCTCTGGCGGTCGCATACGTGATGGTGTTGTCCGCGCATGAGGCAATCCGCTCGATTTCGCCGCGCCTTACCGAGGTATCCCGCGCCCTTGGGTTGGATCCGCTCACCAAGCTACGGGTTCTTGTTATCCCCTCGGTCACACCTGCTCTCCTTGCTGGCGTCAGGATCGCCCTTGCGGCGGGGTGGAGTGCCGTTGTCGGCGCCGAAATCTTGATGGCCGCGGCGCCCGGACTGGGAGCGCTGATCTGGGGAGCGCGCGAAGTCGGTCGGCCGGAGATCGTCGTCGCCGGGAGTGTTGTTGTGGGAGTCCTGGGCGCCCTGAGCAATGCTGGGCTGCGGTCCTTCGAACAGCGCGTTCTACACCGCTACTATCGTTGACCCCGCTGGGCTGCAGAATCTATCGTGATCGCCGCGTCAATCGAGTTAAACGGTGTCAATAAGAGCTTCGCGCTCAACGGTGAGCGCATAGACGCGCTGCGCTCCATTGATCTGTTCGCCAGACCCGGTGAGTTCGTGTGTGTGGTCGGCGCCAGCGGGTGCGGCAAGTCGACCTTGCTGCGGTTGATTTTGGGGCTCGATCACGCCGATGCGGGACGCGTCTCGATCGACGGCAAGCCAGTTACGGCGCCCGGTCCCGATCGTGGGATCGTGTTCCAGGATCACCGACTGTTTCCTTGGCTCACCGTCTCCGAGAACATTGCTTTGGCGCTCCATGCCAGCGATTGGGACGCAAGCGAACGTAGGCGCCGGGTGCGGGAGCATATTGATCTCGTCGGTCTCGGTCGATTTGGCGACGCACTGCCGGACCAGATTTCCGGCGGCATGGCGCAGCGCGCCGCTATCGCACGGGCGCTCGTTGCCGGTCCGAAGGTGCTGCTCCTGGACGAGCCACTCGGCGCGCTCGATGCGCTGACACGCCACTATCTGCAAGACGAGTTGCTGCGCGTCTGGCAGGCGGAGCGGCCTACCGTCATCATGGTCACGCACGATATTGATGAAGCCGTGTATTTGGGGGATCGCGTCATCGTCATGTCTTCCCGGCCCGGACGCATTAAGAAATCGATCGACATCGACCTTGAGCGACCACGCCGACGCGATGATCTTCGGCTCGCGGCGCTTCGTAACGAGATCCTATCCCTTTTCGATTGGAGCGCGATTGCACAGCAATAGGGTTGAGCGATCCTGCCTTGGTAGGCCCCATTCCCTGTTCCCTTCGGCTCGCTTCCCTGATATGCCCCTGAAAATTCCCTGTTACTGTGCTTAGGGAGTTCGTCTGTAATTGCCCGCACCTTGAATCAGGAAGGTGCTCCGACACTGAGTGGCAAAGGCGAGTGGTCGGACATGTCGGTAAAGCGGGTTTACGAAAGGGCAGTGCTGTAACAGTGCAACAAACCCGTCACGCCGTGCGTGGAACGCAAATACTTACTGGTAGTGAAGTGAGCGAGAGAAGGTCGAACGCAGTGCATGCGGAGGGCCGTAAGATGCCTTGGCGGGCGCTTGAGACGAACGGAGTCCCCTTGAGGATGGGCCCGCCTGGCCGGCCAGGGTGGATTTTGTGCAAGGCGACGATCCTCTCCTGAGCTGGCAAGAAAGCGTACACCGTGAGCGAATACTCGGCGGTGAATTGGAATTTAGCTGATGTCAGGGCGAAAATCACAGCGGCGGGCGGCCACGCCTTCAATACAGCCAATGGCAAAGTGACCGCGATCGAGGGCACCGCACCCGCGCACGTTGGCATCGTGGAGTGGCCCAATGCGGAGGCGGCTATCAACTTCGCCAAATCAAAGGACTCTCCGAAGGCAGATCGGCGGTTTGTGATCGAGACCGAGTAGTAGTTGAAGAGGCCGAATGGGGCCGGGTTCTCACCCGGACCCATTCGCTACACCGTTACGGCCCGTCCCCACGTTGGACCGCTGAGGCGCTTTCTAGCAGCGGCCGTCATCCTCGAGGCGAACGCAGTGGTAACGAGTCGGAGGGGCGATTGAAGTCGCTAGAAGCTCGGTTCATGAAGCGATTGCAGAAGAAGTCGCGCAAGGGCATGCGTGGCTGGCCGGCTGCAACGATCGCCTTCTATGGCCCAAACCTCAGCCAGGCGACCAAGGTGGCAGTCGGCATCGTGTTGACGGAGGATGCCGGCGTGAGCGAAATGCGCGATTGGCAGGTGGAGAAAGGCGATATCCGCAATAGCCCCGCCGTTATCGAAGAGGTCCTCGAATTTATTGCGGACCATGGCGTTCTTATCGTAGCCATGACCGACGGCATCATCGGCTGCCCGCACCAGGAGGGCATCGACTATGAAGGCGAGTGGTGTCCGGTTTGCGATTTCTGGCGCGGGCGCGACCGATTCACCGGCGAGATGATGTCCTGATCCGCGCGACGTCGACGGCCCCAGGGTCAGGTAGGCATGGGCCAACGACTCGAATCGTTGCGAGCAAGTCCTATTCGATCTGCGCCAGCTTGCGCGGCTGAAATTCCTTACCATGAACTCGCGCACGCACCGTGTAGGAGTTGACGATGTACATCGCCGGATTTGTGATTCCCGTGCCTGCGGAAAAAATGGAGGCCTATCGAAAATGGGCCGAGAACGGCGCGAAGCTCTTCAAAGAATATGGATGCGTCGAGATCGTCGAGTCTTGGGAGGACAACGTCCCGATTGGCAAGCACACGGACTTCCGGCGCGCGGTCGATGCCAAGGATGGAGAGAAGATTGTCTTCACCTGGCAAGTGTGGCCGGACAAGGCGACTCTCGAAGCCGCTGAGCAAAGGATGCAAACGGACACACGCTTCGAGGTTTCCGGGGAAATTCCATTCGACGCCAAACGCCTCATCTTTGGCTGCTTCACGCCAATCCACGCGATGGGGCGCGATTGAGACTACCGAATACATCCGGCGGAACAGCAAGCGAAAGAACTTACCTGGCGAAGAGCGCGGTCGCTGCAAGCCCCATGAAAATGGTGATCAGTGTTGCAACAAGCCACAGCAAACGGTCCGCGTTATCTGTGGTCTTTTTCCGTCGTGTGCGACGCTTCGGGGCAGTTTGTTTTGTTACGCGTGGATCGTTGGGAAATGCTTCGCGAAGCTCGCGTGTAATGGCTTGAATCGTGTCTTCGTAGGACATCTGAACCCCCACCATCGCCAACCAAGTCAGCCTAAAGCACGTCACGAGAGCGGTATTCTTGGAAACGAGTCATAGGCCCCGCACACAACTGGTGGCAACGCGGTGCCTCGCATGGAGTTCCCTGATCCGCAGCACCGTTGAGGAATTGCCGCAAGTGGCAGCCGGTCCGGGGCCATTCCGATTGGTTTTCTCGCCGAAACCGTCGCGATATGTCACAACGGCTGTCGTATATTGGGAGGGTCGATATGCGGGTTGCGGTGATGGCGGCGGGGGCCGTGGGGGGCTATTTCGGCGGACGATTGGCTGCGGCGGGGCACGATGTAGCGTTCATTGCGCGCGGCGTGCACCGGGATGCCTTGCGCCGGGATGGGCTCAAGATCGAGAGCGGCCTTGGTGATCTTCACCTCAAGAGCGTCAACGTCAGGGATGACCCAAAGCAGGTTGGGCCGGTCGACGTGGTGCTGTTCGCCGTCAAGCTTTGGGACACAGAGATCGCGGGCGAGCAGACACGCCCCCTTATCGGCCCCAGCACCCGCGTCATCACGTTGCAGAACGGTGTTGACAGCGTTGAGCGCCTCGCCCCGATGCTTGGTGAGGACGTCACCATTGCCGGTACCACATATGTGGTTTCGACAATCGTACGGCCGGGCGTCATCCGCCATACCGGCACAACGGCCAAGATCATTTGCGGTCGCCTCGACCGGCGTCCTGATCCGATCCTTGCTGACTACGTGATGCAAATGAAAGCGGCGAAGATCGACGCCACACTGTCGGACCATATGCTCGTTGACCTCTGGAAGAAGTTCATCGTGCTCACGGGCACATCCGGCATCACCGCCAGCACGCGTCAGCCGCTCGGCGTCGTCCGCGACGATGAGGATATGCGGGCGCTGTTCTACAAGTTGATGTTCGAGACCATCGCCGTGGGTCGTGCCGCCGGCGTGGAGCTTCCGCCGGACCTTACGGCCGACATCGATCGCTCGGTTGCGGCATTCCCGCCGACCATGCGCGCCTCGATGGCAAACGACCTCGCGGCGGGCAACCGCCTGGAGCTCGACTGGCTCGCCGGCAAGGTCGTCGCGCTCGGGCGCAAATACGCCCTGCCCACGCCGGCGCAGGAAGCTGTCTACGCGATCCTCAAGCCTTATCGCCTCGGACGAACTCAGTAGCCTCCGACCACATCCGGGCTATACTGAGGAACATTCGGCTGCTTCGCCCGTTAAGGCTCGCCAGACCTTTATCTGGCGCGTGTCCGACATAGAGCGGCACGACCTCAGGGGCACTTGATGCACGATTCCATTGCGAACTCACGCGCGCAGGCAGCGCGCAAGACGTCGCTCTTTGCGTCGCGCCTGCAGGAAGGTTCTCCGCATCCCCTGGGAGCAACCTGGACCGGGCTTGGCGTCAATTTTGCGCTGTTTTCCGCCAATGCCACAAAGGTCGAACTGTGCATCTTCGACGATAACGGCGAGAGAGAGCTCGAGCGTGTACCTCTGCCTGAATATACAGACGAGGTGTGGCACGGGTTCTTCCCCGATGCGCGCCCCGGCACGATCTATGGTTATCGGGTCCACGGCCCGTACGAGCCGGATGCAGGGCATCGTTTCAATCCGAACAAGTTGGTGCTCGACCCTTATGCCAAGGCGATCGTCGGGCAGTTGCAGTGGGGGCCGAGTCTGTTCGGCTACAAACTGGAGACCGGCGACGATCTGACCTTTGACGACCGCGACAGCGGGCCTGCGATGCTCAAGTGCCGTGTTGTTGATCCGGCCTTCACATGGGGGAATGACCGCCCCCCCGGAACGGCCTGGGAGCGCACCATCATCTACGAGATGCATGTGCGCGGCTTCAGCATGCTGCGCGAGGATGTGCCCGAGCACCTTCGGGGCACTTTCCGTGGACTTATCGAGCCAGGCTTGCTCGATCACCTGCGCCGCCTCGGCGTCACCGCCGTCGAGTTGCTTCCGGTGCACACGTTTCTCGACGACAGCTACCTGCTCGACAAGAAATTACGGAATTACTGGGGCTACAACACGATCGGCTTCTTCGCGCCGGCGCGCCGCTACGCGAGCGTCCCTGATTTTGCGTTCGCCGAATTCAAGGAGATGGTTGCCCGGTTGCACGACGCCGGCATCGAGGTGATCCTCGACGTTGTCTATAACCACACGGCCGAGGGGAATGAGCGCGGCCCAACGCTGCTGTTCAAAGGCATCGACAACTGGGCGTATTATCGTCAGCCGAAGGATCAGAAGCGTTACTACATCAACGACACCGGCACCGGGAACACGCTGAACCTCTCACATCAACGCGTCCTGCAGATGGTGACCGACAGCCTGCGCTATTGGGTGCAGGAGATGCATATCGATGGGTTCCGCTTCGATCTGGGCACGATCCTGGCACGTGAACCCTATGGGTTCGACGAAGGCGGGGGCTTTCTCGATTCGTGTCGCCAGGATCCGGTGCTCTCCTCGGTCAAGCTCATCACCGAGCCATGGGACCTCGGGCCAGGCGGCTATCAGGTCGGCCGTTTCCCGCCCGGTTGGGCGGAGTGGAACGATCGTTATCGCGATTGTGTCCGGAGTTATTGGAGGGGCGACGAGAGCCAGTTGGCGGAGTTGGCGATGCGATTGACCGGCTCGGCCGATTTGTTCAACCGGCGCGGCCGCAAGCCTTGGGCCAGTGTCAACTTCATCACCGCGCATGACGGCTTCACCCTCGCCGATCTGGTGAGCTACAACGAGAAGCACAACGAAGCGAACGGCGAGGACAACCGCGACGGTCACAACGACAACCATAGCAACAATTATGGTGCCGAGGGGCCGACCGACGATGCGGGCATTCGTGAGACCCGGCTGCGCCAGCAACGCAATATGCTGGCCACGCTGATGCTGTCGCAGGGCACGCCGATGATCCTCGGCGGCGACGAGTTCGGCCGCACGCAGCGGGGCAACAACAATGCCTATTGCCAGGACAATGAGATCAGCTGGTTTGATTGGAATCTCGGGCCGGATGCGGAAGCTCTGATCCAGTTCACGCGCCGGCTGATCGGGCTGCGCCACGCCTATCCCGTGCTGCACCGGAACAGGTTCTTGACCGGCGATTGGAACGAAGCTCTTGAAGTCAAAGATGCGACCTGGCTGACGCCGGCCGGCGAAGAGATGCGTCCCGAGCAGTGGAAGGACCCGATGGCGCGCTGCGTCGGGGTCGTGCTGGACGGGCGTGGTCAGACGAGTGGCATCGCACGCCGCGGTAGTGATGCGACCCTCCTGATTATCGTGAATGCCCATCACGAGGTCGTGCAATTCAAGCTACCGAAGGTAACAGGCGGCCGTGCCTGGCTGGCGCTGATTGACACCAACAATCCCGAGGAGGATGCTGGTGCTCCGAGACGCCCGGGCCATCTCTACGAAGTAGCAGGCCGTTCCGTCGTGGTGTTCCGTCTGGTCACCGATCGCGCACGGCGGTGATAGCGCACTGAGTGCCGAACTTTATCATTTGATAGTGTCGGACGGAGCTAATTTTGCCAGAATTAGCTCTAGAGTTCCCCAGCGTGGGTATCAGTGGGGTTGCGACATGAGTGGAAAATACTCGGCCGAGTGGTGGGAAAAGGTCTCCCGGAATCGTCAGGTTAGCCAAGTGAATGCGTCTCCGTCACTGGCGCCCGGCGCCGATCCGGAGGGCGACCATCCGAAAGTTGAGGCTCATGGTCGGCGGAGCGCCGGCTCGTCGCGCCAGACGACGCGAACGATGAGCGATCATCCGGCTTGAAAGCATAGCTGCCCTATTGGCGAACTTCTGCGCGCAGGATCGCGACAGGAATGGTTGCGAATAGAGCCGAAAGACGCGCCTGAGCGACCGGCGCTCTGTTCGGCGCCAGAATCTCAATCTGATCAAATCCGGTTATGTCGAGTTCGGCGTTCCAGTCGGCGGCGCGCGGCCAACGGCGGCCGCCGTCGGTCAGCTGTGCGAACCGCCGGCCGACAACAACGATGACTGCGTTGCCGGCATGGATGCGCGCGAATGCGATGACATGGTCTTGGTGTGGGCCGTTGACGAGAACAGGCCGATAGTCTGCGGCCTCGAATAATTGTTGGTACTGCCGGCGGATGCGCAGCAGTTGGTGGGTCAGAGCGAGTTTGATCACGCCATCCTGCCAGCTGTGCGCGAGCTTCTCCCAATCGACTATTGCTTCAACTTGAGCCAACGTGCCGGCACGCGCGGCGAAATCGACGGGGCGACGGTTGTCCGGATCAACCAGGGAGAGATCCCAGAATTCGCTGCCCTGATAGAAGTCAGGCACACCCGGCATCATGGCCTTAAGTGTAAGCTGGGACAGAGAATTGAGCGCGCCCAGGCGCGCGATGCGGTCCGCCAGCGGCTTGGCCGCAGCCAGAAACGCGCTCCCCGGTTCGAGTGCACCAGCGACGAAGGCCTGCAGGGAACGCTCATACTCGGGATTGGGATTGAGCCAGCTTGTCTGCTGCTTGCCCTCGCGCGCGGCCTTCAACATGAAGGCCTGCATCCGTTCAGTGAACGTCACATCGATCTTGCCTGACGGCCAAGCCCCAAGCAGCACCTCATAGAACAGATACTCATGCGCGAGCGACGGCGCGCGCGAACCGCACGTGCTCTGCGCCAAGCTGTCGTTGAGGCGGTGCCACTCCGGCGCCGCGGCTGCCCAGTCCGGCGCGAGTTCCGACATCGCCAGCAGGCGCATGCGCGCATCCTCGCCGCGCTTGGTGTCGTGGGTCGCGGTCGCGGTGAGGCCGTGTGGCCAGCTGCTGGCGCGCTCTGCCATCGCCTCATGAAATTGGCTAGGCGCCAGCGCGCCGGCGTCGGGCCTTCCGCCGACCTCGTTGAGGGCGAGGATCGCGTGATCGCGATAGAAGGCGGTGTCCTCCAGTGATTTCGCCATTAACGGGCCGGTCAACTGCTGCAGCTTGCCGACGAATTGCAGCACGCGGCGGCGACTGTGAGTGCGGCGCCCGGGAGCGATCAGGTCAAGGGTCAGCAGGGCTTCGAGAAACGCGAAGATCTCCTGATCCTGCGTCTCTTGCCCGCGCGCTGCCGCGATCGTTTCGGTGATGATGTGCTGATCGGCCTCACTGACCCGATCAGCCGCGATGTACGTGCGATAGATCGGGAATTGCAGCACGAAGGCCTCGAGCGCATCGCGCAGGCGCGACGGGGCAAAATCGCGCGTGCCACAATGGCCGGCGGCGATACGGCCCAATAACTGAACCAGCGTCGTGAACTCGCTCGCAAGCAGGTTGGCGATCACGTACCGCTTGGCCTCGGTCAGGACATCGGCAAAGATGCGCTGCTCGCCGGTGAAGTCGCGCCAGGTCTGCGCAAGCGGAGAAAGACCCCGCGGCTCGATCAATACACGCGAGATCGCGTTCAACCACTCGTAACCGGTTGTCCCGGCCACGCCGGGGAAGGGCGGCAATGATTCATGTGGCTCGAGGATTTTTTCGACGACCGTGTAGAAATGCTGGCTGCGGTCGGGCTGAGCCTCGGCGATCGCGTCTCGCAGCCGAGCGCAGTACTGGTCGGGGTCCCAGAGGCCATCGATGTGATCGAGCCGCAAGCCGTGCAGACGACCATCGCTGATCAGCCGCAGTACGAGCGGATGGATCGCCGCGAAGGCCGGCGGGTACTCGACGCGTAATGCCGCCAAGTTGTTGATGTCGAAAAAGCGCCGATAATTGATGTTGCTTGACGCTAGCTGCCAGTGCGCGAGCCGATAATTCTGGCGCTCCACCAGCCGATGCAACGTCGCGGTGGCGGCCGGCTGCTGCCGGTCGGGGCGGTAAGCTCGCAGACCCGATTGGATGAGGTCGGCCCCGCCGGAGAGTTGCGCCAAAGCGCTTTTGAGCGCACGGGCGTGTTCGGGAGTGTCCGCACGTTCGTGCGCAAGCGTGCGCAGCGCTGCGGCAAGCGTTGCATCGCGTGATTGCACGCATCCGGCAACGCGCCGCAGGATTCCGGCATAGCATTGTGGCGCGATGGGCAAGCGGTGATCGAAGTACCAGGCTGAGAAACTGCCGTCGTGCGGATCGAAGCGCAAATCGATCTCGCCCGCAGTGAGCGCTTCAGCATAAGGCCGGCCGAGCAGGGGGAGCAGCACTCCCGGTTTCGGCCGGTGGGGAATGCGCGCCCAGTCGATATCGAAGAACGGGGCGTAAGGAGAGGCGGGTCCCCATTCCAACACATCGAGCCACCAGGCGTTGTCGGCGCCGTTGACCGCCATATGATTGGGCACGAAATCGAGAATGAGGCCGAGGTTAGCGCGCGCCAAGGCTTGGCTTAGCCGGGCAAAGCCATCCTCGCCGCCGAGATCTGGATTGAGCGCTGCATGGTTGATGACATCGTACCCATGGGTGCTGCCGGCGCGTGCCCACATGAATGGCGACGCATAGACGTGGCTGATCCCAAGCTCGGCCAGATAGGGAACGACGGCCGCCGCATCATCGAAAGTGAACTTGGACGTCAGTTGCAGGCGGTAGGTAGCGAGCGGAAGCGAGCGCGGCATCATGGCGCTCCAATCGCCCAGAATACCGACCATGGGCGCAGCCGGGCAGGCGCGGAGCCTCCCCAGATCGGCCGCGCGCCAGGGGCGAGACGCGGGTTGCCGATGCTGGTCCCGCCGAGGTTTGCCTGCAGTGAAAGAGTTTCGCCACGGCCGAGGGACCAGCTCGCTTCGAGCAAATCGCCGTCGGCACTGGCGCTTGCGAAGGAACTCTTGGCGATGCGGGGCACAATCTCTTGGCGGCGCACTGTCAGCAACTCGCGCACCAAGTCCAAGCGGCGCCTGCCATCGGGCTCGCGACACGCGCCCCAATTCAGCACGGCAGATCGAAATGTTTCTTCTGTCAGCGGATCGGGCACTTCGTCGGCGTGGGCCGCATAAGCGGCCTTGAACTCCTCGCGCCGGCCTTTGCGTACGGCCTCCGCAAGGTCTCCGGTAAAATCGCAGAAGAAGGGAAAGGGCGTGGTGGCGCCCCATTCCTCGCCCATGAACATGAGGGGCGGCATGGGCGCGAGCAGCATAATGGCGACCGCGGCTTCCAGTGCATGCGGGTCCGCCCGTTTGGTCAGCCGGTCGCCGAAGGGCCGATTGCCGATCTGATCATGGTTCTGCAAAAAGTTGATGAATGCCTCGGGCGACAGATGGCCGCTCGGTTCGCCGCGGCGCTCGCCGCTGCGATGCGCGGAGGCCTCGCCCTGATAAATGAAGCCTGAGCCGAGGGCGCGTGCAATCTGCTGGACGGGCTGCTCGCGATAATCCGTGTAGTAGCCGTGGATTTCCCCCGTGAGCTTCACGTGCCAAGCGTGGTGATAATCGTCGTTCCACTGGGCGCGGTATTTCCCGTGCGGCGGGTTGCTCCGCGGGTCGAGCAAGCTCGCGCGGTTGTCGTCGTTCTCCAGCACCAGGTGGACCTGGCGGCCCAACTCCTCGGCGCGGGCACCCACCGCCCGGCTCAAATCGGCGAGCATGTGCGGCTCGCCCGGTTGCGTGATCGCATGCACGGCGTCGAGCCGCAGACCATCGAAGGAGTAGTTGCTGATCCAGTGCAGTGCGTTGTCGATTGCGAAAGCGCGTACCTGCGCAACACGATAGTCGATCGCGCTGCCCCAAGGTGTGCGTGCCTCCGCAAAGAATTGAGGCGCATAGCGGCCGAGGTAATTTCCCTCCGGGCCGAAGTGATTGTAAACAACGTCAAGAAACACCATCAGGCCGCGCCGATGCGCCGCGTCGATAAGTGCCTTGAGGTCCTCGGGCCGGCCATAGGCGCTATCGGGAGCAAACAGCAGGACACCGTCATAGCCCCAGTTGCGGCGTCCGGAAAAATCGGCCACCGGCATCAACTCGATCGCGGTGAAGCCGGCGTCCACCACGTGATCGAGCTTGTCGATCGCGGCGCGGAACGTGCCGTCCGGCGTGAACGTGCCGACATGCAGTTCGAGGATCGCTGCGCTCTCCCAGGGCCGCCCGCGCCAATCGGTCTCGCGCCAGGGATAAGCCGCATGATCGATGATTTCGCTTGGGCCCGATACATCCTCGGGCTGGAACGCGGACGCGGGGTCGGGCACGTCGAGCTCGCCGTCGATGCGGAATTTGTAGCGCGTGCCGGCGCGCGCTTCTGGCACCATCAACGTGTGCCAGCCGTCGTCGTGCACTTCCATGCGTCGTGGCCGTTCGAGCACGAGCTCGACCTGTTTTGCGGCCGGTGCCCATAGGCGAAATTGCACACCGGAGCTGGTCAAGTCCGGTCCGAAATGGAAATTGTTCATGCCGTGGCCGCAAACACGAGGACGGAACGCGCAGGCGCGTGGGTGAAACGATAGGCCGCATGGCTCGGCACCCCGGACGGGTGCGTGGTGTCGAGCAGCATCTCCCAGCGGTCGTAGTCCGCAATGATCGGCAGTTTGAACTCGATCGCCTGCGGCGCAGCGTTGAGGACCACGAAGAGGTGTGGTGATCCGCGCCGTAAGGGTCCGAGCAAGTACGAGAGGAAGCGGCCTTCGGGAAAGTTCCAGTCCTTCTCGTGCATCTCGGTGGCGTGAGGGGTAAGCCACAGCACGCCGTAGGATCCGTCAGTTCGGCGGCCGTCAACCCAGCGACGAGGGCGCAGCTGCGGATATGTTCGTCGTATCGCGGTGAGCCGCGCAATCAGCTCAGTCAGATCCTCGCCCGTGCGATTGATCCCTGACCAATCAGTCCAACCGGTCTCGTTGTCCTGACAATAGGCGTTGTTGTTGCCCTTCTGACTGTTGCCGACTTCATCTCCGGCGAGCAGCAGCGGCACGCCGTGCGCCAGCATGAGGCAAGCGAGCTGATTCCTTCGCAGTTGCTGGCGCAGGGCGATGATCGTCGGATCGCGCGTCGGGCCTTCGTGCCCGCAATTGGTGCTTTGGTTGTCGTCCGAGCCATCGCGATTGTCCTCGCCGTTAACTCGGTTGTGTTTGCGCTCGTAACTGACCAGATCGGCGAGCGTGAATCCGTCGTGCACGGTGACATGATTGATGCTGGCGCGCGGCCCGCGGCCGTTGTGGCGAAACAAGTCGCTTGAGCCCGTCATGCGCCCGCCGACATCGCCGATCAAGCTGCCTTCGCCTGCCCAATAGCGCCGCAGCGTGCGGCGATAGTGATCGTTCCATTCCGACCAGCCGGGCGGGAAGCCGCCGACCTGATAGCCGCCCAGTCCAAGGTCCCAGGGCTCGGCGATCAACTTGGTTGTGGCCAGCACGGGGTCCTGGCGCACCGCCGCGAAGAACCAGGAACCGCGGTCAAATCCTTGCGGGCCACGTCCGAGCGTGCTTGCGAGGTCAAAACGGAATCCATCGACATGGCAGACCTCGACCCAATAGCGCAGCGAATCCATAACTAGCTGCAACACGCGCGGATGCGTGAGGTTGAGTGCGTTGCCGCAGCCGGTGAAGTCGTCGTAGTGACGAGGGCTTCCCGGAACCAGCCAGTAATAGGACGTATTATCGATCCCGCGAAAGCTGAGCGTTGGACCCAGGTGGTTGCCTTCCGCGGTGTGGTTGTAGACGACGTCGAGAAGGACCTCGATGCCGGCGTCGTGCAAGCGGGAGACGGTCGAGCGAAACGCGTCGAGCGGATTGTCCGGGGCATAGCGCGGCTCCGGTGCAAAGAACGCAAGCGTGCTGTAGCCCCAATAGTTTACGAGCCCGCGCTCAATCAGATAGCGATCATCCACGAAGGCGTGGATCGGCATCAACTCGATGGCGGTGACGCCAAGCCGTTGGAGATGGTCGACCATGGCCGGCGCTGCCAATCCGCTGAAGAAGCCTCGCCACCCCGGAGGCACGTCATCACGCAGGCGGGTGAGGCCCTTGACATGCGCCTCGTAGATGATGGTGTCTTCCCACGCGGTTCCTGGGCGTCGTTCATTGCCCCAACTGAACGCTTCATCAACAACAACGGCCTTCGGCATTCCGCGAGCATTGTCGCGGCGATCCATGGTCAGGTCGCTGCGTGGGCCACCGGCACGAAAGGAGTAGTGGGCATCGCTCCACACAAGCCGCCCGGCCAGCGCTTTGGCATAAGGATCGAGCAGGAGCTTGTAGGGGTTGAAGCGAAAGCCGCTTTCCGGATCGTACCGACCATGCACTCGGTAGCCATAGAGCTGGCCGGGCGCTACGTCGGGCAAATAGCCGTGCCAGATGTCCTCGGTGTGCTCCGGCAGCGGCACACGCTCGAGCTCGCGCCGGCCGGATTTGTCGAACAGACAGAGCTCCACCGCCTGAGCATGCGCGGAGAATAGCGCGAAGTTCGTCCCGCGGCCGTCCCACGTTGCGCCAAGCGGATAGGGCAGTCCCGCTGCCAATCGCACTGTCGTACCCCGATTACGACGCTCCTGATACATCGCCCCACTCTCTGAAGCGAACTTCGGAATCAAAGTAGTTGAAACCCGCAGCCTTAGAGCTCTGGAACGAAGAAAAGCGCCGCCAGGGGCGGAATGACAAGACTGACTTCGGGAAGCAGCCGGTCCTCGAACGCCTGCACGCCTCCGTCGTTGCCGACGTTGGTGCCGCCATAACGTGCAGAATCGGTATTGAGCACCTCGCGCCAATAGCCGAGGAACGGCACGCGGATACGATAGTTCCGGTAGACCTCTGGCGTGAAGTTGATGACGACGAGACAGCGAGCACGTCCGTCGCGGCCCTTGCGCAGCCAGGCAAAGACGCTGCGATCGCGATCATCGGTGATCAGCCACTCGAAACCGGCGCTGTCGCAATCGAGCTCATGCAGGGCAGGCAGGCTGCGGTAGAGGTGATTGAGGTCGCGGACCAGTGTTTGGATGCCGGCGTGTCGCGGTTCATGCAGCAGATGCCAGTCGAGCGAATGGTCGTGTGTCCATTCGTGCTCCTGGCCGAATTCGTTGCCCATGAACAGAAGCTTCTTGCCCGGATGTCCAAACATGAAACCGTAGTAGGCGCGCAGATTTGCGAACCGTTGCCACCGATCTCCCGGCATGCGGCCAAGGACCGAGCGCTTGCCATGCACGACTTCGTCATGCGATAGCGGCAGGATGAAGTTTTCCGAGAACGCGTAATGCAGCCCGAATAGAATGTCGCCGTGGTGATGTCTCCGATAAATCGGATCTTTGCTCATGTAGTTGAGCGTATCGTGCATCCAGCCCATGTTCCATTTGTAACCGAACCCGAGCCCGCCCCAGTCCACCGGTCGTGACACCATCGGCCAGGCGGTCGACTCCTCGGCAGCGGTGGTCGCATTGGGATAGTGACCGAACACCTCGGTGTTGACCCGGCGCAGGAAAGCGATTGCATCCAGATTTTCGCGCCCGCCATATTTGTTGGGAACCCATCCTCCTTCCGGTCGGCTGTAATCGAGGTAGAGCATCGAGGCGACCGCATCGACACGCAATCCATCGATGCCGTAACGGTCAAGCCAGAACAGTCCGTTCGCCAGCAGGAAGTTTGCGATCTCGGTACGGCCGAAATTGTAGATGAGCGTATTCCA
>JAFAXD010000384.1 GCA_019241285.1 Xanthobacteraceae bacterium | reverse complement strand
AGTGCGGGACGAAAACAGCCGATGCACGTCCCCTTGGGTTTACGCACGCTCGGATAAACAATCCCGAGCGACCCAGCTGCCAGGAGCTGCTGCGCGAGTTCCTGCGATGCCAGGTAACTCTCGGCGTCCAAGCATTCGCGAAAATCGTCACTCCGGATATCGTGAAACTCGGCACTGAAATCTGCCAAGTAGTCGTCGTAGGTCACAACCTCTTCGACCCAGTTCACCTCCAAGAGCTCTTGCCACTTATGAAAGGCGACCTCGGCTTGCGCGGTCTCCAACTCGAATGCAGCATACCAAGCGCCGCGATCCGGCGCATTGAAGCGGCTGCCGAGCGGATGTGCGTGGCAGAACGCGGCGTTCACGATCCGATAGTAGGGAACCCCAAACACCAGCTCATGGATGCCGATCCCGGGTAACAGCCCGTTTTCGGCCAGCAATCGATCATTCGTTGCGTTGTCGAGATCGAAGATTTTGGCCAGGTCGTCGTCACTATCAGCAACACGAACCAGGACACTCTCACCGCGTTCGCTGTATTTTGCGGGGATCAAACGGTGCGTGTCATACTGCCGAACAAGACTGATGGGCGGGAGCGTCACATCCCGCCTCTGCGATCATCCAGCAATCGCCGAACAGTCTGCATCGCAGACTGACCGCCTTTCATCATATAGGAGAGTGGAGTCTGGCCGCCGAAAATGGGATTGCTGTTCGGAAGTTGAACCCATTTGTCGGCCAATGCTTCCGAGTAGAGAATGTTGAGCGCCTTGAAGATGCCAATCAGATACGAGATGCGCGTTAATCTATCTGCGTCGAGCACCCGCTCCGGGCTCTTCTTCATGTCGTAGAACGGGCCGTTCGACATACCGCCGAGCAGGACGCGCGCATCCTCATCACGAATGTTCCAGCGCGCCATGATGTTGAAGAATGTGCGGACCGCGGCGGGACTGAGCCGCTCCCGCTCCTGTTTTGACGTGAGGTCGACGAGCGGGGACGGCTGATACCGCGTCTGCGGATAGACCAAGGCCTGGCTCATCCTACTCTCCTGTTTCGGAGAAAATATACTCCTTAACGGGAGAACATCAAGGCCCCGCTGGCGATCCCTTGTTACCCCGTCCGCAACATCTCCCGTTCCGGCGCCCTTGCGGCCACTGGGTGCGGCGGGCGCGGCAGACCGAGGTGCTCGCGCAAAGTGTAACCGGTGTACTCGGTGCGGAACAGACCGCGCTTCTGCAGGATCGGCACGACATGGTCGACGAAATCGTCGAAGGGTCCCGGGAACCATGGCGGCATAAGGTTGAAGCCGTCGCAGGCGCCCGCCACGAACCACTCCTCCAGGCCGTCCGCGATCATCTCTGGCGTCCCGCACAGGACGCGATGCCCCATGGCGCCGGCGGCGAAGTCGCGCAGCTCGCGCAAGGTCATGTTGTATTTGCGCGCGAGCGCGCTGAGCGTGACGGCGTGGCCTTGCATGACGGTGGACGGCGGCAACTCCGGCACCGGCCCGTCGAGTGGATAACCGGAGAGGTCGTGTCCCAGCCGGTCCGAGAGCACCTTGAGGGCCGCGACAGGATCGAGAAAGCCGCCTAACTCGACCAGCTTCTGCTTGGCCTCAGCCTCGGTGGAACCAATGATCGGACACACACCGGGCAGGATCTTGAGATGATCGGGATTGCGCCCGAACTTGACAGCGCGGGCGCGCAGATCATCGGCCAGGGCTTTGGCCGGCTCGAGTTCCTGCTGCACCGCGTACACTACTTCGGCGATCGAAGCGGCGAGATCGCGTCCGGTGTCGGACGCGCCGGCCTGGATGATCACCGGATGCCCCTGCGGCGGGCGCGAGATGTTGAGCGGGCCCTTCACGTTGAAGAACTCGCCGTTGTGATCGAGCGTGTGCATCTTACTGATGTCGGCGAAGCGGCCGCTCGCCTTGTCCATGACGATCGCGCCGTCTTCCCAGCTGTCCCACAGACCCTTGACCACGGTGACGAACTCGGCCGCAATGGCGTAGCGCTTCTCATGCGGAGGATGCTTGTCGCGGCCGAAATTGGCAGCCGCTTCCGGAAATGCGCCGGTGACCACATTCCAACCGGCACGCCCGCGGCTGATGTGATCGAGCGAGGCGAAGTAGCGAGCCAGATTGTAGGGCTCGGTGTAGGTGGTCGAGGCGGTCGCGGCGAGCCCGATGCGCGACGTGCACATGGCAAGCGCCGAGAGCAAGGTCAGCGGCTCTAGCCGCACCAGGATCGACGGATGCAAGGTCGGCCCGGTGTTGAGCGCATCGGCGAGGAAGAACAGGTCGAACTTGCCGCGCTCGGCGGTGCGCGCGGCGTGCACCAGCAGATCGAGATTCTCGGCTCCCGCCTGCGCCTCCTTCATGCGCCAGCCAGCGACATGGTGCCCGGTCCCCATGACGTAAACGCCGAGATGCATCTGGCGAGCGGATTTGGCCACGGCTTCTCTCCTCAGGCTTATTGATCAGCAAATAAATGCACGGCTTCCCGCCGCCAACCGGCCCAGACTCTGGCCCCCACGGGAAACCGCGCACTTGCGTGCTCCGGCAGGTCGTCGTTGCTTTCACGCACGATCAGAGTGGGGCCGCTATCGAGGTCGACCACATAGCTGCAGATGCTGCCGTGATAATTCGATTGCCGCACGCACCCGGGCATGGCAATGCCGCCCGGCGGCTGCCCCGACGTTACTTTGATGCCGGCCGGGCGAATGGCGACACTCACACCCTGTCCCAACGACAGGCCCGGAACAGGGGCAGCCTCGAAGGCGATGCCTGCCGCCTCTATCCGGCAGGCTGTGGCTGAAGCTCCAACCAATTTGCCGTCCAGGAAGTTGGTGATGCCCATGAAATCGGCAACGAACCGCGTCTTCGGCCGGCGAAAGATCTCCCCCGGCGACCCGATCTGCTCGATGCGGCCGTTGTTCATCACCGCGACGAGGTCGCTGAGCGTCAGCGCCTCTTCCTGATCGTGCGTGACAAACAAGGAAGTCGTGCGCAGCTCTTGCGTGATCTGCCGCAACTCGACTTGCATGGCCTCGCGCAGCTTGCGGTCGAGCGCCGCGAACGGCTCGTCGAGAATGAGAATGCTCGGCTCGATCACCAGGGCGCGGGCGAGCGCAACCCGTTGCTGTTGGCCGCCCGAGAGCTGCGCCGGATACCGGTCCGCCAAATGCCCTAACCGCACGACGTCAAGCATGCGGCGCACGCGCTTTCCGATCTCGGCTACGTCCACCTTTCGCATCTTCAACCCGAAAGCCACGTTCTCGGCCGCCGTCATATGCGGGAATAACGCGAGGCTCTGAAACACCATGCCGATGTTGCGCTTGGCGCTGCCGACCGAGGTCACGTCGCGCCCCTCGAACAGCACGCGACCACCTGAGGGCTGCAGCAATCCGGCGATGACGCGCAGCGTCGTGCTCTTGCCGCACCCGCTCGGACCCAGCAGGGTGAGAAACTGACCGGACGGAATCGTCAGCGCGATCCGATCGAGCGCCACCGTCGTGTCGTAGCGGCAGGAAATATCCTCGAGAACAACCTGCGCCATGGAATTATCCCGTGAACAGCTGTTTCATGCCCAGCCGCCGCTCCACCACGACGACCACCAAGATGGTGAGGCCGATCAGCATTGATGAAATAGCCGCGATCGAGGGATCAAAGTTGTATTGCAGGTAGGACATGATCGCGAGCGGCAGCGTGACGGTGCGCGCGTCGACCAGAAACAGCGAGACCGACACGTCGTCGAACGAGAGAATGAAACCAAACAGCATGCCTGCAACAACACCGGGCCGGATGAGCGGAAGAATGACTTGCAGGAACGCGGCTAGCCGATTGGCGCCGAGCGTTTCAGCGGCTTCCGTCAATGCTGGATCGAGCCGTGCCAGACTGGCAAGCGTCGTTCGCACCACATAGGGCAGCACGATCAACACGTGGCCAATGAGGAGCCGCAGCGGCGCCTCGCGCACATCCATCCCGGCGAGCGTGACCAGCAACGCGATACCGATCACCAGGCCGGGTACCACCAGCGGCGCGAGCAGCAACAATTCCAAGGCCGCCTTGCCGCGCCAGCGCGAGCGGTGAAGCGCCAGCGCCGCTGCGACACCGGCCGGTGTCGCGAGAGCTGTCGCGCACAGCGCAAGCACGGCGCTGGTGACTGCCCCACTCACAAACGATGGTTCATTGAGCGCGTGCCAGTACCAGTGCAGCGATAACGCGCGTGGTGGAAAGCTTTGCACCGCGTCGGCATTGAACGAGACCAGCACAACGCAGACCAGCGGGGCGAGCATGAAACCGTAGAGCGCCCATGCGAGCGCATCGAAGCCGCCGCGGTAGAGCCGCGCCATCATGGCTTTACCAGCCACGCGCGCGTGCGCCGCCCGCTCTCAAGAAGAACCAAGGCCAAGGCGATCAAGGATGTAGTCAGCAGCACGACGACGAGCGCGGCGCCGAAGTGCCAGTTGTAGGTCACCACGAACTGCTGATAGATCAGCGTCGTCAGCATGCCTGCATTGCGACCGCCCATCAGCGCAGGCGTGACGTAGGATGACATCGCCAGGCTGAACACGATGGTTACCCCAGCCGTCAGCCCCGGAATCAGCAGCGGGAACGTAATCTTCCAGAACGCGACGAACGAGCTCGCGCCGAGAGTCTCGGCGGCTTGCGCGAGCGCGGGATCGATCTTGTCCATGGCGGCGAGGATCGACAGCACCATCATCGGCAGGAAGACATGCACGAGCCCGACGATCACCGCCCCTTGAGTGAACATCATGTGCAGCGGTTCGTCGATCAAGCCCATAGCGCGCAGCAGCGTGTTCAGAATCCCGTTGTCGCCGAGCACCACCATCCAGCCGTAGGTGCGGGTGACAATGCTCACCAGCAACGGCGAGATCACGATGATCACGCGAAGCCCGCGCTGCCGTGGCGGCGCGCGCCAGATCGACAGCGCCAGCACCAGGCCAAACCCCACACATAGGAACGTCGTGATGGCAGAGACGGAAATCGTGCGCAGCAGAATGGCGCTGTAAAAGGGCTGCAGGAACAATCGCGCGTAGTTGACGAGGGTAAGCTCGTTCGTCAGCTCGACCTCGCCGGTCACCGGCGGGTTGAAGCTGAGCACGACCACATAGGCGAGCGGAACAAGCAAGCAGAAGCAAACAACGAGAACGGCTGGGAGCAGCAACAACGAGGACGCGCCCGACACCCCTTGGCGGCCTGACCGGACCGGGCCCAGCCGCGATGCGAACCTGCCGTCAAGCGCGCTGATGGCCGCCTTGGTCATCGGGACAATGCTGTTGACGAACCTCTGTCGGCCGCTTGCCAGATGCTCATCAGCTCGCTGGCCGGCCGGACCTGCCCGAAATAAAGCCGCATGGATTCAAGCGACGCGTCGTGCAGGCTTCGCAACTTATCCTTCACGGCCACGCAATCTTCGGCCACGACGAGGTAAAAGTCCCGCATTGCTACTTCGCGGGCGGTCGATTCAACGCAGCAGTTCGTCGTCACGCCAGCCAGGATCACGGTCTTGATGCCGCGCGCCCGCAGCATCAATTCGAGACCGGTATCGACAAATGCGCTGAAGCGATGCTTGGTGACGACCGGCTCGTTTGGCTGCGGGACAATGCCCTCGACAAACTGTGCTCCCCAGCTGCCCGGCAGGCAGACTTCGACTTCGTTTTCGGTAAAGCTCGCGCCGCTTGCGAGATCGGCCGCCGATGCGGTCCAGACGGCAGCATCCATCACGTCCGTCGCCGGGAAGCGGTACGGGGAACCGATGCCGCGATAGAGCGCACCATACTCGGCGCGCACGTGGATGACGGCAACGCCCGCCTCACGCGCGGCCGCGAGCAGCTCCTTGATGCGCGCCACCGCTGACTGGATCATCTCGATCGCGTCCCCGGTGCGTCCCGCCGCTCCGCGGCTGTGACAGAAATCGTTCTGCACATCGATCAGCACCAGCGCCGCATGGCGCGGATCGATACGCGCTTCAAAGCTCGACAGGAGCTCTGCGGCTTTTCCGGCAGGTTGCCACCCGCGCTGATTGCTGCGATCGGCGCGCCAAGCGGTCGCCAGCGTGCTCGCCTCCTCCGAGGTGGTGGGGCTCACAACACTGTAGCCGCGCATGGTCAACGTGGTGTCCACGACAGCAACAAATTCCCACGGCTCACCGCCGGCAAACACAACCTTGTTGATCCCATTCGAACGCAGGATGAGGTCGATATTGCTGGCGAGGAAAACCGCACCCCTGTCGGTACGAATGCGAACACGATTTGCCGCCGCACCGGGGCCAAGCGCGCACCCATCGGCCGTGCCGGGCGCGGCGGTGCCGACCCACGGAGCTGCGTGCGTGGCGAGCAGTTCGACGTCGATGACCAGCATGTTGGCCTGCAGCGCAGCGTCCAACAAGATCTTGGTGGTTTCACCCGAACCGCCAGCGACCACCATCAGGGCCGTCGTCGCCGCGCTCGGTGCAACGATCGCCTCATACGCACCGGAAAAGGCGGCTCGCGCGGACATCTAGAACGCGACCTCCTGGTTCCAGCGGTCAGCCAAGGCCTGCATCTGCGGCAAGATCTTGAACCAGTCGAACACCCGTAGTTGATCAAGCGGCGGAACCCGCTGCTTGATCTTCTCAGTCACGGTCGCGTTCCGGTTGACCGGCCCGGCAATGACGCCGGCACAGAAAGCGGATTGCACCGGTGGCGAGAGGGCGAAGTTGATGAACGTCTTGCAAAGCTCGGCGTTGGGCGAATTCTTGGCGATGTGATAGGAGGCAACGCCCGCCATGGCCCCGTCGGTCGGATAGATAAATTTCACTGGCTTGCCGGCGTCGATCAGGCCATAGGGCGCGATATTCGTGGTCATGCCGCACACCCACGCTTCCCCGCTGTCGAGCAGTTGCGCGAGCTCGGCCCCGCTCTTGAAGAATTGCCGCACGTTGGGCTTGAGCTTCTGCAGCGCCGGGAATGCCGGCGCCATGTTGTCCTCGCCGCCGCCGTTGAGGCGCGCCGCGACGACCAGCATCTCCCACGAGCCCCAGCTGCCGATATCCGGGATCGTCACCTTATTCTTGAATGCCGGATCCCACAGGTCCTTCCACGCGGTCGGGGCCTGGGGGACGAGATCTTCACGATAGGCGATCCCGTAGCCGACGTAATCCAACGCAACCCCCATGCCGTGGAACTGATCATACCAGACCGGGTCCACGTCCTTCATGTTGGGAATATCCTGGACCGTCAGCGGCATGGCGATCCCTTCGGCCGCCACCTTGATGTTGTCCGGATAGGGCAACAGCAGCACGTCAATCTCGGGATGGCGGCGATTGACCAGCGCGTTGGTGACCCACTCGCTGGTCACCCCGAGCTTGGCGAGAACCTTGATGCCGGTCTCGCGCTCGAACGGATCGAGCACCGCCTTGCGATATTCGCGCTCGTAGGTGCCGCCAAAGACCGTGCTGACCAAGCTGCCCGCAGCCGCCCGTGTCGGCGCGACCACGGCCAGCGAAAGCGTTGCGCCCGCGGCGCTCTTGACGAAGTCGCGGCGCGTCAGATTGCCGAGTTCCGAGGCCGGTTTCATGCTGGTCTCCCTCGCAAGGCGTTGCATACCGATCATCGAGGATCGGACGTCCACATCGGCGGCATGCCCTTTGCCCAGCACAAAGGCGGGGCAAAGTTTGGCAGAATTTTAAGTGTCACTCAAGTCAGAAATTTGAGCATAGCTCATTATGTCCGCCCGGCGCGCTGAAAGATCGCCTTGGCGGCATCGCCGACAGCCGTGACGGAATCGCCCGCATCCTCGATGCACAGGATCCGACATGGGGAGGCCTCGAGCCCTTCGTAGCGCCACGGGAAGGCGCCGATGATACAGCGTTTGTTGAGCATTGTTTCAATATCGCCGCCGACGTTCTCGGCGTGGATCAAGCCTTCCTGGAACGCGAGGCTGTGGAACGGAAAGATATCGTCCTCGACGATCCGGCCCGACTTGGCGTGCGTATATCTGAACGTGCCGAAATATTCCGAACAGCTCTTGCCAACCTTGCGCTCGAAGCGGGCCGCGAGATCAGGCCGCATGTGCCGGATCGAGGTGTTCATCGAGTGATCGCAGGATCCGACGTCCATGCCGAACCATTTGATCTTCTTCTTCAGCATCCAGTGCAGCAATTCCAGCCCGCCCCCCGGGTGCATGCAGAAATAGCGCACCAAATCCTGCTTTGGCTGGCCTTCCCAGTAGCGATGCCAGCCGGTGTGTATGATCAGAATATCGCCGTCGCGAATCTCGACCGGCGCCTGTTCGAGCATGGTGGGCGTGATCAACGCCCAGTCGTCCATCTGGTCGGAGATGTCGACAACGGCGCCCGGACTGACCAGAAAGTCGAGCGGATAGGAGGCCATGTCGCCCATGCCATCGGCACCGTGCATGGCGCCATCGATATGGGTGCCCACGTGCAGGGCCATATCGACCCGCTGCGCGACGATGCGCTGGGTCTGCAGGTTCTGGGCGTAGTACATCTTGTTGCCGGCATAGCCGACCCAGCCCGGTGTGTGGACATTCATCACATGGGTCAAATCAGTAATCCGCACCATTCCCTCCTGTGCGCCGCAAAGGGGCCCCTGTCCGCCCGGTTTCGACATGATCGCACGATTTGAGTATGATTAAAATAGCTTGCCAATCGGTGGTTTAATGTGGCTTAAACACCGAATCTGTGACTCTTGGTTTTGGCGCCGGTCGCCGCGCCACCACGGAAGACCTGATGAACAAGCTTGCTAAGATCGATCCGATCGAGGAGACGGCCGATGTGCTGGCCACGATCGGGCGCAACATCCGGCGCCTGCGCAATGAACGAGGGCTGACGTTGCAGGCGTTGGCCGACCAAACCTAGCTGAGTGCGTCGATGCTGAGCCTGCTCGAACGCGGCAAGACCGGGCCATCAATCGGAACCTTGGTGGTGATTGCGTCGGCGCTCGGCGCCCAGATGAGCGACCTCATCGATGGCGAGCGCGCCACAGCGGACGACATGGTCTCCCGCTTTGCCGACCAGCCGGTGGTCGAGACCGCAGCGGGTGTGACCCGTCGCATCTTGCGCCACG
>JAFAXD010000281.1 GCA_019241285.1 Xanthobacteraceae bacterium | reverse complement strand
GTAAACATCAGCCATGTTGGCGAAGTTCTCGTTGATGAGGCTTGTCCATTGTCCGGCGAAGGGCGCGCGGTCCGCGGTCGCCATGACAAAGCCGCGCACCAGCCCGGCATAAATCAACTCGCCGGTAACGAGGCGCTCGGCATCGGTATAGCCGTGCGCCGCCACGCGTCCGTGCGCGATCGGGATGATGTCGGTCGTCGTCGAGCCGAGGTCGATCAGCAGCGCTGTTTCGCGCAGCCGGCCAATGAGGGACGCGCTCGCGTGCCAGTTCGCCGAGGCGATGTCGAGGACGTGGTCAGCCGCCTCGCTTGGCGCAACAAATCCGGCCCGCCCGGCGTAGATCTTGATGTCGCCATCCAGTTGCTGCCCTGCGATCGCTGCCAACTGTTCAACCCCCTTCCGGCGCGACGCAAAGGTGTCGGCGAGTTCCGCCGTCATCGTCACCGCATGGCGCGGCGCCGCGCCGATCGCAGCCTTGGCTTGCGTGAAAGCTTCGCCGAGCTTGGCAAGCCCGAAGCGGAGCGGCGAGGGGAGCTGGACGGCGTCGACGATGCAGCCGTCCTCGGCCCGCGCCGCCTTGAGATGCACACCCCCGATATCCCAGCCGATGACGACGCTCATTCGCCCGCACCCCGCCGTGCTATGCCTGCCGGATCAAACTAGCCATTTCGCACCGTCCGGCAATCGCGCCATGCAAATCATCCCGGTCCTCGATCTCAAAGATGGCGCCGTGGTGCGTGCGCAGATGGGTGAGCGCGACCGCTACCGGCCGATCAAGACGCCGCTCGCGCCAAGCAGCGATCCGGTCGACGTCGCGCGCGGCTTGCTGTCCGTTCATCCGTTTCAAACACTTTACATTGCCGATCTCGACGCCATCGAGGGCCGCGGGGGTAATGAAGCCGCGATGAGGCGGCTGCGGCACGCGCTCCCGCAGGTGTCGCTGTGGGTCGACAACGGTATCGCCGATCCGGACAGCGCTTCGGCTTGGCTCGCGCGCGCGAACCATCACCTCGTGCTCGGCAGCGAAAGCCAACGCGATGCGAAGCTTGTTGGCGCGTTGTCAGGTCACGACCGCGTCGTTCTCTCGCTCGATTTTCGCGCGGCGCAGTTCGCCGGCCCCACCGAATTGCTGGACGACACCAGAGCGTGGCCGCGTCGGTTGATCGTGATGACGCTCGCCCGCGTCGGCAGCGGCGCCGGACCCGACACGGCGCGCATTGCCCAGATCCGCGCGCGCGCCGGAGGGCGCTCGATCTACGCGGCCGGCGGTGTCCGCGATGCGGCGGATTTGGCGGCGCTGCAGCACCTCGGCGTTGCCGGCGCGCTCGTCGCCACCAGCCTGCATGATGGCCGCCTGACCGGCGCCGACCTCGCGCGACTGGAAGCTTAGATGACATAGATGACGTTCGAGGCACGGGCGCGCATTTCTCATAGATGACCAATTCGCCCCGGTCATTGCGAGGAGCAAAGCGATCCAGTGCTGCGGCGCCGTTCTGGATTGCTTCGCTTCGCTCGCAATGACGGAACTGCCATAGATGACGCTTTTTCTCCATTGATGACGTGTGCGGCCATCCTTCGAGACGCACGCGCAAGCGCGTGCTCCTCAGGATGAGGGCTGAGATTGTTGAGATGCCGCAAGCGAGGGCTGAGTTTGTTGAGACGCCGCAAACGAGGGCTGAGATTGTTGATGCGCAGCTGAGAGTGTTCATGCGCAGCCACACACCGCAGCCCTCATCCTGAGGAGCATGCGCGCTTGCGCGCATGCGTCTCGAAGGATGGCCGCACATAACCATAACCTTGTTCATATTGTGTACTTGCATCATAATAATAAAAAGACTAATACGTCATTATGAGAGGGCGCGCAAGCCGTGTTCTCCAGTTTCTCCAGCCCACGAGATCCCCATGTTCTTCAATCGGATCCTGCCAAACCCGGTTTGGCTTCCCGAGGTTGTCCAGCGCACGACCGCCGAGGAGCTCGTCGTCCTGCAGTCGCACCCGCGCCTGCAAAGCTCGATTGCCGAATTCGCGAGCG
>JAFAXD010000032.1 GCA_019241285.1 Xanthobacteraceae bacterium | reverse complement strand
GACTGGAGTCGCGCGGAACGCGTCAACGTGCGCATGCTCGAATACGAGTTTGCTCCTGATCAGCTGCGATTTCGCGCCGGGGTGCCCTACCAGCTGCACCTGATCAACGCCGGAAAGGAAGGACACGATTTCACCGCACCGGATTTTTTCAACGCGGTTGAAATCAGGAATCCCGAGGCGCTGGGTGCCGGAAAGAGCTCGATCTACGTGAAACCGGGCGAAACGGCGGACATCTATTTCATCGCCGATAAGGCCGGATTGTTCGCTCCGCGATGCGCCGATCACGATTGGGCGGGCATGAAGGCGACAATCATCGTGGATTAGCGCGCGACTAAACCTCGACGATACATGTGAGCACGGCGAAATAATGCGCGGCTGCCGCCAATAGGACGAACGAATGCCAGATCGCGTTCTGGAAGCGCAGTCGATCCCAGAGATGAAAGGCGATACCGCTGGAATACAAGAGGCCGCCCAGCACCAGGAACTGCAACGTGGTCCAAGGCAGACGCCCAAGCAACAACATACCGGACCAGCCGAGCAGAACATAGAATGCAACCGCGACCCGCTCCAGGCGGCCCGGCCAGAATAGCTTCAGCGCGGCTCCGGCAAGCGCAAAGCCCCAGATGTAAGCGAGCCAGGCGACCGTCCACAAACCGCTCGTGATGTGTGGCAGAAACGGGGTATAGGTCGCGGCGATGAACAAATAGATGGTCGAGTGGTCGAAGCGCCGCAGAATCCATTTCACGGGCGAGACCGGCCACATGTTGTAGGTCGCGGAGAGGCCCAGTGTCGTCACCAGCCCGATCACATAAACCAGAATTGCCGTGCTGTCCCCTACGACACCGCTGGGCAGCACCCAAGCGACCAGCATTACCGCGCCGATCAGGGCCGCCAGTACGCCGGATGCATGCACCACCGCATCGGCGATCAGCTCAGCCAGATCATAGTCCCAGGTAAACCACGTGGGCAGACCCGCCGGCGGATCGCTCAATCTTTCGCGCGTCCGTATCATGCCCGCATAATGCGACTGCCGCGTCGAGATTCAAAGCCTGAAAGTTCATCGATTGATGCGCGACACGCTTCGCCGGTGTTATTGGACCGGTCAAGTATCTATGCGGCGGCTATTCGCTACGGCTGGTTTGCAGAGGACGCAGTTGCATCGGGTCCCGACAACGCGTCGGGGTTCACGTCCTTGCCGCGCAACAGGTCCTCGGCGACGTGCAGCGCCTTATCGTCCTTCGGATCTTTCGGCACGTAGGCTTGTGACCCCGCCATCTCTGTTCCTTGCGCCGCCTTCAAATGGCCGCGCAGACTGGATTCGCTGACCTTCCCGTCCTGCGCCTGCATATCCTTCGGCTCGTCTTGCATCACCTCGATGTCCGGGGTGATGCCGAGCGCCTGGATCGAACGGCCCGATGGGGTGTAGTAACGCGCGGTGGTCAAGCGCAGCGCGCCTTGGTTGCCCGGAAGCGCGATGATCGTCTGCACGGAACCTTTCCCAAATGACCGGGTGCCGAGGATGGTCGCACGCGCGTGATCCTGCAGCGCGCCGGCAACGATCTCCGATGCGGACGCGCTCCCGCCATTCACCAAGACAATGAGCGGGCCGGTTGCCGCCGGATCGGTGGCCGAGTGATCCGCATCAAAGCGTTGCGCATCATCCGGGTCGCGACCACCTGTCGAGACGATTTCGCCGTCGCTGATGAACGTGTTGGAGACCTTCACGGCTTGATTGAGCAGGCCGCCCGGGTTGTTGCGCAGGTCAAGAATGTAGCCCTTGAATTTGTCCTTCGGGATTTGCTTCGACAATTCCTGCAGTGCCGTCTTCAAGCCGGGGGCGGCATGCGCATTGAACTGAGAGATGCGGATGTAGCCGATGTCGTCGCCCTCGGCGCGCCACGTGACCGACCGCACCTGAATCACTTCTCGTGTCAGCTGCAGCTCGATTGGCTTGTCCTCGCCCTGGCGCGTAAGGGTCACGCGAATGCTGCTATTCACCGGCCCACGGATCTTCTCAACGGCCTGCTGCAAAGTCAGCCCCTTGATCGGCTCGCCATCGATGGCCATGATCAGATCGTTCGCCCGGACGCCTGCACGCGCCGCCGGCGTTTGATCAATGGGCGACACGACTTTGAGTTGCCCGTCCTGCATCATGACCTCGATGCCGAGACCACCGAATTCGCCGTTCGTGCTCGCCTGCATGTCGCGAAAGCTCTTCACGTCCATATAGTTCGAATGCGGATCGAGCGAGCTCACCATGCCGTTGATCGCACCCTCGATCAGCTTTCCATCGTCCGGCTTGTCGACGTAGTCGGCTCGGACGGTATCGTAGATTTTTCCGAACAGCTGGAGCTCGCGGTAAGTATGCGCGGCATCTTGCCCGGATGCGCCGGCGATCTCCCCGGCGAAAGCGACGACCGTATCGCGATTGACGGTTGCGAATGCCAGTGCTGTGCCGGCGGCCGCGCCCAGGAGTATGTAGCGAACTTTGCGCATCGTTTTCTGTTTGTTTGCCCGGCTATCCTGACAAAGAGCCTGGGTTTTGGACAATTAAATTTCGGTAAGGAGGTTCGAAAACTCGCTTACGACGTTGCCCATGCGTTAAGGGGCGCGATGGATCAACCATCACGCCCCTCTGGCTACTCTGGCGATTACGTACCCTTAGCCGTGATAGCCAAACGCCCGGTTTGCGTGAGCTGCAACCGGCCCGTAGCGGTAAGCCCGACGAACCACGCGGGTACGCTGGCCTCCTGGTCCCGTCGCGTTTGCGTTTTGGTTGGTGGAAGCTGTGACCGAATAACGCGGGGCCGCATTGTTGTGGTCCATGATGCGCTTGTCGGTGTACTGATTATTAGGATTGCTGGTGACGGCATAGCGCGGGGCCGCGTTGTTATGGTCCATGATCCGCTGATCAGTATATTGTTTATTGCTGGTCATCGTCGGGTATTTCGGACCGTCATTGGGTCCCGCCGCAAAGGCGGCGGATGTTGCGAGCAGGAGCATGGTTGCTGCGGTTGTCACGAAGGTGCGTTTCATCGGTAGACTCCTTTCAGGCTTGTCAGGTTTGCCTCCCCGACCGACCCCCTCATCTTCTCTCCGCGCCCGCTGTGACCGATGGCTTATGCGGACCGCAGCCGCAAGGAATTGTCGGCAGGTTCTGTCCTCAAATGGTCAATGCGGACAGGCGCTGCCACCGTTTCCTACCAATCGCAGTACGTCCTCGTACCAACAACTCGCTAATGCTCGGCAAAGCTTGTGTTAGCTTGAGGTCGTCAAAGCGCGAACTCAAGGCGGCTCCGGGACCTGAGAAAAGCCCCCTCAGACCCGGAGCCGCTTCATTTTGACGCAAATTTTGCTGCGTCCGCTGGCGTGCGCAAATAGTTATTGGCAAGCAGAGCTTGCAAGCTCAACCATCCCAACTCCTCGACTGCAGAAGTCTCGGATCGGGAGGAAGCCATGTCGACCCCGGCGGAATGCAGAGATCGAGCCGCTCAATGTTTCAAACTCGCGGCGACGGCGAGCAGTGCACTGCAACGAACCGTTTTGCTCAATGCCGCGAATAGTTGGATCGCCCTCGCCAACCAAGGCGAACACGATATTGCGCAGCAAAGACCTGAAGGCGCCTGTGAGCAAAGAGGAAGCACGCGGACGGCGGCGTGAGGCCCGCGCCAGGATTGCGGCTCGTAGCGGCCAGCTATAAGCTGGTTCAGCGCACCTGCGCATGATCGATGCTTGTGCGCGAAATACTTGCGCGTGCGCCCATGCTCGGGATCCGGGCGGGTCTCCGCGAGACATAATAATCGCCAGGGAGAGAACGCCATGAGATGGCTCATCAGTGCCGCTGCGGCGGCCATACTCACATTATCAGTCGGGTCAGCATCAGTCGGGTCAGCGAAAGCCGACACGGTGAAGGTTGGTCTTATCGCTGATTTCACCGGCGCATTTGCCACCTGGGGACCGCAGTTCCAGCACGCGATCGAGGCCTATCAGGCACTGCATGGAGACTCGGTGACGGGGCCTGATGGAAAACCGGTGAAGATCGAATTCATCTATCGCGATAGCGCCAGCGGCGGGCCCGACAAAGCGCGTCAGCTGGCTGAAGCACTCGTGTTGCAGGATCACGTCAAGTTCCTGGCCGGGTTTGACCTGTCTCCGCATGCCATGGCGGCGGCCGATGTGGCAACCCAAGCCAAGATCCCATTGATCGATTTGAACGCAGCGACCGCGAAGATCACGCGGCTCTCACCTTATATCGTGCGGGTGAGCCAGACCATTCCGCAGATCACGGTTCCGCTGGCGCAGTGGGCTTACAAGAACGGCATCCGCAAGGTATACACCGTCGTCAGCGACTATGCGCCCGGCTATGACGCCGAAGAATACTTCATCAAGACATTCAAGGCGCTTGGCGGCGAGATCGTCGGCAGCGAACGCACGCCGCAGCAGGAAACCGACTTCGGCGGCTATATGGAGAAGGTTTTGCGGGCCAAACCGGACGCACTTTTCATGTTTCAGCCCGCCGGCTCGCCCTCGATCGGCATCATGAAAGCCTACGTCTCGCGAGGTCTCAAGTCCGCGGGCATCAAGCTCCTCGGCAGCGGCGAGACCCAGCAGCTCTTTCTCCCCAGTCTGCCCGATGATGTGGTCGGCACTATCACCGGGTTTCACTATACAGAAACCAACAACAATCCGGAAAATATCACGCTCAAGAACCAGCTGCGCAAGATGTTTGGAGACAATGCTACGCCCGACATCGCCTCACTCGCCGCCTGGGACGGCACGCACCTGATCTACGATAGCGTCGCCGCACTCGGTCCCAATGCCGACGGCATGCAGTACGTGAAGTATATGGAGGGTAAGAAGCTCGACAGCCCGCGCGGCCCGATCATGATCGATCCGGTCGAGCGGGATATCGTTCAGAATGTCTATATTCGCCGGGTCGAGAAGCGCGACGGCAAGCTCGTCAATGTGGACATCGACACCATCCCCATGGTGAAAGATCCCTGGAAAGTCGATCACCCGGCTTCAACGAATTAGGTTTGTGGGTCGCTTGCGGCCATCCTTCGAGACGCATACGTGCTCACGCACGTATGCTCCTCAGGATGAGGGCTGAGGTTGCAGAAACGCCCAAAGAAACCAAGCAAAACGTCAGCGCCCTCATCCAGGATGAGGGCTGAGGTTGCGGAAAACGCCTGAAGGACCAAGCAGAACATACCGGCCCTCATCCTGAGGAGCTTGGCCCCCACTGGGGACCAAGCGTCTCG
>JAFAXD010000455.1 GCA_019241285.1 Xanthobacteraceae bacterium | reverse complement strand
GCGAGAAAGCGGATCGATTCCGGCAACGCGAAGATACAGGCAATTCCAGTGAGGAACGGAACAACGCCGCCGATAAAGAATACCGATTGCCACCCGAACGAGGGGACCAGGCCGGCCGCCACATAGCCGCCGCCACCCGTGCCGAGCAGGAACCCGACGAACATGACGGTCACCATGGTGGCCCGGTAGCGGCGCGGTGAGTATTCGTTGATCAGCGCAATCGCGTTCGGTACCGCGCCGCCGATGCCGATCCCGGCAATGAAGCGCATCCATAGGAGGCCATCGAGCGAACGCACAAACATGGTGAGGAAGGTGAGCACGCCGAAATAGAGGCAGCCGATAACGATCGCGCGTTTGCGGCCGAGCCAATCGCCTACATAACCAAAGACGATGCTGCCGAGCATGATGCCGACGATCCCGGCGCCGAATACCCATCCCATGGCGCCGCGCTCGATGTGCATGTCCTTGATGACGGCCGGCGCCGCAAACGCCATGGCCGTGTAGTCGTAACCGTCGCCCAGCGAGACCAGCAGGCACAAGGCCATGATGTTCCAGAAGAACTTTCCGAGCTTCTGGTTGTCCACGAGATCGGTGATGTTGACGACGCCGGAGCGCGTGGTGATGTCGTTCATTTGGACCAACCTGCTCAATCACCGACTGCCGTGTCATCGGTCAGACAGCGCGGCGATGTAGCACGCAGAGCAGGCCGCGCACATGGGCGCAGGACCCTCCGGTAAACGCAAAGTTGTCCGCCCCCGGGGCCCTGGCGTGACGTTTTTCACATAGCGGCCAGGGGCAGCATGCTAAGGGTAGCCGGGGCAGGTTGCCCAATCCTCGACAGGCCCAGCGAGGCTCACATGAAACGCCGTGAATTCATCACCATGCTTGGCGGCGCCGTGCTCGCAACGACCTCCCGCGGCTACGCCCAAGCGCCAGCGCGGGCATTGCGCGTTGGCACGCTTGGCCCTGGGCCCGTGATCACCGATGCGAGCCCGGTCGGCACTTCGCTGCTGCATGGGTTTGCACAACTCGGATACACGCAGGGCGCAAACCTCGTATTCGAACGACGGGGCGCCGACGGACACCTGGAGCGCCTTCCTGCCCTGATCAAGGAATTGTCGGCCAGCAAGGTCGATGTCATCATCACCACCGGTTTTCCGGCCGCATCAGCGGCCAAAGAGCACTCGCCTCTTCCGGTGGTCGCAATCTTCGCCGGCGATCCGGTTGGTACCGGGCTCGTGGAGAGCCTCGCGCGCCCCGGCGGCAACCTCACCGGAATTTCCGATGTCTCCGAGGAGCTCACACCCAAGCGGATGGAGCTGCTCAAGGAGCTCGCCCCCGGGCTGCGTCGCATCGCCATGCTCTGGAACGCCAGCGATCTCGGCATGACCCTGCGCTACCGTGCCTCGGAGGCCGGGGCCAAGGAGATGGGGATTTCGGTCGTGCCATTGGGCGTGCGGGAGCCCGATGACTTCGCCCAGGCTTTCACCGCAATGGAGAAGGAGTCGCCCGACGCGATTCTGATGGTGACGGATTCGCTCACCATGCTGAACCGCAAGCGTGTGTTCGAGTTTGCCGCGGCCCACCGCCTGCCGGCGACCTACGAGTTCGATTTTCTGGTGCGCGAGGGCGGGCTGATGTCCTATGCGCCCGACCTGGATGAAAGCTTTGGCCGGGTCGCGGCTCTCGCCGACCGGATTTTCAAAGGCGCCGCCCCGGCGCAGCTGCCATTCGAGCAGCCGACCCGCTTCAAGTTCGCCCTCAATCTCAAGACCGCGAAGGCGATCGGTATCGATGTTCCTCCGACACTGCTCAGCCGCGCCGACGAAGTGATTGAATGATGCGGGTGAGCGCCGTCCCGGTTGTTTGACGAGAATCAAAGCTAGCGTCCGCGGCTTTGGCATGATTGCTTCGGATCTGTTTCGTGGGGCGGTCATGTCTGCACAATCCATGCTGGTCGCTGTTGGGCTATGGTCCGCCGTCGTGCTTCCCCTGCTCGCGGGACCCGCACTGGCGGACCAACCGGAAGACCATGGCAAGGCGCTGCTCACACGCATGTGCAGTTCCTGTCATGCGGTCGGATTGACCGGCAACAGCCCACACCCGGGCGCGCCGGCATTTCGCACCATTGGGACGCGCTACAACATTGCCGAATTGACCGAGCGGATGACGGACCGCCTCGTGTCGGTCCATCCGGACATGCCGGATTTCCAGTTCAGCGAGCAGGACGCCAGGGCCGTGCGGTCGTATCTCTATTCGATCCAGCGCTGAAATCGTTGCGTTGCGGGCTAAAGCGTTGATGACTTTTCTTCGAATCGTCATCACGCTTTAGCTTATTGTTTGAGCATGATCTTTTCCGAAAACCGGTGTCCACTTTTCGGGATCATGCTCTAGCGTAATCGAAAGCCCAGCAACTCGTCCGTGACATCGCCGCCGCCGCAGCCTTTATTGCCGCCGGCGAAATAGGCGGTGTCGTCCAAGGTCGCGGCACCAAAACCGTGCCGGCCCTCGGGAGAGACAAGCGTGCGCCACCGGTCGTTTGTTGGATCGTAGGCCTCGGCTTGATTGAACGTGTGGCCGTGATCGCACTCGCCCCCGACCACGATGATCGAGCCATCCAGCAGCGTCGCCGCGATCGCACTGCGCGCCGTCGGCATCGCGGCAGCTTTGCTCCAGCGATCGGTTGCCGGATCATATACGTCGTGCAGGCTGGTGTTGTCCGTCGAGTTGTTGTTGGTGCGGCCACCGATCGCATGAAGCTTGCCCCCGACCGCCACGACCGCGAGATGATCGCGAGCGACGGGCAATGGCGCCGCAGAACTCCATTTTCCGGTCTCCGGATCGTAAACCTCGTGCGTCGCGACCGTCACCTTGTCGAGCCCGCGCCCGCCGAGTGCATGAATCTTGCCGTCGAGTGCGGCCACCGCAACCGAACCGCGCGGCTTTGTCATGGGCGGCAGTGAATGCCAGCTGTTGGTCGCCGGGTCATAAGCGAACGCGCTATCGAGCGCTCCCGCATGCACATTCGCCGTAAACCCACCAACCACATAGACCTTGCCATCGACCGCGGCGACGCCCGGATGGCTCACAGCGTGCGGGATTGGAGCAAGCACCCGCCAAGCCTTACTGGCTGGGTCATATTCTTCGGCAAGCGGCGAGGCTTCATTGCCGGGCGTGTAGCCGCCCACCACGTAGAGCTTGCCATTCAGCGCAGCTATCGCGGTCTCGCCACGGGGTTGCGGCAGATGCGCGACGACCGACCAGCTTCCGGGTGAATCGGCGGCTAAACTCACGCACGGTATTGCTGACAGCGTCAATGCGGCCAGCACCATGACAGTCCGGCGGCGGCCGAGATCGCTGATCATTCTGATCCGTAGCTCAATCCGATCTCCGCGCCATGTCGCGATGCGGATGGCGGAGGTCGCCGCGCGCATTTGATTTACGCACATACGTAATCGTTGCTGTTGGATTCTCATGTTTCACCTTCAGGGCGGCAATCAGCGCGTCCTCGGCTTCGACCGAGACGCTAGTCGATTTGTTGGCCATCTTGATACCAACCATATAATGGGGCTGCATGGCATGCTCCTGACCCAGGACAACTCTCCCATTTAAGACCGACCCGCCACAGCGCGCCACCTCCGCGCGGGAAGCATGGGTTACCGCGTCGCCATGAGCGAATGGCTGACCCGACCCGACGATTCATTGTGGACGGGAGCGTGGCGGCATTCCAAACTGAGGTCGAACAGTGCGACCCGCCCGGAACGGCAGGCGCGAAGAGACAAGACGCTCAGGGAGAACACCATGAGGATCCGATCCGCCTTGCAATCGGGTGTCGCCGTCAGCGCCATGGTGGCCGCGGCGCTCGCCTTCTCGCTAACAACCGGCACGGCCCAGGCGCAGCAGCCGAGCCCGGCCCAGACCGCGTCGCAGGTCGCGATCGATTCCGACGATATCGGCGGCGTTGTGACCGGACCGAACGGACCCGAGGCCGGCGTGTGGGTGATCGCCGAGACGACCGACCTGCCGACCACCAAGTTTGCCAAGATCGTCGTCACCGACGATGACGGGCGCTATCTCGTGCCCGATCTGCCCAAGGCCAAATATAAGGTGTGGGTGCGCGGCTATGGACTTGTTGATTCGTCCAAGGTCGATGCTGAGCCCGGCCAGCAGCTCAATCTCACGGCCGTAAAGGCGCCCGACGACGCCACCGCCGCGCAGTATTATCCGGCGATCTACTGGTACGCGATGCTGCAGATCCCGGATCAGAGCCAGTTCGGCGGCAAGAGCGAAATCCCGGAGAAGGTCACGCAGACCGAGTGGCTGCGCGCCATCAAAAACCAAGCCTGCATCGGCTGTCATCAGATCGGACAGCTCGGGACCCGGACGATCCCGGCCGCGTTCGGCACTGGCGCGGACGGCTGGATGCGGCGCGTCCAGTCCGGGCAGGCGGCGGAATTGATGATCAATCCTTTGGCCGGGCAACTGGGGGGCGCACCGTTCAAATATTTCGGCGATTGGACCGACCGCGTCGCCAAGGGCGAGCTGCCGGCGAGCAAGCCGCCGCGCCCACAGGGCCTCGAGCGCAACGTCGTGGTCACCACTTGGGAATGGGGTGATCCGAAGAAATATTTGCATGACCTGATTTCGTCGGATCGGCGCAATCCGACCGTGAACGCCTACGGTCCGTTGTTCGGCTCGCCGGAATATTCAACAGACGTGCTGCCGATCCTCGACCCCAAGACCAACAAAGTGTCGAGCTACACCGCCCCAGTGCGCGACCCCGAAATGCCGGAGTCGCTCGGGCCCGGCCACGCCGCCATGGAAAAGCCGATGATGCCGTCGGCCTATTGGGGAGATGAGAAGCTCTGGGACACCCGGGTCAACAATCACAACTCCATGTTCGACGAGAAGGGCCGGCTGTGGCTCTCGGCCACCGTGCGCGCGCCCAAGAACCCGGACTTCTGCGGCAAGGGCTCGGACAATCCGTCGGCCAAACTGTTCCCGCTGGAGCGCAGCATGCGCCAGGTGGCGATGCTCGATCCCAAGACGATGAAATACACGTTTGTGGACACCTGCTTCGGCACCCATCACCTGCAGTTCGGCTACGACAAGAACAACACGCTCTGGACCAGCGGGGGCGGACCGGTTGTCGGCTGGATCAACACCAAACTATTTGATGAGACCGGCGATGCCGCGAAGGCGCAAGGCTGGACTGCGATGGTGCTCGACACCAACGGCAACGGCAAGCGCGACGATTATGTCGAGCCCAACCAGCCGGTCGATCCGGCCAAAGACAAGCGCATCACCGGCGGCTCTGGTTTCTACGCGGTGATGCCAAGCCCGGTCGACAACTCCGTCTGGGGAACGGTCGGCGTGTTCGGCGGCCAAGCCGCCGTGGTGCGGCTCGATCCCGGATCCAACCCGCCGGAGACGGCGCTCGCCGAGATCTACAACGTGCCGGCGCCCTATTACGGGATCCGCGGCGGCGACATCGACTCCAAGGGCGTCGTCTGGGTCTCGCTCGGCAGCGGCCACTTGGGGAGCTTTGACCGGCGCAAGTGCAAGGGCCCGCTCAACGGACCGACCGCGACCGGGGATCATTGCCCCGAGGGTTGGAGCTTCTATCAGTATCCGGGACCCGGCTTCCAAGGCATCGGCGAGAATAGCGCCGAGGCGAGCTACTACACCTGGGTTGATCAGCACAACACGCTCGGCCTCGGCGAGGACGTGCCGATGTCGACCGGCAACCTCAACGACGGCATCATCGCCCGCAAGGACGGCAAGATGATCGTCCTCCGCCTGCCCTATCCGTTGAGCTTCTATGCCAAGGGATTTGACGGCCGCATTGATGATCCCAACGCCGGCTGGAAGGGCCGCGGCTTATGGACCACGAGTGGCGACCGTACGCCCTGGCTCAAGGAAGGC
>JAFAXD010000338.1 GCA_019241285.1 Xanthobacteraceae bacterium | reverse complement strand
ATTCCAGCGCTGCGGTAATTGCAGCGCTCGTAACCAATCGTTCTCGCTCACTTCCGCGCCGACGCGGGACCAGGCAAGACTCACGCGATCGCGGAAATGCTGTTCGCCGATGCGGTACAGCAGGGCGCGCAGTGATAGCTCATCCGTCGGTTCGATTCGCCACCAGGCATCCCCCATCGAGAGCAGCCGTTCCGTTTCCGCGTTGCTCAGCCGCAATCGTTGGGAAAGTCGTTCAGCATCTTCGATGACGCCGACCGCTAACGCACCGAGCCGGCGGCAGGCGTCGGGCGCAAGACGGGCGGCAGCCTCGATCGCCACCACGCGCCGCAAACTCGCGACCAACGGCACACCGCCGAGCACCGGTCCGAGGATCCCGGCCTCCATCATGGCCTCACAGGTCGGTGCGGCCTCAGTTGCGGTCAGCAACTTCATCAACTCCATGCGGACACGTTCGCGCGAGAGGGTTTCAATCTGGGTGCGCGCCCGGATACAGGCAGCCAAACCGCCCGGATCCAGCGGACCCTCGGCGTAGCTTGCGTGGAAACGAAAGAAGCGCAGGACGCGCAGGTAATCCTCCGCGATTCGTGTTGCAGGGTCGCCGATGAAACGAACCCGCCGCGCTTCAAGATCGGCGAGCCCGCCGACGTAGTCGTGCAACGTTCCGTCGCGGGACGCGAACAGCGCATTGATGGTGAAGTCACGCCGTTGCGCATCCTGCCGCCAGTCGCGGCCGAACACGACCTTGGCGCGCCGCCCGTAAGTCTCCACGTCCTGGCGCAGCGTCGTTACCTCGAACGGCACGCCATCGGCGACGACCGTGATCGTGCCGTGCTCTTTGCCGGTTTCGACCGGGCGGAACCCAGCTGCAGCGGCGCGCCGGATCACCTCGTCGGGCAGCGCGGTCGTCGCAATATCGACGTCGCTGGGAGCGGGTATGCCCAGCAGGGCGTTGCGCACCGCGCCACCGACAAGCCGCGCTTCCTCGCCATCGCAGTCGAGCGCGGCCAGCACCGCTGCGGTGGGTCCAGCATCAGGTGCAAGCAACCCGAGCAGGCGATCGTCCCTCACCGCTGCACACCCGGAATAAGACGGCCGTTCTCCATATGCGCCGGCACGTAGGCGGAATGCGGCGGGGCTCCGGAGAATTCAGCCGTGAGAAACACGCCGGCGATGACCAGGCACAGCGCCCCAATCGTCAACCAAGCGAGAACCTGCAGCCGCCACGACGACATGTCGAGAACGCCACTGCGCGACGCCCACAGATAGACCGCGTATAGCGCGAAGGGGATACAGAACAGGACAAGCGCGATTGCGACCGGTCGGATCATGCGCGGTCAGCTCCCCAATCAGCGACAGACCCGTTCATGAAGATTGCGCAGAATGCCCGCGGTCACGCCCCAGATATATCGTTCGCCGTACGGCATCGCGTAATATTCGCGAGTGACGCCACGAAATTCCCGGCTGCGGCGCTGGTGGTTCTTTTCATCCATCAGAAAAGCGAGCGGCACTTCAAATGCCTCGGCGACCTCGCGCGAATTGGGCACAAGCTGATGATCAGGCGCAACACGCGCGACCATTGGCAGAATGCGAAAGCCGGAGAAGGTGAAGTACAGGTCGAGATACCCGATCGGGTCGATCAGCTCCGCAGCGAGCCCAATTTCTTCATCCGCCTCACGCCGCGCTGCATCGAGCGGCGTTGCATCGTGAGGATCGATCTTGCCGCCCGGAAAGGCGATCTGACCGGGATGGCTTGCAAGCTCGCCGGTGCGCAAGGTCAGGAGCACGGTCGGCTGCGGCCGGTCGACGATGCCGACCAGTACGGCCGCGGGCCTGGTCGCTGCCACCCCGGCGCGCTCCCACATGGCCGGGTCGAGATCGAGATCGCCACGCACCACCGCCACCGTCGGATCGAACAGGCCAGCAGGAACATCGAGTGTGAGACGCGAGCGGGCGCGATCGAAGAACGAATCACACGCCTGCTCGTAAGCGACCTGCTGCATCAGTTTGGTTCCGCAAAGTTGTCCACCGGGGCCATGGCGAAGAACTGCCCGCCGGAGACGACCCCATACATGCGCACGCCATCGACGTCACGCTCTTCGCCGAGTTCAACCAAATCGTAGAACAGAGCGCGGGTGACCTTGGCCCAGAGATCGCGCCGCACATACAGGTATGGCTTCAGTCCACCGGTGCCCACCTCCGGCTCGAAGCGCAGCGGGTGGTCCGGGCCGCAACGCACGCCATCGCCCACGTTGGTGGTGAAGCACAGCGTCTTGGTGTCGCCTTCGCCCTCAACATTGAGCTCGGTGGCGAGAAACGGCGCATCGTCAACGGTGATTCCGCATTTTTCAACCGGCGTGACGAGGAAGTAGCGGTCACCCTCGCGTTTGAGCACCGAGGCAAACAGGCGAACCAATGCCGGCCGGCCGATCGGTGTTTTCTGGTAGAACCAGGTCCCATCGGGGGCGATGCGCATGTCGATCTCGCCGCAGTAGGGCGGATCCCAGAGGTGGACGGGCGGCGGCCCTTTGGCGTTTGCCGCCCCGCGTAGCAGCGTCGTGAGGTCGCCTTGCCCTTCGTTCGCCATGGTTGCTACCGACTTTGCGCAGGGTTGCCCTGCGGGAACCCTCGCGTGAACGTGATGCGCCGACAATGCGTCGGCCACAAAATAGCGTAAGGTTAGGGCAGGAGAGAACCTGAACGACCCAACGGGGTTTGTTCTGGTGCGCTTGTTGCATGGATTTCCGGCAGCAGGAGCGTTTTCAAGGCGACAACCGCCTCGTAACGGTCAGAGGGGGTGATCTGGGATTAGGGCCGGGAGTTCGCTCCCGAAAACGCGCGAAAAACAAGGCGTTGGACGCCGCCACGTTAAGGAGCAGGCATGGCTGAAGGCCTCGAGAAACTGGAAGACATGATCGTGCGGGCGGCGGAAACCACCGCGACGCACGTGCAGGCTGCAAAAGCAGCGATCGGGGCGGTCATTTTCGGTCAGGACAAGGTCGTCGAACAGGCGCTCATAACGGTTCTGTCGGGCGGCCATGGCCTCTTGGTCGGCGTGCCAGGCCTCGCCAAGACGAAGCTCGTCGAGACCATGGGCGTGGTGCTCGGGCTCGACGCGCGGCGCATTCAGTTCACGCCCGACCTGATGCCGTCCGATATTCTCGGCGCCGAGGTGCTCGAAGAGAGCGCCGGCGGCAAGCGCGGCTTCCGCTTCATTTCCGGTCCGGTGTTCGCTCAGCTCCTGATGGCGGATGAGATCAACCGCGCCAGCCCGCGCACGCAGTCGGCGTTGCTGCAGGCAATGCAAGAGCAGCACGTCACGGTTGCTGGGACGCGGCACGACCTGCCGCGGCCATTCCATGTCCTGGCGACGCAGAATCCGCTCGAGCAGGAAGGCACTTACCCGCTACCCGAGGCCCAGCTCGATCGCTTCCTGATGGAGATCGATGTCGACTATCCAGACAAGGACGCCGAGCGGCGCATTCTGTTCGACACGACCGGCGCGGACGAAACCAAGGCCAAGGCCGCCATGACCGCCGAGGACCTGATGGCCGCCCAGCGGCTCGTGCGCCGGCTGCCGGTCGGCGAGTCCGTCATCGAGGCGATTTTGTCGCTCGTCCGTTCGGCGCGTCCGGGCCCGGAAGGCGGCCAGATTGGCAAGCTCATTGCCTGGGGCCCGAGCCCGCGTGCGAGCCAAGCCTTGATGCTGGCGGTGCGGGCGCGGGCGCTCCTCGAGGGCCGCTACGCGCCGTCAGTCGATGACGTGGTCGCACTGGCTGAGCCGGTCCTCCAGCACCGCATGGCGCTGACTTTCGCGGCCCGGGCTGAAGGTGAGACCATCGCCGGCATTGTGGGGCGTCTCAAGGCCCGCCTCGGGTGATCGGAATGGAAGCAGCACGGCCGGATGTCGCGGCGGTCGGTCCAGCCGCCGGCGCAAGCCGCGCACTCGCGGCGAGCATGCCGCGCCTGATTCTTGAGGCGCGGCGGGTCGCAGCGACTGTGATTCACGGCCTGCACGGTCGCCGGCGCGCGGGTTCCGGAGAGAATTTTTGGCAATACCGCCGCTTTGTGTCCGGCGAGGCTGCCTCGCGGGTCGATTGGCGCCGCTCGGCGCGGGATGACCATCTGTACGTGCGTGAGCAGGAGTGGGAAGCGGCCCATACGGTTTGGATCTGGCCCGACCGCTCGCCGTCGATGGCATTCGTATCGAACCTGGCAGAGGCGACGAAGCTCGAGCGATCACTGGTGGTCGCCATGGCGCTCGCCGAGGTGCTGGTCGAGGGTGGAGAGCGTATCGGCATTCCCGGCCTGCTGCGGCCGACGGCAAGCCGAAATGTGGTCGAGAAGATCGCCCAGGCCATCGTTCATGATCCATCCGAGCGCGCCAGCCTGCCGCCAACCTTCTCCCCCTCACCGCTCGCCGAGACCATCGTGCTGTCGGACTTGTGGAGCCCAGTCGGGCGCGTACAGGAGATGATCGCCCAGCTTTCTGCGACGGGCGCTCCCGGCCACGTCGTGCAGATCGTGGATCCGGCTGAGGAAACGTTTCCATATTCCGGCCGGATCGAATTTGTCGAGCCGGAGGGTGGCGAAACCATCACAGCCGGGCGCGCGGAAACGTGGCGAGCGGACTATGTGGCCCGCATCGAACAACACCGCGCGGAGATCCGTGCCGAGACTGATCGTCTCGGCTGGAGCTTCATCATTCATCGCACCGATCGTCCGGCGAGCGAGCTTCTCCTCACCCTGCACGGCCAGCTCGGCGCCGGACGCGAGGGGCTGGGACTCAACCGCTGGCGCGGGGCTCCGGCCAGGGAGCAGCGCGCATGATGGGATTGCCGCTCGGCTTTGCCCAACCCCTGGTCTTGGTGGGGTTGCTCAGCCTGCCGTTGCTGTGGTGGCTGCTGCGTTTGGTACCCCCGCGGCCGCGCCGAATCTCCTTTCCGCCGACCCGCATCCTGTTCGACATAGCGCCCCGCGAGGAAACGCCGGCGCGGACGCCTTGGTGGCTAACCCTATTGCGGCTGACGCTCGCCGCGCTGGTGATCATCGCGGCAGCTGGTCCGCTCTGGAACCCGCCGCTTGCCACGTCGCAGTCGAAGGTGCCGCTGGTGCTGCTGATCGACGACGGGTGGACCGCAGCCCACACTTGGGACGAGCGCATGCGCACCGCGACCGATCTGCTCGCACGGGCGGAAACGGATAATCGTGGGGTCGCGTTGGTGCCGCTGTCGGAGCCGCGGGACATATCGCTTGAAACTCCGGCCGCCGCGCGTGTCCGGCTGCGCCAGATCAAACCCAAGCCGCATTCAATCGAGCGCAGCGATGCGCTCCCCGGACTGACGCGTTTTCTGACCGCAACGCCAGATGCCGAGGTACTGTGGCTTGCGGACGGCATAGACACCGGACGGGCCAGCGACTTCACCAGCGCGCTTGCGCGCGCCATCGACAAGCATCCGCTGACGATCGTTTCCGGCGGACTTCCGGGGCCGCACGCCCTCACCGCAGCCGACAACGCTGCCGGCATGTTGAGCGTGAAGGTTCTGCGTGCCGAACCGACGGCCGACGATGCCGGTTTCGTGCGCGCCCTCGATCTCAAGGGGCTTCCGCTCGGCGAGGCGCCTTTCGGCTTCAGGTCCGGCGAGTTGGAGACGGAAGCGCAGTTCGATCTGCCGGTTGAAATTCGCAACGACATTGCCCGCCTGGAGATCGCATCGGAACACTCGGCCGGCGCCGTGCAATTGCTCGACAAGCGCTGGCGTCGCCGAACCGTCGGCGTTGCGACTGGCTCGACGGCCGATACCGCG